>NZ_JBSFJW010000021.1:0-155406 GCF_053598255.1 Streptomyces sp. NPDC001157
GCTCCTCAACCGCCGGAGGGGCTGTTTTCAGCCCGTCCGGCGTTTGAGGACGAGGCCGTTCAGGCCGAAAGCGGGGGTCTGGGGGCGGCAGCCCCCAGGGACGGGACGGGTAGGGGCGGCGGGGGCGAGGAAACCCGCGGTGGCTACTCCGCCGACGTCGCCTTCAGCGCCAGCCACAGCTCCATCCGCACATCCGGATCATCCAGCGACCGCCCCAGAATCTCCTCCACCCGCCGCATCCGATACCGCAACGTATGCCGATGCACCCCCAGATCCGCAGCCGCCGCATCCCACTGCCCATGCCGCGACAACCACGCCCGAAGCGAGGCCACCAGATCCCCCCGCCCGGTCGCGTCATGCTCGTACAGCGCCCGCAGCAACCCGTCCGCGAACGCCTTCACCGCATCGTCGGCCAGCAACGGCAGCACAGACCCGGCCGCCAACTGCTCGTGGCCCACGAACACCCGCCCCCGCCGCCGGGCCACCGACAACGCCTGCTCGGCCTGCTTGTACGCCGCCGCGGCCGCGATCGGCCCCACGGGCGCCGACACCCCGACCACCAGCTCGTCCTCCTCACCGCCGGTGGCATCCCGCACCGCGTCCGCCCCACCCCGCGCAGCCTCCACCACCGCCGCGTACTCCCCGCACGCGGTGACCGCCGCACCCCCGTCCGCAGCCAGCACGACCAGCCGCTCCCCCTCGGGTACGACCAGCACCGGCTCCCCCGCCCGCGCGGCCGCCGACTCCACGATCTCGGCGAGCCCGGCCAGCGGATCGCCGCCCGCGTCGGCGGCGGCCCGCGCCGCCGACTCCGCGATGACCAAGCGGAAGGGTGCGTCCAGCAGCCCCCCGTACAGATGGCCCGCGACGGCCCGCGCATGGTCCGGCTCCCCCGCGAGCAGCATGCGCAGCACCGCCGCCCCGATGCGCTGCTCCGCGGCGTGCAGCGACCTCGACCGTTCCGTGGTCAGCGTCAGCAGCGCGATCGCCGAGTGGACGGCGTACCGCTCCGCCGTGCCGAGCGCGGCCGCCGTCCCCACCGCGAGCGCGGCCCGAGGCCGCCTCCCAGTCCCCAGCGAGTGCAGTTCGACGCGGTCCTCGTTGTCCGGCGGGCCGACCACCGAGGACGCGGGCGCGGGCCGCTCCCGCAGCCGCTCCACGTCCGCCGTGAGCCGTGCGGCCCGCCGGCCCGCCCACTCCGGTGCGGTCGCGACGACGGCGCCCGAGGCGTCGTACAGCGCGGCCCATCCGTCGACCTGCGAGGCGAGCGCGGACAGCACTCCCTCGGGTCCGCCCGTCAGCGCCTGCTTGGTCAGTTCGCGCTGGGCGGCGAAGCCCGCCGTCACCGCCCGGTACTGGTCGGCGGCGATCGCCGCGGACACGGCCTTGCTGATGGCGAGGAAGGGCGTGCGCCGCGGCACCTCAAGCAGCGGCAGGCCCTCGCCCTCCGCCGCGTCGACCAGCGCCTTCGGGATCTCCTCGTAGTTGACCCCGACGGCGAAGCCGAGTCCGACGACCCCCGCCCCCACCAGCCGCTTCACATACCGCCGCATCGCCTCCGGATCCTCCGCGTCCAGCTTCAGCGCGGTGATCAGCAGCAGCTCCCCGCCCTCCATGTACGGCACGGGGTCGGCGAGCTCACTGACGTGCGCCCAGCGGACCGGCACGTCGAGGCGGTCCTCGCCCGCGCGCACGGTGAGTTTGAGCGCGGAGTGGTGGACGAGCGAGGCGAGTGTCGGGGGCATGAGGCCTTCAGGTCAGGTTTGCGGGGATCGGGCGAACCTTTTGATCTTTTGGCCGCCAGGTATGAACGGCCTGTGCCGATTCTGCCTCACCGTACGGTCACCCGGTCCTGTGAAGTCCAGACCTAACCCCTCAGATCCACCAGCAGCGGCGGCGCATGCTCGCCCTTCACGGTCGTCAGCGACAGCACCGCATGTCCGGGCGGCACCCCGTGCGCCAGCTCGGACGCCGACCACCGCTCCCGCTCGACCTGCCGGACGGTCACGGCCCGCGCGGTGGGCGCCTTGCCGGTGATGACGCGCCGGAGCATGTGGACGGCCTTGCCGGCCGGGGTCTCGGCGATGATCTGCCGGTCGGTGACGTCCCGTGCCTCGGTCCACTCCTTGCCCCAGACCTCGGCGAAGTCCTGCCCGTCCCACGGGGTGAGCCCGGACAGCGCCATACGGCATCCGGTGGAGCCGAGCAGCGGCCCGCGCAACGGCCTCGGCACATCGTCCAGGGTCCGCAGGGTCAGTACGACACCGGCGTTCCCGGACCGCAGCCGCTGGATCCCGCGCACCGCCTCCGGGGTCACGACCCCCGTCCCGTCGTCCAGCACCAGGCAGGCGAAGAGCGAACGGTCCTCGCGTACCGCCACGCTCGCGGTGAACTGCGCGAGCACCAGCCGCGCCAGCATCCGCGAGGCGTCCGCATGCCCGCGCTCGGGCAGGTCGATACGGACCCGCACCGGGTGGTCGAGGGCCTTGAGGGAGAAGGGCTTGGACTGTCCCGAGGTGTCGAAGAACCCGGCGAAGGCGGGCCGGTCCAGCAGCGCCACCCGGTCCGCCAGCACCGCCGCCACATCCCCCGGATGCCCCAACTGCCGCTCCCGGGCGTCCAGTTCACGCAGCAGCGACTCCTGCCCCGAGCCCTGCAGCGCCGTACGCAGCTCCTCCAGCGGCCCCGGCGCACCGTCGAGCAGCTGCCGCAGCTCCGGCACTGAGGGGAAGCGGCCGTGGACGGCCCGGAAGGGGCCGAGGAGCTGGGCGAGCACGGTCGTGGACCGGCGGCTGTCGCTGCCCGGGTGCGGATCGGCGAGGTCCCCGACCAGCGCCTCGGCAAGCACGGCCGCGGCCTCGTCGGGGTCGCTCGTCCCGCCGTACAGGTCCAGGTCGTACACGGATTCCGGATTCCCGATCCGTACGACGACGTCGTACGCGTCGACCGGTCCGAGCCCGGCGCCCGCCGCGCCGACCACGACGACCGCGGCCCGTCCGGCGAGGGCGTGCAGACAGAGCGACTCGGCGAGCGGCCGCACCACGGTGCCGGTCTTGCCGGAGCCGGCCGGGCCGACGGCGAGCAGGGAGGTGCCGAGCAGATCGGGGCCGAGACCGAGCCCGGCGCCGCGGTAGACGTACGGGTTGCGGGGGTCGTCGGCGGTCGTGCCGAGCCGCACCTGACCGGTGACCAGGTCGTGCCGGGCGAGCCGGGCCGGCAGGTCGCGTTCGCCGGAGGGGTGCAGACAGGCGGCGGCGCCGTCCTTGAGCACGGCGCCGGTGAACGCGGCGAGGGTGTGCCGACCGGTCCGTACGCCCTGCCAGGCGCGCACGATCCGGGCGTGGTCGACGTCCCGCATCAGCCCGGCCCGGGCCTCCTCGGCGAGCCGCTCGGCGGCGTCGGCGGCTCCGGCGGCGCGGAGCTGGGGCCACTCGGCGGGGTCCTGTTCGGGGGTGGGCGGGCGTTCGGCGCGGGGCGCCGTCCGGTTCCAGGCGGGCGGGCCGTAGCGGCGCCAGATCTCGCCCCAGCGGCCGAGCCTCCCGACACCGATCATGATGACCAGGGCGATCAGCACGTAGTAGGCGTAGACGACCACGACCGAGGCGATGCTGTGCGGCTGGGCCCAGGAGTCCGGGATCATCGCGTAGAGCGGCAGCAGCCACCAGCCGCCGAGGTAGCCGTTCCACAGCAGCGACCAGATCAGCCAGCCGACGAGGAACGCGATCACCGCGCCGCTGACCAGCTGGCGAGCGGGGATGAGTTCGGGCTCCTCCTGCGGCCGCGGTCGGTGCCCGAACCGCCACACGCCCGGCGGCGTCTCGGGGCGCGGCGCCCGCAGCCACGCCAGGAAGGCCGAGCCGTCCGGCCGCGGCGGTACGCCGGGTGCGGTCGTGGGCCTCGGCGGTACCTCCGGCGGGCCCGCCGGACGTGGCACAGGATTCGCATGCGTACCCCGCGTGTCCTGCGTCCCGTCGCTGTCCATCACCCTCGCTCCCTGACCAGCCGTTCCGTCCACCGTCAGCGGTCAATCTAACGCCCCGGCACGGGGAGTTCACCGCTTACGCGGCCGGGCCCCGCACCGGCCGCCATGTCCACCGCGGACAAACCCGAACCCCCGACAGCGCCCACATGGAGCATGCCCACCCCCCTCTCCCGGTCCTAACCTGCGAGAAAAGAAGCCAAAAGTCCGCAAGGCCGCACACCCCCAGGAGCCCCTCATGAGTGCACTTCCGCAGGAGCGCCGGATCGTCACCGCCATCCCCGGTCCGAAGTCGCAGGAACTGCAGGCCCGCCGTACCGCCGCGGTCGCGCAGGGCGTGGGCTCCGTGCTGCCCGTGTTCACCGCCCGCGCGGGGGGCGGGATCATCGAGGACGTCGACGGCAACCGGCTGATCGACTTCGGCTCCGGCATCGCGGTGACCTCCGTCGGCGCGTCCGCCGAGGCCGTCGTACGCCGGGCCTCCGCGCAGCTCGCCGACTTCACCCACACCTGTTTCATGGTCACCCCGTACGAGGGCTACGTGGAGGTCGCCGAGGCCCTCGCCGAGCTCACGCCGGGTGACCACGCCAAGAAGTCCGCGCTGTTCAACTCCGGCGCCGAGGCCGTCGAGAACGCCGTCAAGATCGCCCGCGCGTACACCAAGCGCCAGGCCGTCGTCGTCTTCGACCACGGCTACCACGGCCGCACCAACCTGACGATGGCGCTGACGGCGAAGAACATGCCGTACAAGCACGGCTTCGGTCCCTTCGCGCCCGAGGTCTACCGCGTCCCGGTCGCCTACGGCTACCGCTGGCCGACCGGCCCGGAGAACGCCGGCCCCGAGGCCGCCGCGCAGGCCATCGACCAGATCAGCAAGCAGGTCGGCCCGGACAACGTGGCCGCGATCATCATCGAGCCGGTGCTCGGCGAGGGCGGCTTCATCGAGCCCGCCAAGGGCTTCCTGCCCGCGATCCGGAAGTTCGCCGCCGACAACGGCATCGTCTTCGTCGCCGACGAGATCCAGTCCGGCTTCTGCCGCACCGGCCAGTGGTTCGCGTGCGAGGACGAGGGCATCGTCCCGGACCTGATCACCACGGCCAAGGGCATCGCGGGCGGTCTGCCGCTGGCCGCCGTCACCGGCCGCGCCGAGATCATGGACGCCGCGCACGCGGGCGGCCTGGGCGGCACCTACGGCGGCAACCCCGTCGCCTGCGCGGGCGCGCTCGGCTCGATCGAGACGATGAAGGAGCTCGACCTCAACGCGAAGGCGAAGAACATCGAGGCGATCATGAAGGGCCGCCTCACCGCCATCGCCGAGAAGTACGACATCATCGGCGACGTCCGCGGCCGCGGCGCGATGATCGCCATCGAGCTGGTCAAGGACCGTACGACCAAGGAGCCGAACCCCGAGGCGACCGCCGCGCTGGCCAAGGCCTGCCACGCCGAGGGCCTGCTGGTCCTGACCTGTGGCACCTACGGCAACGTCCTCCGCTTCCTGCCCCCGCTGGTCATCGGCGACGACCTCCTGAACGAGGGTCTCGACATCATCGAGCAGGCCTTCGCGCGGATCTGAGCCAAGCGGAATCCCCAGCTCACGCACGGATGCGCGTCCCATGCGCACCACCCGCCCCAGCCCTGGCGTCCGCCGCGATTCCGGGGCCGGGGCGGTGGGCGTCAGGCCATGTGAAGAAGGTGTGCGAGGTGGATGGCGGGACGCGATTCCGTCTGTTTTCCGCCCACCCCCTGCCGTAGGTTCTACCCAGATGAGAGATACACCCCGCTCACAGGGGACTGTGGGCGATTTCAGGCCGTGGCCTCCCCAGCTACGACCTGGTCGTGCCCTCGCGCACACACACGGAGCTTCCGGCTCCGGATCTCCTCACCGATCGGACAGTCGCCCGCCCCAAACCCCCCGGGGTGGGCGTCGATCCGATCTGATCGGCCGCCTCGGAACTACCCCCCCTGTTCCGGGGCGGCCGACCTCCTTTCTTCTCCTTCTCGGGCTTCCCGCCCTCCTCTTTGCGCTGATCACCTGGCAGGTCGTGTCCAACGGCCTGCTGCTGCGCGTGGACCGGCGGGTCAGTGACGCCCTCGCGCACCCGGACCGCTTCTCGGAACTCCTCGCCGACCTGGGCAATGTCCAGGTCGCGGTGCCCATCCTCGTCGTCGCCCTGGTCCACGTGGCCTGGCGGGGACGTGCGGCTGGGACGTACCGCTGGTGGCTGCCGCCGCTCGCGGCCGCGCTGCTGATGGCGCTGGTCCCGGCGCTGATCGTCCCCCTCAAAGAACTGGTCGACCGGCCGGGCACCCCCCTCGTGCCCCCTGCCACCGGCTACTACCCGTCCGGCCACACCGCGACGGCCGCCGTCGCCTACGGGTCGGCGACCCTGCTGCTGCTCCCCTGGCTCCGCACGGTGTACGCCCGCCGTGCGCTGCACGGCGCCTGCGCCGTCGTCAATCTCGCCGTCGGGTACGGGCTGGTGCGGCGCGGCTATCACTGGCCCCTTGACGTCGTGGCCAGTTGGTGTCTGTGTACGGTGTTGATCGCATCGCTGTGGATGTTCCTGGTGCGCGTCGGCCGTGCGGGGGCCGACGCGAGTGCGGTGAGTGCGCGTAGTCCGTCGTGCGGACCGTCCTTGTAGCCGCCGCCTGTGTAGACCTCTGGCCATCAGTGGCCCGTCAGCTGTCCTCCTCGCGCGCCAGGCGCGCCGCCGCCTCGTGCATCGCCAGTTCGAGGAGTGCGGGGTCCGTGAGGGTGCCCGAGCCGTCGGGCGGGACCAGCCAGCGAACGCCGCCGGTCGAGCGTCCCGGGTACGGCACCACGATCCAGGTGCCCGCCCCTGCCGTACGGATACCGGTGCCGAGCCAGCGGGCCGCGGTGCCCGGCGGCACGAGAAAGCCCATGCGGGCGTCCCCGAAGTCGACGAGCACCGGGCCCGGCCGGTCGAGGAACCGGGTGAGGACGTCGAGCGTGGGATAGCCGAGCTCGGCCGGCAGGATGAGCACGTCCCAGGCCTTGCCTGCGGGCAGCAGCGCGATCCCCAGGGGATTGCGCTCCCACTCCCAGCGGCAGGCCTCGGGATCCGGAGCAACGGACGCCAGCCACTCGACCGCCGTTTTCGCCCCAGCCATGAGGAGACCTCCTGTCTCTCCTGGACGCTGGTCGCGTCACAGGAGAGAGGGAGGTCTCCTGGCAGGCATTACGCGGGTTTTCCCGACCATGTGAAGTGAGCTGGATCACAATTTCCGCGGGTCGGGTGTCTCTCAGCTGTCGAAACCGAGTCCGAGTCGGTCCATTGTCCGCAGCCAGAGGTTACGGCGGCCTCCGTGCGCATCCGCGCGGGCCAGGGACCACTTGGTGAGCGCGATGCCGGTCCAGGCGAAGGGCTCGGGCGGGAAGGGCAGCGGCTTCTTGCGGACCATCTCCAGCGAGGTCCGCTCCGTGGTCTCCCCCGCCAGCAGGTCCAGCATCACCTCGGCGCCGAAGCGGGTGGCGCCGACGCCGAGGCCCGTGTAGCCCGCCGCATAGGCGACGTTGCCGTGGTGCGCGGTGCCGAAGAACGCCGAGAAGCGCGAGCAGGTGTCGATGGCGCCGCCCCACGCATGCGTGAAGCGGACGCCCTCCAGCTGCGGGAAGCAGGTGAAGAAGTGCCCGGCGAGCTTGGCGTACGTCTCCGGACGGTCGTCGTACTCGCGGCGCACCCGGCCGCCGTAGTGGTGGACCGCGTCGTAACCGCCCCACAGGATCCGGTTGTCGGCGGAGAGGCGGAAGTAGTGGAACTGGTTGGCGCTGTCCCCAAGTCCCTGGCGGTTCTTCCAGCCGATCGACGTCAGCTGCTCCTCGCTGAGCGGCTCGGTCATCAGCGCGTAGTCGTAGACCGGGACGGTGTACGCCCGTACGCGCTTGATCAGGTTCGGGAAGATGTTGGTGCCGAGCGCGACCTTGCGGGCGCGGACGGAGCCGTAGGGGGTGCGTACGGCCATGCCGGCGCCGTACGGCTTCAGGGTGAGCGCGGGGGTGTGCTCGTAGACGCGGACGCCGAGGGCGAGGCAGGCGCGCTTGAGGCCCCAGGCGAGCCTCGCCGGGTTGAGCATGGCGACGCCACGGCGGTCCCAGAGCCCGGCCTGGAATGTCGGAGAGGCGACTTGTTCCCGTACCGCTTCGGCGTCCAGGAACTCGACGCCCTCGGCGAGGCCCTCACGCTCCATCTCCTCGTACCAGTCGCGCAGTTCCCACGCCTGGTACGTCTCGGTCGCCACGTCGATCTCGCCGGTGCGTTCGAAGTCGCAGTCCAGGGAGTGCCGGGCGACCGCCTTCTCGATCTCGTCGAGATTGCGGGCGCCCAGTTCCTGGAGCTTGTGGATCTCGTCCGGCCAGCGGGCCAGGCCGTTGGGCAGGCCGTGGGTGAGGGAGGCGGCACAGAAGCCGCCGTTGCGGCCCGAGGCGGCCCAGCCCGCCTCGCGGCCTTCCAGCAGGACGACATCCCGCCCGGGGTCGCGCTCCTTGGCGATGAGCGCGGTCCACAGTCCGCTGTAGCCGCCGCCGACGACCAGCAGATCGCAGGTCTCGGCGCCGGTGAGCGCGGGCTCGGGGTGGGGCTTGCCGGGGTCTTCCAGCCAGTACGGGACCGGCTGTGCGTCGGAGAGAGACTTTGTCCAGGTGTTGCCACGGCTCATGGCGCTTGGGGCCATGATTTCAACTCCCTACAGGGTTTCTGCGATTACGCCTTTTGCTTGTTGCGGCGATTTCCGATGAGCATCGAAGAAAGCACCAACAATACGGCGACGAGGAACATCGCCGTACCGATGACATTGATCTGGACGGGCGTTCCGCGCTGTGCCGAACCCCAGACGAACATGGGGAAGGTGACGGTCGAGCCCGCATTGAAATTGGTGATGATGAAATCGTCGAAGGAGAGCGCGAAGGACAGCAGCGCGCCGGCGGCGATTCCGGGAGCGGCAATGGGCAGGGTGACGCGGAGGAAGGTCTGCGCGGGGCCGGCGTAGAGGTCCTGCGCGGCCTGTTCCAGGCGCGGGTCCATGGACATCACGCGTGCCTTGACCGCGACGACGACGAAGCTGAGGCAGAACATGATGTGGGCGATCAGGATCGTCCAGAAGCCCAGCTGGGCACCCAGGTTGAGGAACAGGGTGAGCAGCGAGGCCGCCATGACGACCTCGGGCATCGCCATCGGCAGGAAGATCAGCGAGTTCACGGTGGACCGCGCGCGGAACCGGTAGCGGACCAGCGCGAAGGCGATCATCGTGCCGAGAACGGTGGCGCCGATCGTCGCCCACAGGGCGATCTGGAGGCTGATCGACAGCGAGCCGCACATGTCGGCGACGCCGCACGGGTCCTTCCACGCGTCCGTGGAGAACTGCTGCCACTGGTAGTTGAAGCGCCCCTTCGGTTTGTTGAAGGAGAACACCGTGACGACGATGTTCGGGAGCAGGAGATATCCGAGTGTCAGCAGTCCCGCGATGACGACGAGATGCCGCTTGAGCCAGTTGAGGACGGACATTTAAACCAGATCCTCCGTCCCGGACTTGCGAATGTAGATGGTGACCATGAGGAGAATCGCGGCCATGAGGATGAAGGAGAGGGCCGCTGCGGTCGGATAGTCCAGAATCCGCAGGAACTGCGTCTGGATGACGTTTCCGATCATGCGGGTGTCGGTCGAGCCGAGGAGTTCGGCGTTGACGTAGTCGCCGGCCGCCGGGATGAAGGTCAGCAGCGTCCCGGAGACCACACCGGGCATCGACAGCGGAAAGGTGACCTTGCGGAAGGTGGTCCAGGGCTTGGCGTACAGATCACCGGCCGCCTCGTGCAGCCGCCCGTCGATGCGCTCCAGCGAGGTGTAGAGCGGCAGGATCATGAACGGCAGGAAGTTGTACGTCAGTCCGCAGACCACCGCGAGCGGGGTGGCCAGGACGCGGTCGCCGGAGGTCCAGCCGAGCCAGTTGGTGACGTCCAGGACGTGCAGCGTGTGGAGGGTGCTCACCACCGGGCCGCTGTCGGCGAGGATCGTCTTCCAGGCGAGGGTGCGGATCAGGAAGCTGGTGAAGAACGGCGCGATCACCAGCACCATGATCAGGTTCCGCCAGCGGCCCGCGCGGAAGGCGATCAGATACGCCAGCGGGTAGCCAAGGAGCAGGCACAGGACGGTCGCGGCGGCCGCGTACGCGACCGAGCGCAGGAACTGCGGCCAGTACTCGGACAGCGCGTCCCAGTAGGTGGCGAAGTGCCAGGTGACCTTGTAGCCCTCCTCCAGGGAGCCCGTCTGTACGGAGGTGGAGGCCTGGTAGATCATCGGCAGCGCGAAGAAGACGATCAGCCAGAGGATGCCGGGGAGCAGGAGCCAGTACGGCACCAGGCGGCCGCGTTTGCGCGGAGGCTTGGTCTCGGGGGCGGGCGCCAGGGGTGGCGCCTCGGTGACGGCGGCCATCAGGCGGCGTCCTCCTCGACCTCGGCGACACCCGCGTCGATGTCCTGGGCGGCGTCGAGGCCGAAGGTGTGGGCCGGGTTCCAGTGCAGGACGACCTCGGCTCCGGGCACCAGGCGGGCGTCGCGGTCGATGTTCTGGGCGTAGACCTCGAACTCCGGGCAGACCGGGCTGTCGATGACGTACTGCGTGGAGACGCCGATGAACGAGGAGTCGGCGATCCTGCCGGTGATGCGGTTGCGGCCCTCGGCGATCTCGCCCGCCTCGTCGGCGTGGGTGAGGGAGATCTTCTCGGGGCGGACACCCACCAGGACCTTGCCGCCGGTGGTCGTGGGCGCGGAACATCGCGCCTCGGGCAGCACCAGCTTGCCGCCGCCCGCCTTGAGGACGATGTCGTCGCCGTTCTTCGTGTCGACCTCGGCCTCGATCAGGTTGGAGGTGCCGAGGAAGTTGGCGACGAACGTCGTCTGCGGGTTCTCGTAGAGGTCGGTGGGCGAGCCGAGTTGTTCGACGCGGCCCGCGTTCATCACGGCGACCGTGTCGGCCATGGTCATGGCCTCCTCCTGGTCGTGCGTGACATGGATGAAGGTGATGCCGACCTCGGTCTGGATGCGCTTGAGCTCCAGCTGCATCTGGCGGCGCAGCTTGAGGTCGAGGGCGCCGAGCGGCTCGTCGAGGAGGAGCACCTTGGGCGTGTTGATCAGCGCGCGGGCCACGGCCACGCGCTGCTGCTGGCCGCCGGAGAGCTGGTGCGGCTTCTTGCGCGCCTGCTCGCCGAGCTGGACCAGCTCCAGCATCTCCTCGACCTGCTTCTTCACCGACTTGATGCCGCGCCTGCGCAGACCGAAGGCCACGTTCTCGAAGATGTCGAGGTGCGGGAAGAGGGCGTAGGACTGGAAGACCGTGTTCACCGGCCGCTTGTACGGCGGCAGGTGGGTGACCTCCTGGTCGCCGAGGTGGACGGTGCCGCTGCTGGGCTCCTCCAGTCCGGCGATCATGCGCAGGGTGGTCGTCTTGCCGCAGCCGGAGGCGCCGAGCAGGGCGAAGAAGGAGCCCTGCGGCACGGTCAGGTCGAGCGGGTGTACGGCGGTGAAGGCGCCGTAGGTCTTGCTGATCCCGGAGAGGCGGACGTCGCCGCTGTTGTCTGTCGTCGTCATCTTCGTCACGCCCCTGTGAGCTTCGCGAACTTCTGCTGGTAGGCCGTCTCTTCCTTCGAGCTCAGCGAGCGGAAGGCATGGGACTTCGCCTGCATGGCCTGGTCGGGGAGGATCAACGGGTTGCTCGCCGCCGACTTGTCGATCTTGGCAAGGTACGGCTTCACTCCCGCGACCGGGCTCACGTAGTTGATGTACGCGGCGAGCTCGGCGGCCGGCTCCGGCTCGTAGTAGTAGTCGATGAGCCGCTCGGCGTTCGTCTTGTGGCGTGCCTTGTTGGGGATCAGCAGGTTGTCGGTGGACGTCATGTAGCCGCTGTCGGGGATGACATAGCCGACGTCCGGGTTGTCCGCCTGCAGCTGGACGACGTCGCCGCCCCAGGCGACACAGGCGGCGAAGTCGCCCTTGGTGAGGTCGGACGTGTAGTCGTTGCCCGTGAAGCGGCGGATCTGGCCCTTGTCGACGGCCTTCTGCAGGCGGGCGATCACCGCGTCGTAGTCGTCGTCGGTGAACTTCGCCGGGTCCTTGCCCATGTCGAGCATCGTCATGCCGACGCTGTCGCGCATCTCGGTCAGGAAGCCGACCCGGCCCTTGAGCTTGGGGTTGTCGAGCAGATCGGAGATCGACTTCACCTCGACGCCGTCGAGCGCCTTCTTGTTGTACGCGATGACGGTGGAGATGCCCTGCCACACGTACGAGTAGGCGCGACCCGGATCCCAGTCGGGGCTGCGGAACTGCTCCGAGAGGTTGGCGTAGGCGTGCGGCAGGTTGGACGCGTCCAGTTTCTGGACGTAGCCCAGGCGGATCATCCGGGCGGCCAGCCAGTCGGTGAGGACGATGAGGTCGCGCCCGGTGTCCTGGCCCGCGGCGAGCTGCGGCTGGATCTTGCCGAAGAACTCGTCGTTGTCGTTGATGTCCTCGGTGTACTTGACCGTGATCCCGGTCCGTTTGCGGAACGCGTCCAGCGTCGGGTGGTGCTTCTCGCTGTCGTCCACGTCCATGTACTCGGTCCAGTTGGAGAAGTTGATCTCCTTCTCCTTGGCCGAGTGGTCGTCGGCGGACTGGCCTCCCTGCGTCTTGCCGGCCGCGGGGATGCCGCATCCGCTCAGCGTCGCGAGGCCACCGAGGGCGAGCGCGCCACCGGTGGAGGCGCGCATCAGGGACCGGCGGGTCATCGCCGCCCGGCCGCTCTGCATGCTGCGCCGCATCGCGGCCGCCACGACCGGTGACAGGCGCTCGGGCTCGTACTGCTCCATGCTCGTGATGCCCTTTCGGGAGGGTTCGAGCCGACCGTGGTCGGCGGCCGGTGGTCGCTAGCGGTCCCCGAAGATCGTGCGGTGCCAGTCCTTCCTCGCCACCGCCGTATTGTCGAACATGACGTGCTTGATCTGCGTGTACTCCTCGAACGAGTACGCGGACATGTCCTTGCCGAAGCCGGACGCCCGGTAGCCGCCGTGCGGCATCTCGCTGATGATCGGGATGTGATCGTTGATCCACACGCAGCCCGCCTTGATCTCGCGGGTGGCGCGGTTCGCCCGGTAGACGTCGCGGCTCCAGGCGGAGGCGGCGAGGCCGTACGGGGTGTCGTTGGCGAGCCTGATTCCCTCGTCATCGCCGTCGAAGGGCAGGACCACCAGAACCGGTCCGAAGATCTCCGACTGGACGATCTCGCTGTCCTGGGCGGCGTCCGCGACCAGGGTGGGCCGGTAGTAGGCGCCGTTCTCGAGCTCCCCCTTGGGAGCCTCGCCACCGGTCACCACGCGCGCGTAGGAGCGCGCCCGGTCGACGAAACCGGCGACGCGGTCGCGCTGGACGTGCGAGATCAGCGGGCCGAGATCGGTGCCGGCGGCGAAGGGGTCGCCGAGCCGGACGGTCTCCATCAGGGCCGCGGTCCGCTCGACGAACGCCTCGTAGAGCGGGCGTTGCACATACGCGCGCGTGGCGGCCGTGCAGTCCTGCCCGGTGTTGATGAGCGCGCCCGCGACCGCGCCGTTCACCGCTGCATCGAGGTCGGCGTCGTCGAAGACGAGGAAGGGTGCCTTTCCGCCCAGCTCCAGGTGGAGGCGCTTGACGGTGGCGGTGGCGATCTCGGCCACGCGCTTGCCGACGGCGGTGGAGCCGGTGAACGAGGTCATGGCCACGTCGGGGTGCCCGACGAGATGCTCACCGGCCTCCTTGCCGGTACCGGTGACGATGTTGATGACACCGTCCGGGATGCCTGCGTCGGTGGCGGCCTGCGCGAACAGCAGTGAGGTGAGCGGGGTCAGCTCGGCGGGCTTGAGCACGATGGTGTTGCCCGCGGCGATCGCCGGAAGGATCTTCCAGGCGGCCATTTGGAGGGGGTAGTTCCAGGGCGCGATCGACCCGACGACACCAATGGGCTCACGGCGTACGTACGAGGTGTGGTCCCCGGAGTACTCGCCGGCGGACTGCCCCTGCAGATGCCGGGCGGCGCCCGCGAAGAAGGCGGTGTTGTCGATGGTGCCCGGGACGTCGAACTCGCGCGTCAGCTTCAGCGGCTTGCCGCACTGCAGGCTCTCCGCGCGGGCGAATTCCTCGGCGCGGTCGGCGAGCACGGCGGCGAAGCGGTGCAGTGCGTCGGAGCGCTCGCCGGGGGTGGCGGCGGCCCAGCCGGGGAAGGCCTCGCGCGCTGCGGCCACGGCCGCGTCGACGTCGTCGGGGCCTGCCAGTTCGTACGTGTACACCTCCTCGCCCGTCGCCGGGTCGACGACCGCGTGCGTACGGCCGGAGGTGCCCTTCGTCAGGCGGCCCGCGATGAACTGCGCGCCGTCCGCGAGGCGGTCCTGCGCGGGGAATCGTTCCGGGGTGGCGGTGCCCGGGTTCTGCATGTCGCTCTCCTCCGCCGTCGCCCCGCGGCTCCACGGGGGCGGGTGGCGTAGCTCCAGCTCGATTTGAGTGCCGATCCTGACAGAGCTATGCCACTCCTACAAGGGATTCCGTTGTTGCCTTTCGGTTACGCGACGGAATCTGTCGACCAGGTGTCGAGTGAGCCCCGAAAAGGGGGGACGGAGTGTCAGTGGTGGCTGCGAGACTCGCATGCATGGAAAGGATCACGGGGCGGATCGACTCGCGGGAAGCACTGGTCAAGGCGGTCCGCGAGGGCGAGAAGGTGAAGTACCTGCATTTCTGGGGGCACCGCGCGCGGGCTGACGGCAGGGTGGGGCAGAGCTGTCTGAGTCAGTGGTGGCCGTCGCCGTTCACGGTCGACGGGGTGACGTACGGGACGGCGGAGCACTGGATGATGGCCGCCAAGGCACGGCTGTTCTCCGACGCGGAGGCCGAGCGCCGGATTCTCGCGGCCGGGCACCCCTCGCAGGCCAAGAAGGCGGGGCGGCTCGTGCGCGGCTTCGACGAGGAGATATGGGAGCGCGAGCGCTTCGGGATCGTGGTGGACGGCAGCGTCCACAAGTTCGCCGCCCACGCGGATCTGCGGGAGTTCCTGGTGAACACCGGGGACCGGGTGCTCGTCGAGGCGAGCCCCGTGGACCGGGTGTGGGGCATCGGCCTTGCGGCGGACGACGAGGCCGCGGCCGATCCGGAGCGGTGGCGCGGGCCGAATCTATTGGGGTTCGCGCTGATGGCGGCGCGGGAGCGGTTGCGGGAGGAGTGAGCGGCCCGCCCGTGCGGCGCGGGCCGCGCGGCCGGCGTCAGCCGCCGGCCACCAGCGGTGCCGCCACCCTGGGGGCGGAGTTGTAGGAGGGGCCGTCGTCGACGTTGTCGTTGTTCCTCTCGTCGTGCACGGTTGCCACGATCGCGAAGACCAGCAGGGCGATCGTGGCGATGCCGAGGACGATGCCGACGATGCCCGTGATGAAGCCCGCCTGGGCCTGACCGCGGTTGTTGGCCTCGCCACGGTCCGCCCGCTGCTTCCCCTTGATACCGAAGACCACCGCGAGGACACCGAGGACGACGGAGACGATGCCGTAGATGCAGAACATGCAGCAGGACAGGATGCCCAGCACCAGCGCCGCGGTGCCCATGCCGTTCTGCGGGTACGGCTGCATACCGGGCCAGCCGTAGCCCTGCGGGTAGGCGGGGTAGCCGTATCCGCCGGGTGCCCCCGGGCCCTGCGGGCCGATGCCGGGGCCGGTGGGCGCTATCGGCGGGGGCGGTACGGCGGACTCGGACCAGCCGTCGGGGGCGGGGGGCGCGCCGGGCGGGGCGTAGCCGGGGGCGCCGAATGCGGGCGGGGCGAAGCCGTCGGACGGCACGGACGTCACCGTGGCCTGGTCATGTACCTGAGGCGGCTGCACCGGGGGCTGCTCGGGTGCGGGCTGCTGCCCGCCCTTCTCCAGCGACGTCTTGCGCTCCGGCGGCGCCCACGGGTCGTGTTCCGCTCCTGCGCCCCCGCGCGGCTGTGTCTGGTCCCCCACGTCCCCGTCCCCCTCGTTCGATCGTCACGCCATCGTAAAGCCTTGTCCCGGCGGCTTTGCCGCCCGGCCTACGATGATCCCGACCCACCGATCAGCCGATCACCCGCGTCCCGCCCGGCCCAGCCGCCCGGGGCGCCGTTCCGGGGAGGAACCCTTGACCCAGCACCTGGGCGCTTTCGCCGCCGCGCCGCGTGACCTGCACGCCTTCATCGCCGGACTGCCCAAGGCCGAACTGCATGTGCACCACGTCGGCTCCGCCTCCCCCCGGATCGTCGCGGAGCTCGCCGCCCGGCACCCCGACTCCAAGGTGCCCACCGACCCCGAGGCCCTGGTCGACTACTTCACCTTCACGGACTTCGCGCACTTCATCGACGTGTACCTGTCCGTCGTGGACCTCATCCGCACCCCGGAGGACGTACGGCTGCTGACGTACGAGGTGGCCCGGGATCTGGCCCGGCAGCAGGTGCGCTACGCCGAGCTGACCATCACCCCGTGGTCCTCGACCCGCCGCAACATCGACGAGCGGGCCTTCATGGACGCCATCGAGGACGCGCGGAAGGCGGCGGAGGCCGAGTTCGGGACGGTGCTGCGCTGGTGCTTCGACATTCCCGGCGAGGCGGGCCTCGAGGCCGCCGAGGAGACGACGCGGCTCGCCACCGACGACCGGCTGCGGCCGGAGGGACTGGTGTCGTTCGGGCTCGGCGGGCCCGAGATCGGGGTGGAGCGGCCGCAGTTCAAGCCGTATTTCGACCGGGCGATCGCGGCGGGGCTGCGCTCCGTGCCGCACGCCGGCGAGACCACCGGCCCTCAGACGGTGTGGGACGCGCTCACCCATCTGCGGGCCGAGCGCATCGGGCACGGCACCCACTCCTTCCAGGACCCCGAGCTCCTCGCGCACCTCGCCGAGCACCGGATCCCGCTGGAGGTCTGCCCGACCTCCAACATCGCCACGCGCGCGGTCCGCAGCCTCGACGAGCACCCGATCAAGGAGTTCGTGAAGGCCGGGATCGTCGTCACGATCAACTCCGACGATCCGCCGATGTTCGGCACCGACCTCAACAACGAGTACGCCGTCGCCGCGCGCCTGTTGAACCTCGACGCACAGGGGCTGGCCGCGCTGGCCAAGAGCGCCGTCGACGCCTCCTTCCTGGACGAGGCCGGCAAGGCCGGGATCAGGGACGAGATCGACTCCTACACCTCGGCGTGGCTCGCCCCCTGACGCCCTCCAGAAGGACGACCTCCACAATGGGGCCATGCAGAACGTGACCGCCGTGGCCCATCGCGGCGACCCCTACCGCGTCCGCGAGAACACGATCGACTCGCTGCGTTCCGCGCTCCGACAGGGCGCGGACGCGGTCGAGATCGACGTACGGCTGACCAAGGACGGCGTCCCCGTGCTGCTGCACGACGAGACGCTGAAACGGCTGTGGGAGCACGAGCGGCCGCTCCGCTCGCTGTCCGCGGCCGAGGTGCGCGGTCTCACGGACGGCGGGGTGCCGACGCTGGCGGAGGCGCTGGCCGCCGTCGACGGCACCCGGCTGATGCTGGACCTGCCCGGGACGCGCGACGTCCGGGAGGCGCGCCGCATCGTGGACGCCGTACGGGAGGTCGGGGCGGCGGACCGTGTCTACTACTGCGCCGACGCCGCCGCGATGCTCGCCGTCCGCGCCGCCGACACCTCCGCCGAGATCGCCCTGACCTGCACCAGCCTGGCACCGCCGCGCCCCGCGCTGCTCGATGCGGTGAAGCCGCGCTGGCTCAACTACCGCTTCTCGCTGGTGGACCGCGACCTGGCCGCCCGCGTCCACCACGACGGGTACCTGCTGTCCGTCTGGACGCCGGACACCCGCCGTTCGATGCGCCGTCTCATCGCTCTCGGGGTCGACTCGATCACGACCAACCGCGTCGACGTCCTGTGCGCCCTCCGGGGCGGCGGCTGAGCGGCTACACCCGTGAGCGCTGGGCCACCGTCGCCGGGTCGGAAGGGGTCGCGCGGGTGACGTACTGCGGGACCGGGGTGTCGTCCTTGCCGGTGTCGCGGACCAGGCCGTAGCGGATTGCGTCCCGGCCCGGGCCCGTCGTGACGTCGTTCTCCACCGCGTCCCAGGTGGTCGGGGAGACGAACAGGTTGTAGTCGGCGCCGCGTTCGTTCAGGGTGAGGGTGACGCGGCCGTCGACGTAGAAGTACTCGTTCTGCCACATCTGCTGGGTGCCGGGCGGCAGGACGTCGAAGCCGGTCGCCTTGCTGCCCATGCCGGTGGCCGTCGGGTCGGTGCTGCTGACGCGGTCGTCCATACGGCGGCCGCCGCCCGAGGCCACATGGAAGAGCCTGCCTTTCAGGCCGGTCCAGGTCGGCGGGACCAGGTTGCCGGGCCGGTACTGCGGTTCGAGCTGCCAGACGACCAGGACATAGCCCTGGCCGGTGAGCGTCACGCCGTCGCCGCGGTGGGTCATCATGGCGTGCGCACCGCCGGTGCTGGTGATGCCGGACGCGGGCCGGTGCGGGAGGGCGGCGGGCGGTTTGTCCGGGGCGGGCGCCTTGTCGACGGCGTCGACGACGCTGCCGTAGAGCTCGGTCTTCTGCTTCGTCACCGATGGGGACGGGGACGGAGACACGGACGGGGACGGGGAGGGCCTGGGCGAAGCGGAGGGGGGCGGCGGGCGGTGGGTGCTCGACGCCGTGGGGGTGCTGGACGCGCGCGCGGGCGGGGGGTGCGGAGTGTGTGTGACGACATAAGCGCCGCCCGCGACGATGGTCGCGCTCGCCGCGACGGCGACGGCGGGCTTGGTCAGGACGCCGAGCACCTTGGCGGACCAGCCGACGGAGCCGGCGGCCACGGCCGTCTTGCCCCCGAGGGCCAGCGAGAGCGTGAAGCCGACCGGGACCGGTACGAGCGCGATCCCGACCAGGAGCCTCTCCGCCGGTACGACGGACTCGCGCGCGTCGCCGCAGTAGGCGCAGCCCCTGATGTGCCGGGCCAGCCGCTTGCGCCAGACCGAGTCGGGCCGCCCGTCCCAGCGGCCGGTCAGCTCCCGCAGTTCCGGGCACGCCCCGTCCAGTGCGCGCACGATGCCGCGCGAGGTCTCCAGGCGCTCCTTCATCCGCTGGACGCGTACGGCGGCGTGCTGTCGGCTGATGCCGACGGCCGCGGCCAGCTCGCGCCGGGTCAGCTCGCCCGCGACCTCCAGCCACCACAGCGACAGCAGCTGCCGGTCCTCGTCGTCCAGCCAGCGCACCGCCTCCGCGACCTCGCGCCGCTGCCCCTCCAACTGCAGCCGCAGCACGGTGAGCTCGGCGAAGTCGGTGGCCTCCTGGGCGGCGCTCTCGTCCAGCTGCTGAGGGGACCTGCGGCGCGCCCGGTCCCGTATCTGCCGCATGGCGATCGCGATCAGCCAGGACCGGAAGCTGTCCGGGTCGCGCAGCGAGCCGAGGTTGTCGACGGCGCGCAGCATGGTCTCCTGGACGACGTCGTCCACGTCGGCATGGCCGTTCAGGGCACGGCCGACGACGTTGTAGACCAGCGGCAGCCACCCCGCGACGAGGTCGTCCAGTGCCTGCCGGTCACCGGCCTGTGCAGCCGCGATGGTGGAGCGCCACTGATGCCCGGCCCTCTCGTCCACGTGCGTCCTCTCCCGGGTCATATGCCGTTCGACCGCACCTTCTCAGCCATACCGGGGGTGGTGGCTATGTCGGGGGTCACAGTGGGCGCCGGGTGCGGGCGGGGCATGTGGGGGCTCCCGGGTGTGGGGGGAATGGGGGACGCGAGGGGAGACGCGGTGGAGACGGGCGGGATAACACTTTTTCGCCGAGCCGCGGCCGACGATCGGCGACGGCCGGTGCCCGTAGGGGCGATCCCCCACAACGTCCGCACACCGTAAGGGACTTGCTCCGGGACCGGTCAGGGGGCCATGCCCTCCTCACCGACGATCCGCACCGCCTCCCCCACCCCGAGGATGATCTACGACCCCTGCCACCGAGTCCTCAGGAGCAGCCGATGCGTGCCCGCACCTCGACGATCCTCGCCGCTTCCCTCGTCCTCGCCCTGGCCGCCGGCCCGCTGGCCGCGCCCGCGTTCGCCGCCCCCGCGACCGCCTCCGTGTCCACCCCCGCCGTCACCGGGCCCGACACCGACGCCCTGCGTGCCGCCATGGCGGGGCTCCCCGACTCGGACGCGACCTCCGCAGCCATCCGCGTCGGCGGCAACGGGACGTGGCAGGGTACGGCCGGAGTACGCGACGTGCGGACCGGGGCTCCGGCGCTGGAGAACGGACGCTTCCGGGCCGGTTCCGTGACGAAGGTGGTCACCGCGGCGATCGTGCTGCAGCTGGCCGCGGAGGGCCGTATCGACCTGGACGGCACCGTGCAGCAGTATTTGCCCGGCCTCCTCACCGAGGAGTTCGAGCCCGTCACCGTACGGGAGTTGCTGAACTACACCAGCGGCCTGCGGTCGGGGGCCTCCCTCGGTGACACGGTCGAGGACGGGTACCCGCACCGTTTCGAGACGCTGACCCCGCGGCAGGTCGTGGCGGCCTCCGTCGCCAAGGGCCCGGCGTACGCGCCCGGCACCCGGCAGGACTACGACAACATCCACTACACGGTCCTCGGCCTGCTCATCGAGAAGGTGACGGGCGACTCGTACGCGCACCAGGCCGAGGTACGGATCTTCCGGCCGCTCGGCATGCGGGACAGCTCGTTCCCCGTCGGCGCCGACCCCCGCATCCACGGTCCGCACAACCGCGGGTACGACTGGATCGACGGCAGGCTGGTGGACGTGACCGACTGGAACATGTCCGACCGCCGGGCGGCGGGCGATCTGATCTCCACCACGGCCGATCTGCAGCGACTGCTGGTGGGGCTGTTCCGTGGCAGGGTCGTGCCCGAGCCGCAGCTGAGGGAGATGTTCACGCTTCCCGACGTGCCCGGCGCGCGGTACGCGGCGGCGCTGGAGCGGTTCGAGCTGAACGGCAAGGTGATCTGGGGCAAGACCGGCTCGCGGCCCGGCTATGCCACGGTGATCGCCGCCACTCCCGACCTCTCCCGCACCCTGGTCTACTCGGTCACCTCGACCGACGCCAAGGGCGACGGCCAGGCGACCGCCGAACGTTTCGCCTACCCGGCCTTCAACCGCTGACCCACCCCCTCGACCAGCCCCTGGCCCAGCCCCTCCAGCCGCTTGATCTTCTTCCGTACGACGTACAGCGGAACGACCCCGAAGACTCCGAACGACATGTCGATCACCGACCACCAGAAGGGGATTCCCCGAAGCGGCCCGCAGATCAGGGCGAGCGGGATGATCCCGGCGCAGGCGATCATCGCGAACTCGACGACCCAGATGTTGCGGACCGGATCGCGGTAGGGGCCGTAGAAGGCGACGGCGATGACGAGGTGGGCGAAGGCGAGCCAGTCCGTGCCGTAGAGCAGGAAGGGGTAGTCGGCGTCGGCGGTGTCGAGTCCGCGCCGGACGCGCTCGATCCAGTCCATGAGGGCGTCCGGAGCGGGGAGGTGCCCGAGCAGGTCCTCGGTCCAGCGCAGTTCGTGGACCAGGGGGAAGGCCGTGGCGCCGCTGAGCACCAGGCAGACGACGAAGAAGGCCAGCCAGGCGCGGATGCCCTTCAGCAGGGCGGCTCTGTCGCTCATGGCGGCAGCGTACGCCCCTTATTGAACGTGTTCAAAACTGTTGTCGTTCACCTGCTGGAGGGGATTGCCCTTCCGGTACGGGCCGACTGGGCGACCGTAGGCACGGACCTTGCCGACGGTTCGGCGGTGCGCGGGGCCGACGGACGGTTCGGGACCATGGAGGGACTGGCGCTGGGAGTGGGGGTGACCGGGCCGGGCGCCCTGGTCGACGGCGGCAGCGTCGAGGGGCTGCTCGCGGGCGGCGGGGCGAGAGGGACCACCGGGGAGGCCGGGCCGTCGGATGCGGTCAGATGCAGGGGTAGGACGACGAGTGCGGCGACACCGCAGGTCAGGGCCGCTCCGGCGGCCGCGCGCAGGAGACGGCGGCGGGAGGCGCCACGGCGGATCTCCTCGTAGCGGCCGGGGGGCGCGCCGAGGTATTCGGCCGGGGGTCGCAGGAGGACGGTGAGCGGGTCGTCGGGGTCGCGGTCCGGGCCCTCGTCAGAGTGTGTGATCAAGGCTTCTCCTCAGGTGGGCGCGGAGCAGTTCGCGGGCCGTGTGGAGGTCGGCCTTGACGGTTCCTTCCTTGCGTCCGGTCAGCACGGACACCTCCCGGATCGGCATGTCAGCGTAGTAGTGCAGCAGGATCGGCACGCGCAGTCGTTCCGGGAGGGACTGCACGAGCAGCCGTACCGAGGGGTCCGTCTGTTCGGGATGCGGGGTCACCGCGGCCTCCGTGGTCGCCCGGCGCACGGCTCTGCGTTCGCGCTCCAGCTTGCGCCAGTGGTCCCGGACGAGGTTGGCCGCGGTGACGTAGAGGAAGCCGCGGGGCTCCGCGACGGACGTCCAGCGGGCCCAGAGCCGGGTGAAGGCCTCCGAGGCGATCTCGTGGGCCGTCTCGTCGTCGTCGACCAGCCGGCGGCACCAGCCGGCGAGACGCGGATAGAGGGCGGCGAACAGCTCGGACGCGGCCTTCTCGCGGGACCGTTTCAACGTTCTCCAGGGTCGTGGGGCACTCGTGGGGGGCGCTTGTGGAGGAAGAGCCCGGGCCGACGGCGTACGTTCCGCCGGCCCGGATTCCGAGTGCTCGGGTCAGGGACCGGCGGAGCTCAGCACCGCGAAGACGATCACGTTGTCGAGGTAGCCGTCACCGGTCCGTTTGCCGCCGCAGGTGATGAGCCGCAACTCCGGCCGGTTCACGTTCCCGTAGACCTCGTTCGACGGGAAGTGGGCCTTGGCCACCGTGCGGACGTCGGTCACGGCGAACACCGCAGCCGTGCCGTTCTCCAGGCGCGTCACGATCTTCTCGCCCCGGTGCAGCTCCCCCAGGCGCCGGAAGACTCCGTCCCCGTAGGCGCCGACCGTGACATGGCCGAGGATCACCGACGGTCCCCTCTGGCCCGGCGTCGGCGAGTGTTCGTACCAGCCCGCCCGGTCGTGCGCCGCGATCGGCGGCACCTGCACGCTGCCGTCCGCGGCCAGGCCCAGCCTCATCACCGGGGTGTCGACCCCGATGGCCGGTATCCGGAGCCCGACCGGGACCGATCGCCCCACCGCGGACACCGACTTGGCGGGGGGCGGCGAGGAGGACGGCGTGCTCGCAGGGGTGTTGCCCGCAGAGCTCCCCGTCGTGGCACCCGGGCCGCCGCAGGCGACGAGCAGGGCGGCCAGAGCCATGGCGGCGAGGGCGCGCCCGGAGCGCGGGCTCATGCCCCGTTCGCCTGCCGGCGGCGTACGAGGAAGACGGCTCCGCCACCGAGGACGACGGCCGCGGCGGCGCCCCCGCCGATCAGGGCGCCCGTGTCCGAGGAGTCCGAAGCGGGCGGCACCACACCGGTGTTCGGCGCACCGCTCGGCACGACGGGCACCTGGCGCGAGGACGGCACCCGGCTCGGGGCCGCGCTCGGCACGGCACTCGGAGCGGTGGAGGCGCTGGGCCTGGTGCTGGGGGGCGAGGTGGGTGCCTGGGTGGCGCTGGGGACGGGGCTCGGGGCCGTCTTCGCTCCGTCGGCGAACGCGGGCAGCGCGCCCGCCAGCACGGCGGTGCACGCAAGTGCCATGGCACTGAGGCCGGTTCGGCGCATAAGTCGCTCTCTTTCGTCGGTCCGCCCGGTGGTCGACCGGCGGACTGTGTGACTGATCGAGCGGAGAGACGAGACAGCGGAAGGCCGGGTTGTAAAGAGTCGGCAAAGTCAGCCGGGCGGCGGGATCCGGCCATGGATCGGGGAATTGGTGACGACCGTGTGCGCGGGTCTTGAAGGTGGCTTGCGGCTGTTCTTGTCATGACGTAAGTACGTGAATCATGAACCTGTTCACCCGTGCTGCGTCTCAGCGCCGCCCGGCTCCCCCCACCGCCCCGCAACGCCCCCTCGAACCACCGGCGTTCGCCCCCACGGCGAACCGTCCGGACCCCGCGCTCGCGGCGCTGACCGGAGAGTGGCTGATCGACCCGGCACACAGCCGTATCGGCTTCTCCGTCCGCCATGCCCTGGTGACGACCGTGCGCGGGGCTTTCACCCAGTACCAGAGCCGGCTCTACTTCGACGGCCGCGATCCCTCCCGCTCACGGGCGGAGATCGTCATGTCCACCGCGTCCGTCGACACCGGCGTGGAACAGCGCGACGCGCACCTGATCGGCCGAGACTTCCTGGACGCGGCGAACCATCCGCGGATGCGCTTCGTCAGTACGACGGTGCAGCTCGTGGACAGCGACGTCTATCGCATGACCGGGGACCTCACCATCAAGAACACCACCCGTCCCGTCGACCTGGAGCTCACCTACATCGGGCACGTCATCGACGCGTTCGGGGACGAGCGGGTGGGCTTCGACGGCACGACCACCATCAACCGTTCCGAATGGGGCCTGACGTACAGCCAGAAGCTGGCGGAGGGCGGCGCCATGGTGAGCGAGAAGGTCCGCCTCCAGTTCGACATCGCGGCCATCCGCACCCTGCCCGCCTGACCTGCCCCAGGCACAAGCAGGTTCGGCAACCGGACCCGGTTGTGAGGCGTCGGCTTCAGAGCAACGCCTCGGCCGTGGCGGGCAGCTGACGGAACCGGCGGCCGGCTGCGTCGAACACCGTGACGCCGAGCAGGTTGCGCCGCGGGGGTGGGAGCGGCCGCCCCGGACCGGCAGGCTCTTGTACGTCTCCCCGCTGTGACCAGGATCGGTAGTTGGCATCAGGCAACGCCCGTGACCTGCGCTGATGCCAACTAGGTTCACCGACTGGAGGTCCGGAATCAGAGACATGGTCGGCACTTTGGTACAGCGCCGGTGAGGCAGGGTGTCCCTCGTCGCAGGAGCGTCCATACGCCCAGCACTCTCTGTAAGTGACGCGGAGTTTCGCCTCGGTCTGCCATGTGTGCGGCATCCGGTCCGCGGGCAATGGGCGTCACGCCCCGCTACAGCCAACCCGTTGATGATCTGCACGGTGATACATCCAGAGCACCACGTCACAGACCCGCAGAGCACTGACGGTCTCGGGGAGATCGGCAGCCTGCCGTAGGGCCATTACTGAGGTTGAACGGGTGGTGTCGTGTAACTGCTCAGGCGGGCCTGATGGTCAGGCCAGTCTCGGCAAGGCAGCCGTCTATGAGGTGGCTGCGGTACTGGATGTGCCGTAAGCCGCGTCGGATGTTGGCCCGCCCCATCCTCAGGCTGGCAACAATGCTCCGCCGAGTCATCGGCGCTGGACCCGTTGGAACAGGTACCGTCGCCCGGTCAAGTCTCGAATGGCCTGCCTCGTACGCCGGGTGTCCGAATGCAAGGAACCCAGAACGGACGTCTGACCGGACAGAAGAACCGAATACTCGGTCAGGGCTTCTTCTGTTCTGCCGGTCGCCGCGAGGAGTTGGGCAAGGCTCTCGCGAGTTTGTAATGTCGCCGGGTGCAGGGCACCAAGCACTCGGGCTCGGTCGACCAGGACCTCGCGATATGCGCCTTCAGCGGCCTGGTGTTCACCCTTCTCCGCCAACACCCGGGCGATGTTGTGGCGGGTCGACAGGGTGACCGGGTGATCGGCACCCAGGCTGTCGACCTCCGCACGCAGTGCGATGTTGAACTCATGTGCTGCGTCCTCAAGTTGACCACGACTACGTAAGACTCCCGCCAGGTTGTGACGGGTCACCATGGTCGCTTCATGGCCTGCGCCCAGAACGCGCTGGCGAGCCGTCAGTACGGCTCTGTATTCCTGCTCTGCTTCTTCCAGCCTTCCGAGATCCCACAGGGACCCTGCGAGATTCCCCCGGGTGGCCAGAGTTTCCATGTGTTCGAGACCGTACACGCTCTCCCTGCCTGCCAATGCCTCACGATATTCAACGAAGGCTTCCTCCGGGCGCTGCATCTCACGGAGAACACCGCCGAGGCAGTGGTGCGCAGCAAGGACGTCGGGGTGGAGTGATCCGAGTTCGTCTCCCACGGCAATGGCACGCCGTAGGACATCCTCGGCAATGGAGTAGTCGCCGCTTTCACACAGAGCCCAGGCCAGTTGGTTCACCGAGTCGATCAGGGTGGCACGTATCTCGTTCTCGGCCGCCTGATCGAGAAGCGTGCCCAGATGCGGGGCCATGGCCCGCCACAGCGGCCAGGTCTCCGGTTCCTGTGGCTGGAGTCCTCCGATCAGTGCCGCCGTGGACTGCGCGGCGCGGGCCAGAACAACCTGCAATTCGGCTACCGACATCTTGCGAAGTGTCGTCTCTGCCACCAAGGGGTGTATGAGCAAAGTCCTCATTCTCTCCTCGCCGGTTGCGGGGAGGGAGTCAAGGTCGATCAGTCCCACCGAGCGTAATCCTCGAATGCTTTCGTCGAGCACCTCTCTCCTGGTCGCGTCGTCCGCGAGTTGGACCTGGTCCGAGATGATGTCCTCGGTGAGCAACGCCAAGGGAATGGGGGTCGCCGGAGCGAAGCAGGAGATCACTTGTAATACGCCGTGCACATGGCGATATCCGCGCGTGTTCAGATCGTCCAGGGATATGTCCCAGGTCGTTGTCACCGCCCGTTTGCGATCGGCCTCGTGTGGGCGTGTGCCGGGCTCGGCGAGGAGCACCGCAAATCGGCGCTCCAGTTCCCTCGTATACGCCGAGAAAGTATGAACACCGGTAAGCGGATCGCTGATGTGATGCCCGGCCAGATGAAGGGCCAGCGGCATACCCCCGAGTCGCGCGGACAAGCCTTGCGCATCGGTGACGCTTCCAGCAGTCGGCGCCAGGTCGAGAAGAACCTGAGCGCCGTCGACGTCATTGAGCACACTCAGCGCATGGACGCGGGAGGAGGCTCCCCAGACCTCTTCGTCCGTACGGCGACTTGTCACCACGGTGAGGCCGCTGTTCGAGGGACGTACCCAGCCGGTACCTTCCGCCACTGACCGTTGGTCTCGGCCGAGCAGTTCAGGAGCGTCGGCGTTGTCGATGACGAGCACCCATTTGCGACTCGCCTGGAGGTAGGACCACACCAGGTCCGAAGGGATTCTCCGGCCTTCCCTCGCATCATCCAGCGCACTCTCCGGAGCGCCCAACTCAGCGGCCACTTCGAGCATGTCGGTCATGATTTCCTGGGAGTCCGACGCCACGATCCACCAGGCGCGAAAACCACTCGCCTCCGCCCTCTTGCAGAGTTCGAGAGCCACCGTTGTCTTACCCGATCCCCCCATGGCGGCCAGCACATGGAATGCGGCGGTCGGCCTTCTTGCCGATGCGAGGAGCCCCTTTAGCATGGCTTCCCGACCACGGACGTGAGTGGACAGGAGGCCGTACGGCGGGCGCACTCCGAAGAATCCCGGAGAGCGGGGTCTTACTGCCGAAGATCGGCGCTCGGCAAGGGACGATACCAAGGGCATCAAAAGGCCGATGACCGACACCGGGAATGACAGAACGGTGATCAAGGAGGAAAGTCGCGAAAGGCTGGTGTCGCTTTTACTGGCGAGAGATACTGTCCAGAAGCCGACAGCGGTGACTCCGGCAATGATCGAGATCGCCCACCACACCCGACGCCACATCGGTTCCCCCCGTCACGTGGTGCCTGACACGCGCCCGCGAAGCGAGTGAACCACGCCCCACTGCCACGGGGGAGATACCCGCACCAATTTTGATCGCCCTCCATTACCCGGTGCGGGCCGGTCTTGATCGTCGGTAAAGGGCCTACGAGGATGGCGATTGGGCTCTTCAGAGTGGTCGTCTGACCGGGTGACGGACAGCGAGGTGCAACAGACGAGGTCCTCGGACTGTTGAGCGAGATGTCGAACGTCTCAACTCGCCAGTCAAGGGGCCTCGTTGGTGACCTATCCTTGCGCACTCGACCTGCCGCACGCACTCGTGGTGTGGGTCACCAGGTGAACGCCGTTGCCCTTGAGCCGGCAGTCCCGCAGGATCTTCCCGTTCTTCGACCGGGACAGGGCGTGTTCCACCCGGGCTCGCGCCCGTCGGTGGACGGCATTCTCCGCCTCCTGCTGCGGGCTGAGGTGCGTCTGACCGCGTCGTTCGCGGTGCGGGATGAGCAGACCGGTGCCCTGGTAGCCGCCGTCGGCGATGGTCGGGGGTCTGCGGCAGGCCCGGTCGACACCGGACTCGGTGAAGGCTCGGCAGTCGCCCGGCTGCCGGGCAGCGGCAGGCCTATCGCCACGACCAGGCGGCTGTTGGCGTCGATCACGACCTGCAGGTTGGTCGAGTAGCGATAGTCCTTGCCGGAGGCGGCGATGCTCCGGTCCCGGGTGGGAACCAGGGTGCCGTCGACGATGCAGACGGTGTCCTTGCGCGGCCGCCGGGCCAGCGAGAGGGCCGGCAGCGGGGCGAGGTGATCGAGCATGCGGTCGGCCGCAGACTTCGAGACCCCGAACAGCGGCGCCACCTGCCGCAACGTGTGGTTCGTGCGCCAGTACGTGGCCACCAGCCCGGCGAACTGCACCTCGGTCAGCCCGGAGGACGGCTCGATCCACTTCGGATCATCCGCTGAGATCACCCCACCCATGCCCAGCCGACACACCAACCGCGTTAAGAATCGGTACCCCACCCATTCTTGGGCGAGCCGTTTTCCCTCGGTGAGGAGGCTGATGACTTCATCTCGCTGCGTTGCGGGAAGTCAGCCTGCCGGTTCGGCGGCCTCCGCTGCGCCAGAGGTTGTCCCGTAACCGGTGGAACGCACCCAGCGACGTGTCCGCGACGGTCAGCAGGGACTTCATCTGCGTGTCGATCGAGTAACCGACGATCCTCTTGCTGAAGAAGTCCTTGATCGCGCAGAAGTGCAACTTGCCTTCACGAGTGGCGCATTCGGTGATACCGGTGAGTCACAAATGGTTCATGGTTCGGGTCGTAAGCGGTGAAGCCACGGCAGACGAAGTCGTCGTGCACCGGCGGGCCAGCCTTCTTGATACTGCCTCGCTTCTCGCCGAACAAGCCTCCACCAGTTTGTTGCCTAGAGCTCTTAACACGATCATGATCGCGTTAAGAGCCCTTACGCCCATCTGGAAGAAACGCGATCGAGGAGTTCACCTCCGACAGTGCCGAGTAGGCCTTCTTCCGGTTCAGGTTCTTCATCGGCAGATCTTTTGACCTCGCCGTGCCTGCTTTCAACTTCATCGGTCGGCTTGGGCCGAGAAATTGACCCTTCGGAGGCGGGTTTTTGCATAGCGACCGCGGATCCACCAGCCACTCCGATCGCGGCAAGCAGGACCGGGGTGGCGATCAAGATGGCGAAGACTCTACGTGCGCGCATGGTTTCCTGCCTCGTCTAGGACAACGTCGCCACCAAGCTACCTCGCTAATCATTCCGAAAAACCGCTCAGCGAATTACTCACTCGCATGGCCGACCGCGCTAGCCCTCTGCGAGAGGGTCGAATTCACCGACCTTGGCTCCTTCAAGGACCGCTCATGGAAGCCGCCAAGGAAGTCGGCGCCCACAGGCCCGCGTACGACCCGGAGTACATGCTCGAGCGGCTGCGCCGCGGCGACGACCCGGCCGAGCTGCTCCGGCCCGGCGCGGGCACCCCGCCCGGCATCACACCACGGGCCAATAGGCGGGCGATCACCTGGAAGACTCTGTAGGCCATGCGCACCGCACCGGTCGTGATCGCGGGCGCGGGCCCGACGGGAAGCACCCTCGCACTACTGCTGGCCCGGCACGGTTTCCCAGCATGGTGCTCGAACGCCGCGAGCGACCCCTGATGCACCCTGCGGCTCACGTCATCAACGCCCGCTCACTCGAGATCTGGCACCACACGTCACCCCGACCGGCCACGGAGATCACCGCGCCGGCGCCGCCCAGCGACAGGATCAACGTCATCCGCTGGTGCTCACGGCTCACCGAGTCGCTCAGCGAGATCGACCTGCTGTCCCACCCCTGACGCCGCCACGGGGGGCCGACACCGAGATCGTGTGCCGCTCCTGCGTGACGGCCTCACCAAGGCCATCAGGCAGGAGGCCTCGCTCCCGAACTTCCCGGCGACGCCAGGCCCAGTGAGCTGCTGCTCCGACGTGCACCACGCGATGTCCGTGTCTTGCCACGGCACGGGAACCTCACGGCGAGTCGAGCGGCTTCCCACCGATCAGCAGTGCGGTCTGCGTCTCGACGTAGCGGTCCTGATCGGCGTCGGACCGACGGCTGAGCAGACTGCCCACCCAGCCGAGGAAGAACCCGACGGGACGGTTACCAGAGCGATGTTCTGCAGCGGAAACCAGTGGAAGTCCTGGTGGGGGAAGACAGCCAGTACTCCAGCTGTAGATCGTGATCTCGCTGATGAGGTGAGCCGAAGCACGATAGGTGTCACAAAGGCAGCGTGTTGCCACAAGGGCTGTCGGCCCCTGTCAGCGGTCAGGCGGTGAGTGCCGAGCGCAGGGTGGTCGCCATTAGATCGATGGCTTCCTTCCCAGCCGGTACCGGGCCGGTGTGGGTGAAGTAGTGGTCGACACCCTCGAAGCAACGGTGGGTGACCGGAACGCCGGCAGCTTCCAGGGCCTTGGCGTATGCATCGCCCTCGTCGCGCAGGCGGTCGTTCTCCGCGGTGATGACCAGGGCGGGCGGCAGCCCGGCGAGGTCGTCTGCAAGTCCGGGCGACACCAGCGGATGGGTGAGGTCGGCGGGATCAGGGACGTAGGCGGCGGTGAAGACCCGCATGAGCTGAGGGGTGAGCAGGGGCTTGACGATGGGTGACTGCTTGCTGGCCGGGTCGGCGAGTTGGTCGAGCGGTGCGACGTCGATGATCTGGAGGCGGGGCGTGAAGGTGCCGCGGTCCCGAGCGGTGCGGCAGACCGCGGCGGTCAGGTTGCCACCGGCGCTGTGTCCGCCTACGGCGAGTCGCGAACCGTCCCAGTTGTTGGCAGTGCCGTTCTCGGCCACCCAGGCGGTGACGTCGTACGCCTGGGTGACGGGTACGGGGTACGGCCGCTGCGGGGCGACGGCGTAGTCCACGTTGATCACCACGCAGCCGGCCGTGGCGGCGATGTAGCGGCAGATGTGGTCGTCCTGCTGAGGGCGGGCGATCACGAACCCGCCGCCGTGGAAGTTGACGTACACGGGGGCAGGGGCTGCGGTGGCGGCCGGCGGGCGGTAGACGGTGCACGTCACCGGTCCGGCGCCGGTCTCCACCCGGATGGGTTCCGTGCGCTTCGGGATGTCGGTGAAGCGCAGATCCTTGTGCACGCGGCTCGCAATTCGGCCGAGCAACAGCTGAACCGCTCTGGCCTGGATTCTGCGCCTGAATGACATGGCTGGAACCTCATCGCTACAAACTTAAAGTATCAGGATTCCTGATAATGGAGGCTCTTCGGTGATCACGCAAGGGGCAACCACGAGCCGACTGCCGAAGGGGATGGACGCTTCAGCCGTAGCGCCCCGCCTGTTCGTCCAGGCCCCGTGTGGCTCCAAGCCCTGCTGCCTGCGTCTGTCGAAGGCTGCCGAGGCCGCAGCAGCGGCCTGAGCCGCGGTCGGGTCCGCTCTTCTGTGCCGGTGCGGAGGCGGGTGCGGCCACCGTTGATCATCGTGACTTGCATGGACAAGCGACGAGACGGTGGCCGCAGGCCACGGCAGAGATCCCGTCCGTTGGCGGGAAGCATGGCTCCAGGTCAGCAGCGCGCGTCGGCCACACTGCCCTGCACCGCGGTCGATGGTGATGCGCCGTCACCCGTGAGAACACCCATGATCTTGGTGCCAGCCATCCCTCTTTTGCGCCGACTAAAAATCCTCGTCACACGCCGCGCGCCGGAGCGGTCACAACCCCACGATCTTGTTCCACCGCTTCGCGAACTCCACCCGCTCCGTCGACGTGATGTCCCGGGCGATCACGAGCCGTTTGCGCATCTCGGCGTCCGGGAAGATCAGCGGGTTCTCGGCGAGGGCCGCGGTGTCCTTGTCCTTGGCGGCGGCGAGGACCTCCTGGGCGGCGGGGACGGGGCAGACGTAGTTCACCCAGGCGGCGAGTTCGGCGGCGACCTCGGGTGCGTAGTAGTAGTCGACCAGCCGCTCGGCGTTCCTCTTGTGCGCCGCGCGGTCCGGGATCATCAGGGAGTCGGCCCACAGCTCCGCGCCCTCCTCGGGGACGACGAAGCGGATGTGCGGGTTGTCGGCCTGGAGCTGGATGACGTCACCGGAGTACGCCTGGCAGGCCAGGACGTCACCGCTGACCAGGTCCTTGGTGTAGTCGTTGCCGGTGAAGCGGCGGATGTGGCCCCGCGCGACGTACTTCTCGACCTGGTCGCACACCTTGTGGAAGTCGGCCGCCGTCCACCTGGTGATGTCGACGCCGTTGCCCTGCATCAGCAGCGCGAACGCCTCGTCCAGGCCGGACAGCAGGGTCACCCGCCCCTTGAGGTCGCTCGCCCACAGGTCCGAGACATGGCGGATCTCGCGGCCGAGCCTGCGGCGGTCGTACGCGATGCCGGTGATGCCCGACTGCCATGGCACCGAGTACTTGCGGCCCGGGTCGAAGGCGGGCGAACGCAGCTGCGGGTCAAGGTACTTGGCCACGTTCGGCTGCCCTGCCCGGTCCATCTCCTGGACCCATCCGAGCCGCACGAACCGGGCGCACATCCAGTCGCTCATGACGATCAGGTCGCGGCCGGTCCGCTGATGGTTCATCAGGGCGGGGCTTATCTTGCCGAAGAACTCGTCGTTGTCGTTGATCTCCTCGGTGTACTCGACGGAGATCCCCGTGCGCCTCTCGAAGGCCTCCAGCGTGGGCCGCCGGTTCGGGTTGTCGTCGTCGGTGTCGATGTACAGCGGCCAGTTCGCCCAGGTCAGCCGCTTGTCACTGGCGGACAGATCGGCGACTGCGCGCTCGCCGGGCCGCACATACGCGGCGGGCACCCCGCAACCGGCCAGGCCGCCGAGCACCGCTCCACCACCCAGCGCGCGCAGCAGGGACCGACGGGAGAAAGAGGAGGTCTTCGGCGTGAGGGGCATGGGCGCAGCATGCCGTCCCTGCCCGTACGCCGACAATCGACGCAGCGTCGAGTACGTCCGCACGGGCCGGACACCCTGTCGATCAGCCCGGCCGCCCGCCGCGGACACCTGACCGTCACGGAGGGCGAACGGCGCGGCCCCGGACGGGAGTTGATCCGTCCGGGGCCGCGTGTCACGTCGTGGGGACTAGGCGTCCAGCGAGGTCATCACGTGCTTGATCCGCGTGTAGTCCTCGAACCCGTACCCCGACAGGTCCTTGCCGTACCCGGACTTCTTGAACCCGCCGTGCGGCATCTCCGCGACCAGCGGGATGTGCGTGTTGATCCACACGCAGCCGAAGTCCAGCTTCTTCGACATCCGCATCGCACGGCCGTGGTCCTTGGTCCACACCGACGAGGCGAGCGCGTACTCGACGCCGTTGGCCCACTCCACGGCCTGGTCCTCGTCCGTGAAGGACTGGACGGTGATGACGGGACCGAAGACCTCCTTCTGGATGATCTCGTCGTCCTGCTTCAGCCCGGAGACGACGGTCGGGGCGTAGAAGTAGCCCTTCTCGCCCACCTGGTGACCGCCGGCCTCGACCTTGGCGTGCGCGGGCAGCCGCTCGATGAAACCGGCCACCTGCTTGAGCTGGTTGGGGTTGTTGAGCGGGCCGAACAGCACGTCCTCGTCGTCCGGCTGGCCGGTCTTCGTCTCGGCGGCCGCCTTGGCCAGAGCGGCCACGAACTCGTCGTGGATGCCCTCCTGGACGAGGACGCGCGTCGCCGCCGTACAGTCCTGGCCGGCGTTGAAGAAGCCCGCGACCGAGATGTCCTCCACGGCCTTGGCGATGTCGGTGTCCTCGAAGACGACGACCGGCGCCTTGCCGCCCAGCTCCAGGTGGACCCGCTTGAGGTCCTTGGACGCCGACTCGGCGACCGACATGCCCGCCCGCACCGAGCCGGTGATGGAGGCCATCGCCGGAGTGGGGTGCTCGACCATCAGCCGGCCGGTGTCACGGTCGCCGGTGATGACGTTGAAGACGCCCTTGGGCAGGATCGATCCGATGATGTCGGCGATCAGGACGGTGGACGCCGGGGTGGTGTCCGACGGCTTCAGCACGACCGTGTTGCCCGCCGCGATCGCCGGGGCGAACTTCCACACGGCCATCATCATCGGGTAGTTCCACGGCGCGACCTGCGCACAGACGCCGACCGGCTCGCGGCGGATGATGGACGTCATCCCGTCCATGTACTCACCGGCCGACCGGCCCTCCAGCATCCGGGCCGCACCCGCGAAGAAGCGGATCTGGTCGACCATCGGCGGGATCTCCTCGGACCGCGTGAGCCCGATCGGCTTGCCGGTGTTCTCCACCTCGGCCGCGATGAGCTCCTCGGCCCGCTCCTCGAACGCGTCCGCGATCTTCAGGAGGTGCTTCTGCCGTTCGGCCGGGGTCGTGTCGCGCCAGCCCGGGAAGGCGGCGGCGGCCGCGGCCATGGCGGCATCCACATCCGCCTGGCCCGACAGCGGCGCGGTCGCGTACGCCTCGCCCGTCGCGGGGTTGACCACCTCGGTGGTCCGTCCGTCGGCGGCGTCCCGGAACTCACCGGCGATGTAGTTCTGTAGCTTGCGCAGCCGTCCCAGCTCGGTGCCCACTGCCGACCCTCCAAGTTCGAGTGATCCAACGTGTCCATTGAATGAGACACCCACACTAATCCGATCGCCCACGTTTTCAACACCCCCAGTCGCGCCATGGCTGCGAAATCCGCAGGTCTCAGTCACGTAAACAACGAATTTCATCGGTCCGCCCTTGCGGAACCGTCGAGACGTCGTGCACAGTGAGGTCGTGGCCAGTCGAAGCGCAGAGCAAAGGGACTCGTCCCGCGAGTCCAGGAACGGCACTCCCCATCTGGATGCCGTCTCCCTCGCCATCATCGAACAGCTCCAGGAGGACGGCCGCCGGCCGTACGCGGCCATCGGCAAGGCCGTGGGCCTGTCCGAGGCGGCCGTGCGCCAGCGCGTCCAGAAGCTGCTCGACCAGGGCGTGATGCAGATCGTCGCCGTCACGGACCCGCTCACCGTGGGCTTCCGCCGGCAGGCGATGGTCGGCGTCAACGTCGAGGGCGACGTGGAGAAGATCGCCGAAGCGCTCACCGACATGTCGGAAGTCGAGTACGTGGTGATGACCGCGGGCTCGTTCGACATCCTCGCCGAGATCGTCTGCGAGGACGACGACCACCTGCTGGACGTCATCAACAAACGCATCCGGTCACTGCCCGGTGTGCGCTCCACCGAAAGCTTCGTCTATCTGAAGCTGAAGAAGCAGACCTACATGTGGGGAACCCGATAACCGTGAGGACCCGATAACCGTGAGCTCCAAGGACCTCAGCAAGACCGCGTACGACCACCTGTGGATGCACTTCACCCGCATGTCCTCGTACGAGAACTCCCCCGTGCCGACGATCGTGCGCGGCGAGGGCACCTACATCTACGACGACAAGGGCAAGCGCTACCTCGACGGTCTCGCGGGTCTGTTCGTGGTCCAGGCCGGTCACGGCCGCACGGAGCTCGCCGAGACCGCCTTCAAGCAGGCGCAGGAGCTGGCGTTCTTCCCGGTGTGGTCCTACGCCCACCCGAAGGCCGTGGAGCTGGCCGAGCGCCTCGCCGACGAGGCCCCGGGCGACCTGAACAAGGTCTTCTTCACCACCGGCGGCGGCGAGGCGGTCGAGACCGCCTGGAAGCTGGCCAAGCAGTACTTCAAGCTGGTGGGCAAGCCCACCAAGTACAAGGTCATCTCCCGCGCGGTCGCCTACCACGGCACCCCGCAGGGCGCCCTGTCGATCACGGGTCTACCTGCCCTGAAGGCCCCCTTCGAGCCGCTGGTCCCGGGCGCGCACAAGGTCCCGAACACCAACATCTACCGGGCCCCGATCCACGGCGACGACCCGGAGGCCTTCGGCCGCTGGGCCGCCGACCAGATCGAGCAGCAGATCCTCTTCGAGGGCCCGGACACGGTCGCCGCGGTCTTCCTGGAGCCCGTGCAGAACGCCGGCGGCTGCTTCCCGCCCCCGCCCGGCTACTTCCAGCGGGTGCGCGAGATCTGCGACCAGTACGACGTGCTGCTGGTGTCGGACGAGGTCATCTGCGCCTTCGGCCGCCTGGGCACGACCTTCGCCTGCGACAAGTTCGGCTACGTCCCGGACATGATCACCTGCGCCAAGGGCATGACGTCCGGCTACTCCCCCATCGGTGCCTGCATCGTGTCGGACCGCCTGGCCGAGCCCTTCTACAAGGGCGACAACACCTTCCTGCACGGCTACACCTTCGGCGGTCACCCGGTCTCGGCCGCGGTCGGCCTCGCCAACCTCGACCTGTTCGAGCGCGAGGGCCTCAACCAGCACGTGCTCGACAACGAGGGCGCGTTCCTGTCCACCCTGCAGAAGCTGCACGACCTGCCGATCGTCGGCGACGTCCGCGGCAACGGCTTCTTCTACGGCATCGAGCTCGTGAAGGACAAGGCCACCAAGGAGTCCTTCAACGACGAGGAGACCGAGCGCGTCCTGTACGGCTTCCTCTCCAAGGCCCTCTTCGACAACGGCCTGTACTGCCGTGCCGACGACCGCGGCGACCCGGTGATCCAGCTCGCCCCGCCGCTGATCTCCAACCAGGAGACCTTCGACGAGATCGAGCAGATCCTGCGCGCCACGCTGACGGAGGCGTGGACGAAGCTCTAGCCACCGGCGGTTAGACGGCTTATACGGCCCGCGGTGCACCCGTACGAGTGAGAAGGGTGCACCGCGGGCCGCGTGCTGTCCGGCGTCGGCGCCGCCGCTCCTTAGCGTGCCTGGTAACCGATCGGCCCTGTCCTCGTTCCCCCGCACGGGGGAACAAAGATCACGGGAACCACAGATCCGAACCGAGGTGTACGCCCATGGAGGCCCCGCCGGACAACGACGTGCTGTGGGCACGCTCACTGCACTTCCAGCACAGCGACGGCTCGCCCGCGCTCAGCGGTGTCTCGTTCGGTGTCCGGGAGGGCGAGATCCTCGCCGTCAGCGGCCCCCGGGGCAGCGGGAAGACGACCCTGCTGCGCTGTCTGTCCGGCCTGGTGACGCCCCAGCGGGGCGAGGTCTGGTTCAACAGCGTGCCGGTGCACACCATGGCCCAGCCGGCCCGGGAGCGGCTGCGCCGCGACCGCTTCGGCTGGATCGACCCGGCCCCCGTGCTCGTACCGGAACTGAACGCCTGGGAGAACGCCGCCCTGCCGCTGATGCTCCGCGGCACCGGCCGCGAGCGCGCCAGGACGGCCGCCCTGGAGTGGCTCGAACGCCTCGACGTCGGCGACCGGTCCCATCGGCGCCCGCACGAGATGAAGCAGGCCGAGCGGCAGCGCGTGTCGATCGCCCGGGCCCTCGCCCAGGGCCCCACGGTCCTCTTCGCCGACGAGCCCACAGCCCCCCTGCACCGCGCCGACCGCGCCCATGTCCTGCGCACGCTCACCACGGCGGCCCGTTCGCACGGCATCACGGTCGTCGTGGCCACCCACGACCAGGAGACCGCGGCCATCGCCGACCGCACGCTGTCGCTGCTGGACGGCCGCTGTGTGAACACGGTCCACCTGCCCCCGGTGGCCGAGACGGAAGGCCGGGCCCCGTGCTCGCTCTCCGTCTGACCCGCGGCGCCCACCCGGCCGTACAGCTGCGCCGCCTCCTGGTGACGGTGGCCTCGGCGGGCACGGGCTTTCTCCTGCTGTGCGCCCTCGGTTACGCGATGGGCCACCCCGACAACCCCGGCGGCTCGGCCCTCCGTCTCGCCTGGTGCCTGACCCCGCTGGCCGCCACCGTCCACTTCGCCGTGGCGGTGGCCCGCACCGACCCCGGCACCAGACCCCGCACCGGTCTCTCGGCCATCGGCCTGGGCCCGTTCCGCCTGATGACGGTGTCGGCCACGACGACGGCCCTGTCCTGCACGCTCGGCACGCTTCTGGCCCTTCTGGTCTTCCTCGACCTCCGCGGCGACCTCGCGGGTGCCCCCTTCGACGGCGCGGCCTCGGTGTTCCTGGCCGCCGACCAGCCGCTGCCCGTCCCCGCGGCCCTGACCCTGCTGGCGGTGGTCCCGGCGACCGCGTCGGCGACGGTGGCGCTGGTCCTCCTCCCACGGGACGCGAGGCCGGCCGCGGCCCGGGCGGTGGCACGGCACTACGGCCGCTTCGGGGCGTACGGCCGGACGGTGGCACGGGAGACCTTCGGGACGTACGGCCGCTTCGGCGCCCGCCTGCGCACCCAGCCCACGGGCAGCCGTACCGCCGACGCGGCTCCCGGGCCGAAGACAGGCGGCACCCCGCACGCGCGGGCAAGCGAACCCACCCCCACAACACCGCCCCCCGGCGACGACTCGGCCGCTACTCAGCCGAACCCCTCTCCTGACCACTCCCCCGCGCCCGGCACCGCCCCCGCGGGCCTCCCCTGGGGCGTCGCCGTCCTCACCGCGGGCCTGGCCGTGCAGGCCTATGCCACCGGCGCCCCGACCACCGGGCCCCGCCTCCCCGGCGGCCTTGCCACCGGCGCCCCCGCGGTCCTCGTCGGCTGGGTCCTCACCGCCCTCGGCCTCGCCGTCGCCGGGCCGGGCCTGGCCCATCTCTGCGGCCGCCTCCTCCAGGCGGGGCGGCCCGGCGCCCTCCGGCTGCTGGCCGGCCGCGTCCTCATGGAGGAGGCCACCCGCATCGGCCGCCCCCTCGGCATCGTCTGCGCGGTCGCCTCCGGCACCTATGCCATGGCCGCCCTGTACGAGACGAGCACCCCCGTCTTCGGGCCGCTCACCACCCTCGGCACGCTCCTCGTGTCCGGCTGCACCGTCGCCACGCTGCTCACCGCGGCCGTGGAGGCCAAACACGCCCGGGCCGACACCACGGCCACCCTGCTGCGCCTCGGCGCCCCCGCCGCGATGCTGCGCAGTGCCGCCGCCCTGCGGGTGGGCGCGCTGCTCGCCCTGTTCGTCCCGCTGACCCTGATCGTGGCGGAGCTGGCGGCCCTGCCACTGGCCCGCTGAAAACTCGTACGGCCGGAATTCCCGCGAACCGATGAGTTCCGTACGAGCCGCCGGTCTACCCCTGCGAACAACACACACCCGAGGGAGAGACCGCATGTACCAGCAGATGATCTTCGTCAACCTGGCCACCGACGACGTCCTCGCGTCGAAGAAGTTCTTCACCGAGCTCGGCTACACGATCAACCCGCAGTTCAGCACCGACGACTGCACATGTGTCGTGATCAGCGACACCATCATCGCGATGCTGCTCAGCAAGCAGCGGTACGCGGACTTCACGAAGAAGGAGATCGCGGACTCGACGAAGACCAGCGAGGTGCTGATCTGTCTGAGCGCCGAGAGCCGCGAGAAGGTCGACGAGCTGGTGGGCAAGGCGGTCGCGGCCGGCGGCACCGCCAATGACGACGTCCAGGACCACGGCTACATGTACGGCCGTTCCTTCGACGACCTCGACGGCCACAGCTGGGAGGTCGTGTGGATGGACCCGGCGGCGGTCCAGGGCTGAGCGGAACCCCCGACGAACGGCGTGCCTAGCATGGGCCCGTGCAGACGAGCCCGGCCCATGCGGCCCACCACGACGAGCGCGAGATCGAGACGCTGGAGGACTTCGACGCGACGGTGTCGGCCCGCGGCACCCTCGCCGGTTACCGCGTACAGGCCGTCGACCTGACGGACCGTACAAGGGAGTTGCTCACCAGCGACACCGCCGAGGCGGTCTTCCTCGGCTGTCCGATGCGCGAGGAAGCGGCCGCGAAGGTCCGCGCCGACGGGGCGCTGGTCTTTCCGCCCGTCCCGCATCTGCCCTTCGACCCCTACCGCGGGCACCTGTACACGCCTGACGAGCTGTTCGCCTCGCTGGAGAAGGGGTACGAGCAGACGCCGGACGCCCTCGCCTACGCCTGGTTCCAGCGTACGAAGGCCGACGGCGACATATTCGCCTCCATGCTGCGTGCCGTGCACGACGACTCCATCTCCGATGCCCTCGACGAACTGCTGCGCGGCGCACGGGTGGTGGGCGTGATGGGCGGCCATGCCATGGCACGTGGGACGGAGGCCTACGCGGGTGCCGCGCGCCTCGGCCGCGAGCTGAGCCGCGCCGGGTTCGTGGTGGCGACCGGCGGCGGTCCGGGCGCCATGGAGGCAGCGAACCTGGGTGCGTACGCGGCGCCGTACGAGGACGACATGCTGGACGAGGCCTGCCGACTCCTCGCGAAGTCACCTTCCTTCGTCCCCTCGATCACCGACTGGGCGCGGGCCGCCTTCGAGGTGCGCACCCGCTGGCCGAAGGGCAACCACTCCATCGGCATCCCCACCTGGTTCTACGGCCATGAGCCGCCGAACCCGTTCGCCTCGCACATCGCCAAGTACTTCGCCAACGCCACCCGGGAGGACGGCCTGCTGGCCCGCTCGAACGCGGGTGTGGTCTTCCTGCCGGGTGCCGCCGGGACCGTACAGGAGATCTTCGACAACGCGACGCCCAACTACTACGAGTCGCGTGGCGAACCGACGCCCATGGTGCTCGTCGACCGCACGCACTGGACGGAGCGTCTGCCGACCTGGCCCCTCTTGCAGTCACTCGCCCGGGAACGCTCGATGGAGTCCCGTATCGCCCTCGTTGACCGGATCGAGGAGGCTCCGGCGGCGCTGAAACGTCTCGGCGGTTAATAAGAGTGCAAAGCCAACGCCCGCGAGACGCCTGCGCATTGACACTCCTTATCGAACGCTTATAAACCTTTGAGTCTCCTGGGGAGTGTGAGGCTTCACCTCCACAGTCGCGTCACGTTCCTCGTCAGCCCCCCGCAGTTGCACCTCCCGTGAAGGGCAAACGTGTCCATATCTCGCCGTACCGCACGTCGTTCCGTGCAGATCCTGGGCGTCGCCGCCGCGTCCTCCGCGCTCGCGCTGAGCGCCGCGGGCTCCGCGCTCGCCTGCAACATCAGTGAGTTCTCCGCCGCACCCAAGTGCGACGGCGGCAAGGGCGTCATCACCGTCACCGACCAGGACGCCTCCGGTACCCCCGCCACGGTCACTGTGTTCCTGGAGAACAACGGTGCCGACGTGAAGACGGTCGGTTCGAAGGACGTCACCGGCTCCCGTGAGGGTGTCACCATCACCTTCGACGAGAACTGGTCGCCGAACGCCGAGTACCGCATCCGCGTGCAGGCCGGGCGCGACAAGGACCACCTGATCGTCGACAAGGACATCACGCCGAACCTGACGACTCCGTCCGAGGGCTGCTCGAAGGGCGAGTCGACCCCGCCCGCGACCCCACCGCCGTCGGAGTCCGCCTCGACCCCGGCCGAGTCGCCGAGCCCGACCCCGTCGGCCTCGGACAGCACTCCCCCGGCGGACACCTCGTCCAACGCCCCGTCCCCGGCGGCCGGTGGCTCGAACCTCGCCGAGACCGGTGCCAGCTCCAACACCGGCCTGATCGCCGGTATCGCGGGCGCGCTGGTCGTGGTCGGCGGCGGCGCCGTCTTCTTCGGCATGCGCCGTCGTGGGGCGAACAGCGGCCGCTGACGCCTCTCGCAGAACAACGCTGTGGCCCGTCCCCGTATCCCCGGGGACGGGCCACAGTCGCTTCAGAAGCTCGCCCGCTCCAGCCAGAACTCCAGCAGCTCCCGGTCGCCGAGGATCTCCAACTCCGGGCTGTCCAGCGGAAGTCGGTTGTTGAAGGCGAGGAGGACCTGGGTGAGGGGGCCACGCAGGGCGACGTCCGCCTTCTCGTGGCCGCGGCGCCAGGAGACGCCGTCCTCGGTGAGCTCGACGACCCACTCGGCGTTCAGCTCGGGGGCGGTGTCGGTGGCATGGAGATGGATGCTGCGACCGGGTCCGCGCAGCTCCCGCAAAGCCGCCTCGTCCGGCTCCGCCCGCTGGTTCCATTCCACGATCTGCAGCCACTCGTCGATCGTGTCCGTGGCCACCTCGGGCGCGACCTCGTACGGCAGCCCGGCGGCCAGTGCGGCGTCCGCCCGATGGATGGTGATCTCGTGCGCCATGCGTCGTGCCCAGAAGCCGGACGTGTTGATCCAGGACCAGGACCACACCTTCGCGTCGGGCCCGGCCTCGCGCAGTGCGCCCACCGCCAGCTCCCCGGCCTCCGCCAGCCAGGCGTCGAGGGCTTCGGCGTTCCCCGGTGTCTCGGGGCCGTCGCCCCGCGGGATCTCCTCGTCGGCGACGTTCTCCTCGGCCCGCTTGCTCACCAGCGTCCCCGCCCAGCGCAGGACGCCGCCCATGTGCAGGTTGAGCATTTCCAGGGTCCAGTCCGGACAGGTCGGGACGGTCGCGGACAGATCGGCGCCGCTCGTCACCACCGCCCTCAACTGCTCGACCTGGTGGGCGATCTCGTCGCAGTAGCGATCATGCGTAAGAAGTGTCATCCCGCGCAGCTTATGCGGGAACTCCTCAGCCGAGCACCACGATTTCCGCCGCGTCGAACTCCACCCCGACCGCGTCACCTACCTCCGGCGCCTGCCGCAGCGCCACCGCCGCCTCCAGCCGCGGCGCCTCCTCCGGCTGCACCTGTACGGAGACATGGGTGCCCTTGAAGGTGCGGGCGGCCACGGTGCAGCGCAGGCCCTCGTCGGCGGGAACGAGCCGGACACCGGCGGGCCGCACGAGCAGCGTGCGGGTGCCCTGCGGGGCGTCCTGGGGCACCGGCAGCTTGCCCCAGGGGGTGTCCGCCGCCTCACCCGTCACCATGCCCTCGACCACGTTGTCGAAGCCGAGGAAGCGGGCCACGAACTCGTCCGCGGGACGCTGCCACACCTCCAGCGGCGTACCGGACTGGGCGATCCGCCCGTCCCGCATCACCACGACCCGGTCGGCGAGCGCGAAGGCCTCGCCCTGGTCGTGCGTCACGGCGAGCACCGTGGTCCCCAACTGCCCGAAGAGTTCACGGAGTTCGACGACCAGCCGCTCCCGCAACGAGCGGTCGAGCTGACCGAGCGGCTCGTCCAGCATCAGCAGCCGCGGCCGGGGCGCGAGCGCGCGGGCCAGCGCGACGCGCTGCTGCTCACCGCCGGAGAGCGAGGCGACGGCCCGGCGTGCGGCGCCCGGCAGTCCGACGAGGTCGAGCAACTCCCGTACGCGCTCGCCCTGTTGAGTGCGTGCGGCCCCGTGCATCCGCAGCCCGAAGGCGACGTTGCCGCCCACGTCCCGCTGCGGGAACAGCTGATGGTCCTGGAACATCAGGCCCACCTCCCGCTTGTGCGCGGGCACGCCCGACTGGTCGCGTCCGTCGAGCAGCACCCGCCCGGAGGACAGGGGCTGGAGCCCGGCGACCGCCCTCAGGAGCGTCGACTTGCCGCTGCCGCTGGGCCCGAGCACGCACACGATCTCGTGTTCGGCGACATCGAGGCCGACGGCGTCGAGCACGGCCCGCCCGCCGAACCGCACGGTCGCGTCCTCAAGGCTCAGCAGCATCTAGAACTCCCCGCTCCGGTCGGTGCGCAGCCGCTCCAGGGCCAGCAGCGCCACCGCGCACACCACCATCAGAATCGTCGAAAGGGCCATCGCCTGCCCGTAGTTGAGGTCGCCCGGCCGGCCGAGCAGCCGCGCGACGGCGACCGGCAGTGTCGGGTTGTCCGGCCGTGCGATGAACACGGTCGCCCCGAACTCCCCCAGTGACACCGCGAACGCGAACCCGGCCGCGACCAGCAGCGCCCGTCGCACCATCGGCAGATCGACCTCCCGCCACACCCGCCACGGCGACGCCCCGAGCACGGCCGCCGCCTCCCTCAGGCGCGCGTCCACGGCCCGGAGCACGGGCAGCATCGTCCGTACGACGAAGGGGGCGCCCACCAGCGCCTGCGCGAGCGGCACCAGGATCCATGAACTCCGCAGATCCAGCGGCGGCTTGTCCAGCGCGATCAGGAACCCGAAGCCGACGGTCACCGCGGAGACGCCCAGCGGCAGCATCAGCAGCGCGTCGAAGCCGCGGACCAGCCGGCCCGCGTCCCGGCGCGCGAGCGCCGCGGCGGCCAGAGCGCCGATGGCCACAGCGATGGCGGTCGCGGCGAGGGCGTACTGGAGCGAGTTGCCGATCGCCTCGATCGGGGGCACGAGGAAGGTCCCGCCGTCGTCGCGCGTCAGCGCCCGGTAGTAGCCGAAGCCGGAGGCGCCCAGGGACCGCTGCACCAGCACCGCGAGCGGCAGTACGAGCAGGACGGCGACGGTGGCGAGGACCCCGGCCAGCAGCGCCCACTGCCCGGCCCCGCGCGGCCGCCGCGCCGTGACGTTCGCGTCCACCAGCCGCAGGGCACTCTCCCGCCGCCGTACCGTCCAGGTGTGCACGGCGAGGATCGCGCCGACGGCGACGAACTGGATGATCGTGAGCACGGCCGCGGTGGACAGGTCGAAGATCTCCGAGGTCTGCCGGTAGATCTCGACCTCAAGGGTGGAGAAGGTCGGGCCGCCGAGGATCTGCACCACGCCGAAGGAGGTGAAGGTGAACAGGAAGACCATCAGCGCGGCGGCGGCGACGGCGGGCGCGAGCGCCGGCAGGGTCACCTTCCGCCAGGCCCTGAACGGCGACGCCCCCAGCATCCGCGCCGCCTCCTCCTGACGCGGGTCGAGCTGGCCCCACAGTCCGCCGACGGTCCGTACGACCACGGCGTAGTTGAAGAAGACGTGCGCCAGCAGGATGGCCCAGACGGTGGTGTCCAGCCGTACGCCCCACAGCTCGTCGAGCAGTCCTCCGCGCCCGACCAGCGCCAGGAACGCCGTACCGACGACGACCGTCGGCAGTACGAAGGGGACGGTGACGACGGCCCGCAGCAGTTGCTTGCCGGGAAAGTCGAGGCGTGCGAAGACATACGCGCCGGGGAGCGCAATCAGCAGCGTGAGCGCGGTGGAGGCGAGCGCCTGCCAGGTCGTGAACCACAGGACGTGCCGGATGTCGGACTGCATGACGACATCCGCGATCCGCCCGAACCGCCACTGCCCGTCGACCTTGAGCCCGCGCGCCACGATCGCGGCGACGGGCCAGGCGAAGAAGACGGCGAAGAACAGGGCGGGCACGGCCATCAGACCGAGCCGCACCGCGCTCCCGGTACGCCTTCCGCGGACGGCTACTTCAGTACGAGTGACGTCCACGACTTGACCCACTGGTCACGGTTGGCGGCGATCTTCGTCGGCGCCATGGTCTCGGGGTCCTTGGCCGGCTGTCCGTACTTCACGAACTCCGGCGGCACCTGGGCGCCCTCGATCACCGGGTAGACGAACATTTTCAGCGGCATGTCCTCCTGGAACTCCTTGGTGACCAGGAAGTCGAGGAAGGCCTTGCCGCCCTTGGTGTTCCGGGCGTTGCTGAGCAGCCCCGCGTACTCGATCTGCCGGAAGCAGGTGCCGTACGACGTTCCGATCGGCGCGGTCTTCGGCTTCGGGTTGCCGTAGATGACCTCGGCGGGCGGCGAGGAGGCGTAGGAGACGACGAGCGGCCGGTCCGCCTTGGCCTTCTTGCCACCGGCCGATCCGGAGAACTCCTCGTTGTAGGCCTGCTCCCAGCCGTCGACGACCTTCACGCCGTTCGCCTTGAGCTTCTTCCAGTAGCCCTGCCAGCCGTCGTCGCCGTACTTGGCGGCGGTGCCGAGCACGAAGCCGAGGCCGGGCGAGGAGGTGGAGGCGTTCTCCGTGACGAGGAGGTTCTTGTACTCGGGCTTGACGAGATCGTCGAACGACTGGGGCGGGGTCAGCTTGTGCTTGCTGAAGTACGCCTTGTCGTAGTTGACGCAGATGTCACCGGAGTCGATCGGCGTGACCCGGTGCTTGGCCTGGTCGACCCGGTACTGCGCCTGGATCCGGTCGGACCCCTTCGCCTCGTACGACTGGAACAGCCCGTTGTCGAGCGCCCGCGAGAGCAGGGTGTTGTCGACGCCGAAGAAGACGTCGCCCTGCGGGTTGTCCTTGGTGAGGATGGCCTTGTTGACGGCCTGCCCGGCGTCGCCGCTCGGGAGGACCCGGACCTTGTACCCGGACTGCTTCTCGAAGTCCTTGAGGACGCTCTTCGAGACGGCCCACGAGTCATGGCTGACGAGCGTGACGGTCTTGGACCCGCCGGACCCCCCGCTGCCGGACGACGACGAACCGCAGGCGGACAACGTCATGAGACCGAGGCCGACCGCGGCGGCCACGAACGTCTTGGTGTGCACTGAATTCCTCCTGGCTGACCAGGAAGAGACGCGGCCCTGCCCGGACCGCCGGAGAATTCCACCGGCTCCCGGGCAGGGCGCAACAGCTTGAGTGAAGACCGAACTTCCTACCCAGAATGACCTGGGCAAGGTTCAGAGGGTCTGCGGCCTGGTTGCCGCACTCTCAGCGCTGTGGCGCTCCCCTGTCGGAATATGAAGATGTACGTACGGGCTCAGGTTACCGCTCGGTGGCCGCGAGCTGGCCGCAGGCCCCGTCGATCTCCTGCCCCCGGGTGTCCCGGACGGTCACCGGCACACCATGCGCGGCGATGGCCTCGACGAAGGCCTTCTCGTCCTCGGGCCGGGAGGCGGTCCACTTCGACCCGGGCGTCGGGTTCAACGGGATGAGGTTGACGTGCACGGGCTTGCCGCGGAGCAGCCGCCCGAGCCGGTCCCCGCGCCAGGCCTGGTCGTTGATGTCGCGAATGAGCGCATACTCGATGCTGAGCCTTCGCCCGCTCTTCTCGACGTACTCGAACCCGGCGTCGAGGACCTCGCGCACCTTCCACCGCGTGTTGACGGGCACGAGGGTGTCCCGCAGCTCGTCGTCCGGCGCGTGCAGCGAGATGGCGAGCCGGCACTTGAAGCCCTCGTCGGCGAACCGGTGGATGGCGGGCACCAGGCCGACGGTCGAGACGGTGATGCCGCGCTGCGACAACCCGAGCCCGTCGGGCGCGGGGTCGGTGAGGGCCCGTACGGCCCCGACGACCCGCTTGTAGTTGGCGAGCGGCTCACCCATCCCCATGAAGACGATGTTGGAGAGCCGCGCAGGCCCGCCGGGCACCTCTCCGTCCCTGAGAGCCCGCATCCCGTCGACGATCTGGTGCACGATCTCGGCGGTGGACAGATTCCGGTCGAGCCCGGCCTGCCCGGTGGCGCAGAACGGGCAGTTCATCCCGCACCCGGCCTGCGAGCTGATGCACATGGTCACGCGGTCCGGGTAGCGCATCAGCACCGACTCGACGAGCGTCCCGTCGAACAGCCGCCACAGGGTCTTGCGCGTGGTCCCCTGGTCGGTCGACAGATGCCGTACGACGGTCATCAGCTCGGGAAGCAGCGCCTCCTGCAGCTTGCCGCGCGAACCGGCCGGGATGTCGGTCCACTCCGCCGGGTCGTGCGCGTACCGCGCGAAGTAGTGCTGCGAGAGCTGCTTGGCACGAAACGGCTTCTCGCCGATCTCGGCCACCGCTTCCTTGCGCTCGGCGGGCGTGAGATCGGCAAGATGCCGCGGCGGCTTCTTGGCTCCGCGGGGGGCGACGAAAGTGAGTTCTCCGGGCTTCGGCATAACCCTTCCAGTGTCGCAGATCATCTACGGGGGCCCAGGCCAGAGCGGGGTGGGGGTGGTCACCCGAGGGCGCTGACTGTCAGCGTTGGTCGGCCTCGCACGGCCCAGGGACGGCCCAGGACCCCGCATCTATCCCACTGCACCCGGCCCCGTCTGGTCGGCTTGGGCGTGCGGCTACACCCGGCCTCACTCACAGTGTGGGTATGTCGGCGCTGGAGTGGCTTGGGGCTGTGGGCGGGCTCATAGGAGCCATCGGTGGTCCAGCTGGCCTGTGGGCAGCAGTCCAGTTGCACCAAGATAGAGCGCGCAGAGAGCCGCAAGAGCAGCTCGCGAAGCTCCGCGATCACGCCTTTAGGCTGCGCCGTATCGGCTTGGATGCGGTCGATGACTATCGGAATCGCGCTTGGTGGACGGCAGCGAACGGCTTGGAGTCAAGGAACTGCATCAAAGAAATGCGCCCGTACGTCACGAGGGAGTGGCCACAGCTCGAAGCTCTTCTTGTGGAGATCTGCACGGCGTACGACCAAGCATCCACGACATTCCACCAGCCACGCGCCGATCCTACTGCTCGTGCCCGGGCTGCAGCCAGGCAGGCCCGTTACGCCAATATGCTCACCGAGAAGGCGAATGACTTGGCTACCAAGATCCACGACATGAACTAATAACAAGCTGGCTCGCAGCCTGCACTGACCGCTTCGCCCCAAAGCATGGCAACCCTGCCTCGGGACGAAGCGCCGATCCAACTGCGGTGGTCCGCACCTCCGCCCTTCTAGCTCGCGCTACGCGCCGGCCCCTGCGATAACTCAGCCAAGGTCGTCGAGGGCCATCTGCTCAGACCGTGAAGCCTGACCGGGGATATGAGGTCCCGGAATTCCAGAAGATCGAAGCATGTTAATTCGATCAATAATAGCCGCAGAGAATGCGGACCAGCCAACCGAAGGAACGAGCTCACTGAATGATCCGCTACCCTTGGGGGCAGTGATGTAGCAAACGGCGTCATAGAGGTGGTCCGCCAGAAGCCTTTCGCAAAAAACTCCGCCGCGTTCCTGATAGGACAAATTCAGCCATGTATCACTTACAGGAAGCGGCGATTTAGCTGTCTTCACTGGACGGCGTGAGCCCGCATCATCTTCCATAAGGAAAAAATAGCCAAGCCAGGGCGACGCTTCTCGATGCTCCTCAGAAAAAGCTCGACGAACATCAGTCGCACTCCCCACGGCTTCTTCTACTCGGTTATTAAAGTTGTTTCCGTAAGATGGGCCGCCGAGCGCCTTCAATTCAAATGCTGCAACGAGATTTTTTCCCCAAGTGACGACCACATCCCACTTTTTCTGAGGTCGATAGAAACCTGGTAGCTCCAGCTGCGACGCGGTCTGAATGCACGAATCAGGGTATCCGGCGTCGCGGAAGAAGTTTGCCACCAGGCTTACAATCGGGTCAAACTGCTTGCCGCCTCTAACTGACCCCTCGGTGCCTGCATCTTCATCGTCGCTTTGATCTACGGACTCACCGTCAACTTCGCCAGACTCCGCAATAGAGACATCTTCGGCAAGTTCGTGCACGTCCACATCGGGATCGCCGCCAGCAAGAATTGCTTCTGCCTTTTTCTTTGCAGCGGCCTTGGCCGCTTTTTTGGCGCGCGCTTTCCTAGCTTGCTCTTCCTTTATCTCCCAATACGAGCTGATTGCGACCTCAAGGTTGCCGCGATCGACAGGCAATTTCCTTCTCCTACTCTGGTAGCTCGCTGAGTCCGTACACGCGCAGCGCAGCCGCCGTCGCGGCCTCGACGTCGCGCTGGTCGAAGGCGGCCACCAAAGCAGTCCGATCTTCCTCGGTGATATCAGAGGGCGAAGGGACACGGATGCGACGCAAATATTGAGCCTGGAAGCGCAGCGTGCCTCCTCGCATTTTGACCGCGTATGCTTCCACGAAGGCCTCTGCGACCTTGGATAGCAACAGGCCGCCAAGGACACGCATATCCCAAACATCAGAAATGATGTAATACAAGTTGTGGTGTGGATAGAAGTCACCTTTATCCAGCACCGGATGGATCGTCAGCTTCATGTCCGGGAACAGCAGCTTAGGTCGACCAGTTAGCTCGTGATCAACCTTATCGATCGTCTTATACCAGCGGTGAGGCTGCTTCGCTGCCACATACCGCTTTCGCAAGGTCGCCCCGTGCTTTTCAAAGTAAGACGTGAGCCGCGGGTACTGCCTCAGATCAACCAGGTCACCGTCAGGCGTCCAAGGGTTAACAAGGTAAGTGCCGTGCCAGTCCAGACTGCCGCTGGTGGTGTCTCGGACCATAGCCATGGGGAGGAGTCGGTCACGCTCTACGAGGTCATTTTTCGCCGTGAGAAACACCTTGTCAGCACCGGTAGCGATGCCAATTCCGACACGCGTACCGGTCCGTGGGTCCTCAAGCAGACCGAAGCGCTCGGTGAGATCTTCCAGCATGGCCAGTCGTGCTGGCGACGCGGCAGGCCAAGAGGCGTCGTCATCGAACCAATGCGGCAGACGAGCGCCCTGGAATGATTTTGTTTCTGTCGACTTCTTCTCTGCGTCGAGGTACCAGGCGGCGAAATCGCGTGCTTGCTCGGCTCCGAAGTGTCGATTGGTGTCGGCCGCCACTGCTACGCCTTGTGCCCGGTTAGAAATGATTGTGATGGCTGGGTAGGCGGAGACCTGGTCATCGAACGCGTCGACATCATGCATGACCAGGACGAGATCCATACTGAAGCAGCTGTTCACCAGCTCACGCAGGCGGCGGCCATACTGATTTCGCATCCATCGGTCCGCACAGATAAAGCCCAATTTACCGTCGGGGTTAAGGCTTCGTAGAGCGATCTCGTAGAAGCCGACGTAGATGTCGGCTCGGCCGCCCATGGTGGAACAGCGGCTGCGGTAGGTCGCCATGCGATCATCGGGTACGTCTTCGAGCCGGATATACGGAGGATTCCCGACTACGTAGTCCGCACCGTGCTCCGAAGCGGGCTGCAGCAGGTAGTCACCTTGCTGGACCCAAGCGGTTGCTACCTGAGCTGCTTCCTCAGGCCGCCAGCCTTCATTCAACAGCTCCTTCTCCACCACGCGACGGCTCGCTTGCACATTGGGGGAGAGCAGGTCGAACGCTCGGACCGATGCCAACGCATCAGTGATCGGGCGTCCGTATGCGCGGCAAGAGGCACTGATCCGTGTTGCAGCGGCAGCCAAAAACGCTCCGCTACCGCAGGCTGGCTCGACAAGGCGCACCGTGCTGAGGTCCTTATCGGCCGTGTAGCCAAGGAGGTCAAAGATGAGATCGACCACCCAGCGCCGTGTGAACACCTCACCATGTCCCACAGCTTGTGGTGGGAGTTCTGAGATGGTGCGTACGCCGGTGCTATTGGTGGAGAGAGTGGTCACGGCGATGACCCTACTAGCCGGGAGCAACTGCCGTGGCCTCTGCCGCCCGGTGTGGCACTTGCCCACGCTGGCCGGGTTATGCAACCAGCAGAGTGAACCTACGGCGGTGCACCTAGCGGAGCGCCCATGGCGGGCTCAGCCACAGCGCGGCAGCAGCTGCTCCCCCTCAGCCACTCTCCCGGCGCTGATCCGCTCACGCTCTCGCACCGGTGACGGCGACGGTACGGCGCTCAGCCTCCGCCGGCCTTATCTGCCCGAAGACATCGCTCGGCCCGGCCGCCACCCCTCCGCAGCTTGCCCGTATCAACAGGACAACTGCTATGGCCGCAGTCGGCCGTGCTCGCGCCACGTATACCGCTCAGCGATGCCGCCATGCGAACCTCCGATCTGCGCAGGGTTCCCTTACTTGACCGCTGTACGCAGCGCGCCGCCGGGCGCGGCCAGCCGGGGCGCAGACAGGAGGCAGGCCGCGCCGCAGAGGCGGCGCGCGCCCGCGCCGTGCGCGGGCCTTGATGAAGTAGGGAAAGTTGTACCGCACCCATGATCGGGAACCGCTAGATCGTGGCCTGTCGGCTCAGCACTCGCCTCGGCTACCGTTCCATCCATGCCTTCTGCACTGGACACGCCTCAGGGAGCGGCTGAACTCGCCGAGTCTCTGCTTCCTCAGCTTGGGAACCGTTGGCTGCACACTCAGGCTGTGGCCGCCCGCGCCCAAGAGGCTGCCGCGGCGGTGTCGGAGGCTGATCGTGATCTCCTCGTCGCCGCAGCTTGGCTCCATGACATCGGCTACGCGCCCGAGCTGCGGGAAACCGGGTTCCACCCGCTCGACGGTGCTCGCTTCCTGGAAACGCTGGGGGCGCCGGCGCGTCTCGTGCGGCTGGTTGCCCACCACTCAGGGGCCGTGTACGAAGCAGAGCAGCGCGGTCTCTCGGCAGAACTGGCCGTCTACGAGCGGGAAGACTCTCCCGTCCTGGACGCGTTGATCTTCGCCGACATGACGACCGGCCCCGCCGGAGAGCCCTTCGACTTCGACACACGGATCGACGAAATCCTCGTCCGCTACGAGCCGGGCAGCGAAGTGCACAACGCGATCAGCAAGGCGCGACCGTACCTGGGTGCCGCTGTCCAACGGACACGCGATCGCCTCGGCGTCGGCTCCTGATCACTACCTCAGCGCGAGTGCCCGTGCTTGTGCAGCGCCGCGCTGGCGCGGAACCGCAGACGTCCACAGCGGTCTTTCTCCTCATCGGATGCGTCCTCGGGGCAGCAGCAGTGGCTAGTCAGCCATCGCAGGTCATCGGGGTCTAGCCAGAGGGGCACTCGGCCCTTTTGCCGCTTCTGTCGCCGGGTCGGTTTCGTTCATGGCGGGACCCTACCGAGGGCATCAACCGATGTAGGGCTCGCTCCGGTTGGCCAATCCGTGGTCGATCCGCATGCGCATCGACGGGTGGATGGTCAGCTCGTCCAGCCTGCTCGGATCGACGAAGGCGACTTCCTTGCTCTCGCTGCTCGTGCGCAGCTCGCCGCCGACGATGCGCGCGTGGAAGCAGATGGAGAACTGTTGGCGGACCTCGCCGTCGTCGTACACCATGACGTGCCCGGGGTTCGTGTAGATCCCGACCAGGCCGGTCACCTCGACGTCGAAGCCGGTCTCTTCCTTGGTCTCGCGTACGGCCGCATCGGGGGCTGACTCGCCCAGGTCGATACCGCCGCCAGGCAGAGCCCACAGGTCGTTGTCGGTCTTGTGGATGAGCAGCACTTCCCCGGCCTCGTTGCGGGCCACGGCGGTCACGGAGGGGACGAGGCTGTTCGCCTTCGGGGCGTTCGGATCGTTGAAGTAGTCGACGCGTGCCATGCGTTCAGCCTCGCACGCCGGATGCGGTTCACGCCTTCCGGGCCTGGTCCCAGGCGTAGTCGAAGCTCCGCATGTAGTGGCGGAACGTCCTTGCGCCCGGCAGGTACTTGAAGTGCATCACCGGGTTCTGTCCGGCGGGGGCTCCCAGCACGTGAGGGTTGACCAGCACGTCGTCATCGAAGCGGTAGATCGAGTTGTAGAGGATTGTGTCGTGCAGCCGGATCTCAACGCCGGGCGTCGACATGGCGGGCTGCAAGTACCGGCGAGTGATCCGCGCTCGCGCGGCCAGGTCGTCGCCGATGCCCTCCTCCTCGCCGCGCTGGCGAACAGCCGCGGACTCAGGGTCGCCCAGCAGGATGCGGACCTGAGCGCCGGCCTTCGCCTTCTCGGCCAACTGGTCCGGCAGGTCCGGGTGACTGTCGAAGAGGAACAGCCCCGCGTACACGAGGATGTCGACCTGGTCCGTCGCCTTCTCGATGAGCGACGACCACAGCGGTGCAGGGACGGCCCCGCGATGCGGGTAGTACGTGATCAGCTCGGACGCGCTCGCCTTCTCGGCCTGCTTCGCTACTGACGGCCAGACGTAGACCTCGTCGACGTCGAGGAAACTCGCCGCCTTCCAGCGGTGCCCACGGTGCGGCGTTCGGTCGGCGGTGATCCAACGCTCGACGCTCTTGGGGTCGACCCCGACGTGCTCGGCAACGGACTGGATCGTCTCGCCCTTCGCCGAAATAGCCGCGCGTAGACGCTCGTTCGCCATGACGCTCCCTTGCTTGGGACCTTAGGGACGTTTTGACGGTACATCAGACGTCCCTAAAGTTCCATACGGGCCGTGATGCGTCCAACCCCTCTCGCGGTCTCCTGAACTCACCGACGAGATGTCGGTCAAGAAGCCACCACAGCAGGAGACAAGACGATGCGTCAGATCCCCGTGGACACCTCCGCCGCGACCGTGATGGTCGCCAAGACCCCGCAGCCGAAGGTGAAGGACCGCCGTACCGGCGAGATCGCCATGGACGTCGAGACCGGGGCGAAGCTGATGACCGTGGACGTGATGTTCGCGGCCAACGACGAGGTGGAGATCCTGTCCATCACCGTCCCCGAGCCGGGCATCTCCGGTGAGCTGGCCATGGGCACCCCGGTCGCGCTCACGGGCCTGGTCGCCCGGCCGTGGGAGAACGACTTCAACGGCCAGAAGCGGCACGGCATCGCCTTCCGCGCCGTCGCGGTCACGTCCCTGGTCGCCGCTACCTCGAACGCCAAGGCTGCCTGATCATGACCACCTTCACGGTCGCTCTGGTGCTGGTCGTCGCTACTGCGGGTCTCCTGCGGTGGCGGCGCCCCGCCTGGTACTGGATGACCTTCGGCGTCACCCTCGCGAGCCTGCGGGTCCTGGTCCGCTACGCCTCCGTCATGGACGCCTGCGGCCTGACGGTCCCGCCCTCGCGCTGGCGCCTGGCCCTGGCCCGGGTCACCAACCGGCCCGTCCCGGCCTCGCGTCCGCCGCGCATCCTGCGCTTCCGCCCGACGAGGACCGGTCTCGTTCTGCGGCTGGGCCTGCGCCCCGGACAGGACGCCTTCGACGTCGCCGCCGCCTCCGACCGGCTGCGCCACTCCTTCTCGATGTACGGGGTCACCTCCCGTGAGGTGCGCTCCGGTGTCGTGGAAGTGCGGATGACCGGCTACGACGTCCTCAAGCGCGTGCAGATGCCCGCCAAGGTCGACACCCGCCCCATGCGGGTCCCGGTCGCCCTGCGCGAGGACGGCTCCGTGCACTACCGCAACTACCGCGCCGTCCCGCACGCCCTCACCCTCGGCGCCACCGAGTCAGGCAAGTCCGTCTACCAGCGCAACCTGGTCGCCGGGCTCGCCCCGATGGACGTCGCCCTGGTCGGCATCGACTGCAAGCAAGGAGTCGAGCTGTTCCCGCTGGCCCGACGCTTCTCCGCGCTGGCCGACAACCCCGACACCGCCGCCGACCTCCTCGACGCACTCGTGACCCGCATGGAGGGCGTCTACCAGCTCATCCGCGCCGAACAGCGGGTCACCTCGGACGTGCCGGATGCGGAGATCGCCGCCGACATCTGGGACCTGGCCGACGACCTGCGGCCGACCCCGATCGTGGTGCTGGTCGACGAGGTGGCCGAGCTGGCCCTCAGCACGAAGAAGAACGATCCGCGCCGGGACCGCATCATCAGGGCCCTGGTCCGCCTCGCCCAGCTCGGCCGCGCGGCCGGCATCTACCTGGAGATCTGCGGGCAGCGCTTCGGCTCCGAACTCGGCGACGGCATCACCATGCTCCGCGCCCAACTCACCGGCCGCACCGCCCACCGCGTCAACGACGAGACCTCCGCCAAGATGGCCTTCGGCGACATCTCCCCGGACGCCGTCCTGGCCGCCATCCAGATCCCCGCCGAACTGCGGGGCCTGGCCATCGCCGGGGACTCCACCGGCGGCTGGCACCGCATCCGCGCCCCGCACACCTCCCTGCGCCAGGCCGTCAACACCTGCAACCGGCATGCCGACCGCACCCCGGCCCTGCCCGAACTGGCCGCTTTCCGGCCCGAGCTGAATGTCACCACTGAGGCCCCGGTGTGCCTGTCCAAGACGGCTCCCGTCACGGCCTGACCCTCCCCGCCTCCCGGTCGGCGCGACCGTCCTTCGCGCCAGGTCCCTACCCCTGCCATGCCTGATGAAGGGAGAACCCCCGCCATGTGCCCCGACTGCGAGGACTTCGCCCGCACCGTCCTGCTCCTGGGCCAGCTCGCCCTCTACGCCGACACCACCGACGCCGACCTCGACTTCGTCGACATCGTCAGCCCCTCCCTGGCCGCCTCCCTCCCGCAGCCTCCGACCGGGGAGGAGTCCTGATGGCCGCCCGCCACGGCCTGCGCATCGACGCCGTCCTGGTCCAGGCCGTCATCGCCGGAGCCCTGTCCTTCGCCCACCTACACGACCTGGCCGCCGCTGCCGGACAGGACGGCTGGAAGGCATGGGCCTACCCGATCTCGGTGGACCTGCTCCTGGTCGCCGCCTGGCGACGGCTGCGCTCCGAGGGCCCGTCCCGGCTGGCCTGGTGCTGGTTCCTCATCGCCCTGATCGCCTCCCTCGGCGCGAACATCGCCACCGCCGGATTCCTCGACCTGGACCAGCCGCCCGCCCTGCTCCGCCTCGGCATCGCCGGATGGCCCGCCCTCGCCTTCCTCGGCGGCACACTCCTCGCCCACTCCAACGACCACCGGCCCCCGGATGTCCAGGCACCGGCCCCGGCCCCGGAGTCCGAGGTCGTGGACGACCGCGAATCGGCCCCCGCCCCCGTGCCGAACCCGGAGCCTGTCGCGGCCCCGGTCGAGGAACCGCCGGCACTTCCGCCCGCCGACCCGGCGCCCGCGGTTCCCGCCGTCCTCGTCGACCACGCCCGCAAGGTCGCCGCCGACTACCGCGACCGCCACGGCGCCCCGATCGACACCGACACCCTGCGCGCCCGCCTTGGCGTCCCGCCGCACCTCGCCGACGCGATCGCCGCCCAACTCGCCTGACCCGGAAGGAGAACCGCCATGCCCGCCCGTGACCACTTCCACTCCGTGATGCGGATCGGCCCCGTGCAGATCGGCACCCACCGCGACCGCCACGGCCGCACCGCGCACGCCGCCGTCTGCACCGCCGACCGCTGCGGCTGGTCCGCCGACTACTCCAGCCAGAGCGCAGCCCAGCTCGCCGCCCGCACCCACCGCTGCCGCGTCCGCTAGGAGACACCCGTCATGCAGGTCCCCCTCTGGTTCGCGCTCGCCGTCGTCGGCTACCTCGGCGTCAAGTTCCTCCGCCCGCCCTGGTGGCTCGTCACCGTCCTCCTCCTGGGCGGCTACCTCCTCGCCGACAGCGTCCTGGCACCCGCCATCGACACCGCCCTGACCAAGTAACCGCGAAGGGACAACCGCCATGCTCCGCCCGAAGATCCCCACCATGCCCACCCCGACCGGGCTCACCACCCCGCCCGCCGTCGTCGAACCGACCACCGTGATCCAGCACCACCCGACGCCCGCCCCGAACCCCCAGGTCTCCACCCGGCCCACCGTCCAGCTCACCCCCGGCTCGGTGCTCGCCCTCGTCGGCGGCGGCACGGCCGTGGTCCTGGTCCTCGGCGCCGTCCTGGTCTCGATGCTCCTGGCCGTCGCCATCACCGGCGCATCCGTCGCCGTCTGCGCCCTGGTCATCCGCTCACTGATCACCGCCGACGCCAAACGCCGCTAAAGGGCCGCCGGGTGGCGCACAAGCCGCCAAGCACGCCGCCACCCGGGGCCGTTCCTTCCAACCGCAATCGAAAGGAACCACCATCATGGCCCACCGCACTTCGCCCCCGCCGAGGATCTGCCCGGCCTGCGACGGCTTCGCCTCCGTCGCCATCACCCTCGGCGGCCGCGACCGCAACGGTCACCTGCGCACCATCACCGCGCACTGCCCGGCCTGCAACGGCCTCGGCATCAGCCGCACCCGCGCCCACCGGGAGGGTGCCCGTGCATGAGCAGCTGCTCGACCGTGCCACCCTCGGCGACCTGCTGAGGGTGGCTTCGGCCGATGACTTCGACCGCTGGCACGAGCAGATCCGCCGCACCGGCGGCTGCTCCGACCCCATCCACCTGACCGGCTGGACCCTCACCAAGGACAAGACGACCGGCGAGACCCTGCACCACTACTCCACCGAGAACGAGCCCGGCGGACGGCTGCGCCTGGCCTGCGGCAACCGCCGCGCCTCCCGCTGCCCGTCCTGCGCCTCGACCTACGCGGGCGACACCTACCACCTCATCCGCGCCGGTCTCGCCGGGGACGACCGCCGCGACATCCCCTCCACCGTCCGCGACCATCCCCGCGTCTTCGCCACCCTCACCGCCCCCTCCTTCGGCCGCGTCCACAACCGGCCCGACCGGGGCCTGTGCCGCTGCGGCACCCACCACCCCGCCAACGATCCCGCCCTCGGCACGGCCATCGACCCGGACACGTACGACTACGCGGGCGCGGTGCTGTTCAACAACCACGCGGGACAGCTCTGGCAGCGCTTCACCAACCGCCTCCGCCGGGAAGTCGCTGCCCGCGCCGGCATCACCCAGCGGGAGTTGAAGGAAGCCGCACGGCTCTCCTACGGCAAGGTCGCCGAGTTCCAAAAGCGCGGGGCCCTGCACTTCCATGCCGTGATCCGCCTCGACGGCCCGGACGGACCCGACACCCCACCCCCGGCCTGGGCCACGGTCGACCTGCTCACCGACGCCATACGGGCCGCCGCCGCGCACTCCTACACCTCGGTCTCCGTCCCGGCCGCCGAGAACCAGCCCGCCCGGACCTTCCGCTGGGGCACCCAGCTCGACGTCCGCCCGGTCAAGGCCTTCGGCGACGGCTCCGACATCACCGAACAGGCCGTCGCCTCCTACGTCGCCAAGTACGCCACCAAAGCCGCCGAGAACACCGGCACCCTCGACCGCCGCATCGGCGAACTCTCCGAACTCGACCGCCACCACGTGCCCGACCACACCCGCCGCCTGATCGAAGCCTGCAAACTGCTCGACCCGCTGTACCCGGACCGGCGCCTATGGGCCTGGGCGCACATGCTCGGCTTCCGGGGCCACTTCTCCTCCAAGTCCCGCCGCTACTCCACCACCCTCGGCGCTCTCCGCCAGGCCCGCGCCGACTACCGCGCCGCCCAGGAACACGCCGCCCTCGGCCTCGACGACACCGAGCCGGACACCGTCCTGGTCCTCGCCGACTGGCAGTACGCGGGCCACGGCCACACCCCCGGCGAATCCGTCCTGGCCGCCACCATCGCCCGCGACCTCCAACTCAACCGCGAAACCGCCCGCGAAGCCCTACGCGACCAACTCGCCCTGGAAGGAGCTGCCGCATGACCGTTCGCACGCTTCCGGAGCGGTACCTGACCCCGGCCGACGTCGCCGAGCTGCTCGGCGTTCCAGTCGAAACGCTGTACCAGTGGCGGCGCAAGCGCACAGGTCCTCCGGCATTCCGCGTCGGCCGGCACCTTCGCTACGACCCCGTCCGGCTCCGCCAGTGGGTCGACGGACTGACCGAGGTGGCTGCCTGATGCCGGGGCACGTGCAGGATCGCTGGTACAAGACCGAGTTGGGCCCGGACGGTAAGCCGATCAGAGTGAAGACCGACCGCTACGGCAACGGCCTCCGCTACCGGGCCCGGTACGTCGGGCCTGACGGCACCGAGAAGAGCCGGTCCTTTCCCGACCGCCAGAAGCGCCGAGCGGAAGAGTGGCTGGCCGAGACGGCTGCCGACATGTCGCGTGGCCAGTACGTCGACCCCAAGGCCGCCCAGGTCACCTTCCAGCAGTACGCGGAACGCTGGATCACCGGACAGACCACCGACCTGAACACGCGCATCGGAGTGGAGACCCGGCTCCGGCTGCACGCCTTCCCGCGCATCGGGGCGCGTCCGCTCGGATCCTTCCGTCCGGTCCACATCCGCGAGTTCGTACGCGATCTGGAGAACTCCGCGATAGGCGGCACCTACGCCCGCAACATCTACGCCAACGTCCGCGCGGTGCTGTCGGCCGCCGTGGACGACGGCCATCTCGCCCGGAATCCATGCTCGGCGGCATCTGTCCGCCCACCCGCCGCGTCGGCAGCCCGCGTCGTGCCGTGGCTCCCCTCCCAGGTGCTCGCGGTTCGCGACGCGCTGCCCGAGCGCTACCGGGCCATGGTCGACGTGGGGAGCGGCTGCGGTCTCCGGCAGGGCGAGATCATCGGCCTGGCCGCAGACACCTTGCGCCTCGACAGTGACACCCTGCGGGTCACCACTCAGGTCAAGCTGATCCGGGGCACAGCCGTCTTCGCACCGCCCAAGGGCAACAAGGAGCGGGACGTACCGCTGCCGTCCTCGGTGGCCTCCGCCCTGCGCCGGCACATGGACAGTCACCCGCCCGTGGCCCTCAAGCTGCCGTGGATGAGGCCGGACGGTCCGCTCATGGAGCGACGCCTGATCTTCACCAACAGGGCCGACGGGGTCGTTTGGCGAAGCAACTTCAACATCCAGGACTGGAAGCCCGCGCTTGCAGCTGCCGGTCTCATCCCGACGCCCGAGCAGGGCCAGCCGCACGCCTCGGCGCGGCAGCACGGAATGCACGCCCTTCGCCACTTCTACGCCTCGGTCCTCCTGGACGCGGGCGAGAGCATCAAGGCCGTGAGCGAATACCTCGGGCACTCCGATCCGGCGATGACGCTGCGCGTGTACGCGCACCTGATGCCGAGCAGCAGCGAGCGTGCTCGCCGGGCCTTGGACGGTGTGTTCGGCACGGCCCAGGAGTCCTGACGGCCCGGGGACGGCCCAGCGGTTACAGGACAGCCCCCTACTGGCGACAACCTCGCTGGTAGGGGGCTTCTTCGTGGCCGGAGCACATCAGTTCTCCGGGCTTAGGCATGGCTGTACCAGTGTCGCAGATCGAATCGGGTGACCTGGGGCTGCGAGTTGGGACGCCTGTCACTGGTGGTCGTCATCCGTCGCCGCTGAGCGCCCTCGGACGGCCCGCAGACGGCCCGAAATTCTCGGATCCCCCAGGGTCTGACCAGCTAGCATCGCTGCCAGTCCAGGGGACGGGGGTGCGCCATGGCGATCGGCCGCAAGGGTTCGCGACGCATCGTCGTCGACGGCACGACTTACCGCTGGCGCCTGCGTCGCCGCCCCACATACGACCAGGCTCTCTGTGATCGACCGTGTACGTACGCGGTGCAGCACGCGGACACCCCTGGTACCACCCTGGTCGTCACCACGAATCAGCCTCATGCCGGCAACTGGTTCGGTGCGCCGAGTATCGCGGTTCTGCCCAGTGACGTCGCCGCCGCTGTCGCATCGGCTCTCCGTCAGGGCTGGTCCCCTACGCAGCAGGGCTCACCTTTCCACCTGGACCATGCGTCAGAAGCCGGCAGGGCCGATCGGCGGCTGCCCCGGCGCTCCGCCCTCCTGGTGGCGCCCGGCTATGGCTGCGGCGAGCGCCAGGAGCGCCTCCACTTGAGCCATCTGCAAGCGGTAGTCCGGCTGAACCCTTCCTCCCATGGCACCCCTTAGCGGCGCCAAGAGTTCGATGGCAGCCTGCTCGTGCTCTTCGTAACTGGCCACGTAATACCCCCAGGTCAAGTGGTGCGGTGCGGCACGCTACCGCGCGCTCAACGGAGTCTCAATGATCGGGTCAAGCCGGACCGGAGGGGCGCCGTCCATGAGCCGAGAACGGCGCCCCGTGCAGGACTTGCGTCAAGCTGCAATCGCTGAGGCCTACCCGGCCGATCAGACCTTCGCCGGCAGGTGGCGTTGGTCGGCTGCGGTCGCGATGGTGGCCGCAAGTGCTTCCCAAGCTCCCTTGTCTCCACGGCGCGGGATGGCAAGGTCGAACCCGGCATTGATCATCGCGGTGCGGCAGCGCGGGCACGGATGCGCTCGCGGCGGTAGCGGGCTCTGCCTGAACGACGCAGGTCTGGCGTGCGGATTCCCTACCTTGGGCACAGTCCGGTGGAACTCACCCCTGCGGGCCCCGGTTCTCCACTTGTGGCTGCTGCGGTTGCTGTACGTCACTGCTGTACACACTGGATGCTTCGATCAGAGGGTGTCGATCTGCCACGCGATCACGCCTGTCGATCCTTTGGCACCATCGACATCGATGTGTACCGGCAGCTTGTGTGCGGTGATCCGTTGCTCCACCACTGACTGATCACACGGCACCTCGGCCTTTGACCCGGTGTTGGTCGGCGTAAACGTCAAGTGCGCGTTGCCGCTGCCGAAGCACACCAGGTTCAGCTTGTATGACTTGCCCTGTTTCAGGGTGGGCACTGTGTGGATGCCGTCGGTCACGCGCTCCGCGCCGGCCTCAACCATCGTCCCGGTGTGAAAGCCGGCAAGGGCCGCCTGGGCCTGGTCGGTGAGCTTCTTCTCCTGCTTGGCCGCAGCCTGAGACGCGCTCACCGTGGGCGGTGACGACGTCTTGTTGGCGGCCTCACCTTCACTGCTACCGGACGTACACGAGGTCAGCAGCAATGCCGCCACTGCCATAGCGGATCCAGCGAACCAGGCCCGCGGCTTGAAAGGGGCAGCGCCGGTCACAGCGCGCCGTGAGCTGATGCCCATGTGACACCTTTGCTGGTGGACCGCTCCCGTGGCGATCGAGCACTTGGACCATACGGGCGGGACACGTCCGCGACAATAACAAGATCGAAGTTCTGAGGAGAACTTGAGGGTGCAAACACATTCCTTCATTGTTCTCAGCAATGACCGAGTCAACCGAAGCCGGTTGTGCCGACCGATCAGGCGCGTGTGTGCCTCGCTGCATCCATCGAGTCAGGAGCGCACGCGCGACGCCGTTGACCGGGTGTTCCTGCCGCCGCCTTCCGGGCCAGACGGCCCAGAGACGGCCCAGTAACCCAGAACAGGCCCTCGATCTGCGCCGAAAGCGCAGGTCGAGGGCCTTCTTGATGCCCGATCACTGCCAGTTCTCACCCGCTCTTGAAAGAGCTAGGCGGTGGTGTGCTCCAGCTTGTCCTTGAGCAGTTGTTCGTTGCGCGGCATCTCCTTGCGGACCTGCGGGCGGACCACCAGCGGAAGCAGGACCTTGCCGATGCCGTGTCCCTCGAAGTCCAGGTCCATGGTGACGTGGGTACGGCGGCCGTCGTCCAGGGGCGCGATCTCGCCGTGGAAGTTGCCCCTGATGGGGCCGTCGATCCCGCGCACGGTCCAGGAGCGCTGCGGCTCGTACTGGGTGCACTCCATGGTCATCGGGATGTCGCGGCGGCCCACGTGACGCGTGACGCGGACCCGGGATCCGAGTCCGAAGGGACGGTCGTCGAGCTGTTCGGTGGCGACCGCGCTCAGCTGCCACTCCGGCAGGTGCGAGGGATCGATCATGTACGCCCAGACATCCTCGGGACGGCGGTCCACGTCGAACTCTTCATGGATGGCGGACATGGCGCCTCCTCTTCGGGAGATCCCCTTTGAGGGCTTACACCGGAATCGTCCCACTCGGCCGACCGGTGCGCCATCGTCCGAAAAGCGTGGAGCCCCCGCCCTCGTAAGGACGGAGGCTCCACGCGTCACGGCCGGTCAGCCGGACCCCACGAACAGCACCATCAGCAGCCACACCACGGGCGCCGTCGGCAGCAGCGAGTCCAGCCGGTCCATGATGCCGCCGTGGCCCGGTAGCAGCGTGCCCATGTCCTTGATGCCCAGGTCCCGCTTGATCATCGACTCCCCGAGGTCGCCCAGCGTGGCGCTGGCCGCGACCGCGAGGCCCAGGAGCAGGCCCTGCCACCAGGAGCCGTCGTCGATCAGGAACTGCATGCACAGCGCACCCGCCACCATCGCGAAGGTGACCGCGCCCAGCAGGCCCTCGCGGGTCTTGCCGGGGCTGATGCGCGGCGCCAGCTTGTGGCTGCCGAAGCGCCAGCCGACGGCGTACGCGCCCGTGTCGCTGACCACCGTCAGCAGCAGGAACGTCAGTACGCGCCACGGGCCGTCCTCGGCCGTCAGCATCAGCGCCACGAACGTAGCCAGGAAGGGCACGTAGAAGGCCGCGAAGACACCCGCCGTGACGTCCTTGAGGTAGCCCTCGGGTGGCTCCGTCATACGCCATACGAGGACGGCGAGTGCCGTGAGTGCCATGGCGACCCACGCGCCCTCGGCGCCCCGCACATAACCGGCGACGACCATCGCTCCGCCGCCGAGTGCCAGCGGGACCAGGGGCGCCTTGATGCCCTTGCGCTCCTGGAGGCGGCTGGTCAGCTCCCACAGGCCGACCACGACGGCGACCGCGACGACGCCGACGAAGACAGCCTTGACGATGAACAACGACGCGATGATCACCACACCGAGCGCGACACCGACCCCTATGGCCGCGCCCAGGTCGCGGCCCGCGCTCTTCTTCTGCGGGCGGGGCGCCGGCTGAGGGGCGTCGGGCATGGGCTCCGGATTCTGCCGCGCCGCCGGGTAGGGCGGCGACTGAGGGGGTTCGTCGCGGAACAAGGGGCCGCTCAGCCGAGCGGCCCCCCGGTCGTCATCCTGGTCACCGCCGTACGCGGGTACCTCGGGCACGATGGGCATGGGGCGAGTCTGCTGCGCCTTGGGCGCATCGTACGCGGGACCCGCCGGGGCAGCCCCCTGGACAGGTCCGTGGTCGGACGGCCCCCAGTACCCCGCCTGCGACCCGGTGTGGGGCGGCGTTCCCCAGGAAGAGTCGTTCATCAGACCTCGAGCAGCTCCGCTTCCTTGTGCTTCAGGAGCTCGTCCACCTGGGCCACGTACTTGTGGGTGGAGTCGTCGAGCTCCTTCTCGGCGCGGCGGCCCTCGTCCTCGCCGACCTCGCCGTCCTTGATCAGCTTGTCGATGGCGTCCTTGGCCTTGCGGCGCACGGAGCGGATGGACACGCGCGCGTCCTCGGCCTTGCCCTTGGCGACCTTGATGTAGTCGCGACGGCGCTCCTCGGTGAGCTCGGGGAACACCACCCGGATGATGTTGCCGTCGTTGCTCGGGTTGACGCCCAGGTCGGAGTCGCGGATCGCCTGCTCGATGTTGCGCAGCGCCGTCTTGTCGAACGGGGTCACGACCGCCATGCGCGGCTCCGGCACGGAGAACGAAGCCAGCTGGTTGATCGGCGTCGGCGCGCCGTAGTAGTCGGCCACGATCTTGTTGAACATCGCCGGGTGCGCACGACCGGTGCGGATCGCGGCGAAGTCCTCCTTGGCGACCACGACGGCCTTCTCCATCTTCTCCTCGGCCTCGAGGAGGGTCTCTTCGATCACCACTTGCTCCTGCGTGTCTTGAGTAGGCCCGGCTGCTGTTCCGTATGCGTGGGGCGGCGGCCGGCTGCGTCGCGTCTTCTTCCTGCACGGTTCCCGACCGGCAGGACATTGTCCATCCCCCGGTCAGGGTCCATGAGTGTTGCTGGTCAGTCCCGGCTGTCCTGGTCACCCACAAGCGTGCCGATCTTCTCACCCTTGACGGCGCGGGCGATATTGCCCTCGGCCAGGAGCTCGAAGACGAGGATCGGGAGCTTGTTGTCGCGGCACAGCGTGATCGCGGTGGCGTCGGCGACCTTGAGGTCGCGGGTGATGACCTCGCCGTAGCCGAGGGAGTCGAACTTGACGGCGTCCGGGTTGCGCTTGGGGTCGGAGTCGTAGACCCCGTCCACGCCGTTCTTGCCCATCAGCAGCGCCTCGGCGTCGATCTCCAGGGCGCGCTGGGCGGCGGTGGTGTCGGTGGAGAAGTAGGGCATGCCCATACCGGCGCCGAAGATGACGACCCGGCCCTTCTCCAGGTGGCGCACCGCGCGCAGCGGGATGTACGGCTCGGCGACCTGGCCCATGGTGATGGCGGTCTGCACCCGGCTGTCGATGCCCTCCTTCTCCAGGAAGTCCTGGAGGGCGAGGCAGTTCATCACGGTGCCGAGCATGCCCATGTAGTCCGAGCGGGCCCGGTCCATGCCGCGCTGCTGGAGCTCGGCGCCGCGGAAGAAGTTGCCGCCGCCGATGACGACCGCGACCTGTGCGCCGTCACGCACGACGGCCGCGATCTCACGGGCGATCTTGTGCACCACATCGGGGTCCACACCCAGGCCCCCGCCACCGGAGAAGGCCTCACCGGACAGCTTCAGCAGAAACCGGCCGCGTACTTTGCCGTCGTCGCTCTTCTGGGGCTTGGTGGTGGTCATGGAGATCCCGCCTCTTTCACGTGTTGCACATACGAAGAAGGCCATTGCCGCTGGGGTGTTGGCATCCCATGCTCGGCAATGGCCTCCTCGTCAGATCTGCTGTCGTCCGTCACGCGCGTGCGTGACGGACGGCCGGACGGCTGCTCTCGACCCTATCGGGCCGAGACGCCGATCGCGGCACGGACTCAGATGCCGACCTTGATACGCGTGAAGCGCTTCAGGGTGACACCGGCCTCGTCCAGGACCTTCTGGACGGACTTCTTGTTGTCGAGCGCGTACGGCTGGCCGAGCAGCGTGGCGTCCTTGAAGAAGCCGTTGAGGCGACCCTCGACGATCTTCGGCAGGGCGGCCTCGGGCTTGCCCTCGGCGCGGGTGGTCTCCTCGGCGACGCGGCGCTCGGACTCGACGACCTCGGCCGGCACGTCCTCCTTGGAGAGGTACTTCGGCGCGAAGGCGGCGATGTGCTGGGCGACACCCTTGGCCAGCTCGGCGTCGGCCTTGTCCAGCTCGACCAGGACACCGATCTGCGGGGGCAGGTCGGGCATGGTGCGGTGCATGTACGCGAAGACGAAACCGTCGGCGAACTGCGCGAAGCGGTCCAGGACGATCTTCTCGCCGAGGTTGGCGTTGGCCTCGTCCACGAACGCCTGGACGGTCTTGCCGGCCTCGATCTCGGAGGCGAGCAGGGCCTCCAGGTCGGCCGGGGAGGTCGCGGCGACGTGCTGCGCGATCTGGTTGGCCACGGCCTGGAACTTCTCGCCCTTGGCGACGAAGTCCGTCTCGCACTTCAGCTCGACGAGGACGCCGGAGGTGTTGTCGTCGGCGATGAGGGAGACCACGGCGCCGTTCTCGGCGGAGCGGCCCTCGCGCTTGGCGACGCCCTTCTGGCCCTTGATGCGCAGGGCCTCGACGGCCTTGTCGACGTTGCCCTCGGCCTCGTCCAGCGCCTTCTTGCAGTCCATCATGCCGGCGCCGGTGAGCTCACGAAGCTTCTTGACGTCGGCGGCGGTGTAGTTCGCCATGAGTCTGTGAATCTTTCTCGAAGTCTGGAAGATCGAAGATCTACGGGGTCCACGGCCCCCATGTGGTCGGGGGCCGCTGACTCTCCGCCGACCTACGGGTGAACGGCGGGAGCGGTTCTCACCGCGCCGGAGGCGCTGTGAGACGCAGTACCGCTCCCGCCGTCAACTCTGACGCTGACGGGTCAGGCCTGCTCGGCGTCCGCGGCCGGAGCCTCGGCGGCCGGAGCCTCAGCCTCGGGGGCCTCGGCGGCGGGGGCCTCGGCAGCCGGGGCCTCAGCAGCGGCCTCGGCCGGCTTCTCGGCCTCGGCGGCCGGAGCCTCGTCGGCCTTCTTCTCACCCTCGAGCAGGTCGCGCTCCCACTCGGCGAGCGGCTCGCCCGCGGCCTTCTCGCCCTTGTCACCGGTGGCGACGCGCGAGCGGCTGATGAGGCCCTCGGCGACGGCGTCGGCGATCACGCGGGTGAGCAGGGTGACGGAGCGGATCGCGTCGTCGTTGCCCGGGATCTTGTAGTCGACCTCGTCCGGGTCGCAGTTGGTGTCGAGGATCGCGACGACCGGGATGTTGAGCTTCCGGGCCTCACCGACCGCGATGTGCTCCTTCTTGGTGTCCACGATCCAGACGGCGCTGGGCACCTTCTGCATCTCGCGGATACCACCGAGGGTCTTCTCCAGCTTGGCCTTCTCGCGCGAGAGCACGAGAAGCTCCTTCTTGGTCAGACCCGAAGCGGCGACGTCCTCGAAGTCGATCTGCTCGAGCTCCTTGAGGCGCTGCAGACGCTTGTAGACGGTGGAGAAGTTGGTGAGCATGCCGCCCAGCCAGCGCTGGTTGACGTAGGGCATGCCGACGCGGGTGGCCTGCTCGGCGATGGCCTCCTGCGCCTGCTTCTTCGTACCGACGAACATGACCGTGCCGCCGTGGGCGACGGTCTCCTTGACGAACTCGTAGGCGCGGTCGATGTACGACAGCGACTGGAGCAGGTCGATGATGTAGATGCCGTTGCGCTCGGTGAAGATGAAGCGCTTCATCTTCGGGTTCCAGCGACGGGTCTGGTGACCGAAGTGGACGCCGCTCTCCAGCAGCTCCCGCATCGTGACGACGGCCATGGCCGTTCTCCTTGAGTTTCTCGGTTGTACCGCGGATGCCGGTGGGCACTCGCGCCTGACGCCCACATGCGCCGTGCCGCAAAGGACCGAGGGGCGCTGACACCGGCTTTTGATCACCGGATGTCGGGGCGTGCGAAGTCGACCCGGTGACCCGGATCGCCAGAAGAAGTGTACGGGACCCGCGAGGCACCGGGTGACGCCGCTGTCCACAACCCGGGAGTAGTCCACAGACCCCGGCCGTGATCGAGGGCGGCGCGGGAGGGTTCTCGCATGCGAGCGAGGCGATACGTGCAGATGACGTGGGTGGCACTGCTGGGACTGGCATTGACCGTCCTGTCCCCCTGGGCATGGGCGGACGACCCGCCACCACGGGCACCGGGCCCACCGGTCCCCGCAGTCGGCCGCGCCTGGCCGGTGGGCACCCACCCCACCGTCCTACGGGGCTGGGAACCCCCGGCGACGGTCTACGGCCGCGGCCACCGGGGCGTGGACCTGGCCGCCCCGGCCGGCACACCGGTGAGAGCGGTGGCGGCCGGCCGCGTGTCCTTCGCGGGCCGCGTGGCGGGCCGCGGCGTGGTCTCCGTACAGCTGACGGACACGAACCTGCGAACGACATACGAACCGGTGAAGGCGTCGGTGCAGAAGGGGGACGAGGTGACGGCGGGCGAGGCGGTGGGGACGGTGGAGCCGAGGGCGGGGCACTGCGCGGTCACATGCGTGCACTGGGGTTTGCTGAGAGACGACACCTACCTGGACCCGCTGTCTTTGCTCCCCCCATGGCTGCTGCACCGGGGCCCATCGAGACTGCTTCCGGTACTCGGGGTACCGCTGCCCTCGTAGCCGCCGCACCTTACGGGCAGTCGCACCGTCGGCGCAGCCTGCGGGCAGTCGTGCCGCCAGGGGCGGCTCCCGACCCAAAGAAAAGCGGCACCCCGCACGCGCGGGCCGGCGACACTCACCCGAGGGCAACCCCCACCACCGTCAGCCGCGAACCCCCCGCAACGCCATGGCCACCGCAGCCTCAGTGATCGCCGAAGGCTCCTCCGCCGCCCCCAGCTCGATCCGCCGCACAGCCGCGTCCACAACCCCCTGCACCAACATCGCGGCCAACCGAGGCGACGAATGCCCCATCTCCCCGAGCGCCTCGACGATCATCGCGACCAGCCCCCCGTGCGCGGCCCGGATCTTCTCCCGAGCCCCCGCATCCAGCTCACTCGCGGAGATCGCCACGACGGCCCGGTGCCGCCGGTCCCCCACCAGCACCAACTGCTGCCGCACATACGCCTCGACCTTGCCCTCGGCCGACCCCGCCCGCTCCATCGCCGCCGAGACCTCCGCGGCCCACACGGGGAAGTCGACCGCGCACAGTTCCTCGACGACAGCCGCCCGGGACCGGAAGTACTCGTACACGGACGACCGGGCAAGCCCCGTCCGCTCGGCCAGGGCCGGGAACGTCAGCGCCTCCGTCCCACCCTCGGACAGCAGAGACCGAGCCGCGTCCAGCAGGGCGGCTCGCTGCATCGACCGGTGTTCGGCCACGGAGGCCGCTCGAATCCTTGGCACGTCAACCACTTTACGGACGGACCACCCCCGAGGGGAGTGAGTCGGGCCGCTCAGCGTCCGAAGCTCGCCAGCTTCGCGCGCAACTGCAGCACCGACTTGGTGTGGATCTGGCTGACCCGGCTCTCGGTGACTCCGAGCACGTTGCCGATCTCGGCGAGCGTGAGCCCCTCGTAGTAGTAGAGCGTGACGACGGTCTTCTCCCGCTCCGGCAGGGTGTTGATCGCCCGGGCCAGGAACCGTCTGAGCTCCCGGTCCTCGGCCACCTCCACCGGGTTGTCGGCGGCGGTGTCCTCCAGCGTGTCCATCAGACTGAGCCGGTCGCCGCCCTCGCCCCCCACATGCAGCAGCTCTTCCAGGGCCACCACGTTGGCCAGCGACAACTGGCTGAACACCGCATGGAGTTCATCGACGGGGATGCCCATCTCGACGGCCACCTCGCTCTCCGACGGTGTCCGCCTCAGGCGCGCCTCCAGGGTCGCGTACGCCCGCTCGACGTTCCGCGCCTTCTGCCGCACCGATCGCGGGATCCAGTCCAGCGCCCTGAGCTCGTCGATCATCGCGCCCCGGATCCGGGTGATCGCGTACGTCTCGAACTTGATCTCCCGGTCGATGTCGAACTTCTCGATCGCGTCGATGAGCCCGAAGACCCCGGAGGAGACGAAGTCGGCCTGTTCCACGTTCGGCGGCAGACCGACGCTCACCCGGCCCGCCACGTACTTCACCAGCGGCGAGTAGTGCAGGATCAGCTGCTCCCGCAGCCGCTCGTCGCCCGTGTCCTTGTACGACCGCCACAGCTCGTCGAGCGTCGAGGGAGCGGGCGGCCGCACGCTGCCACCGTCACGGGCGGCTGGGGGGATCGCCGCCCGGTCGGACCCGGAGGTGTGCTGGGGCATTCGTTGCCTTGTGCCGTTCTGCCGTGAAGTGGGGGTGCCTGGGTGAGCTGTCGGTCTGATGTCGAGATGCCGGTCTGCGCCGGAATCCTCGTGAGCGTAGCGTGACTGAAGTGTCGCGGTGCGCGAAGGTGGGCGCGGATCGGGTGCGCAGATACGTTCCGCAGGACGCCCCACGGAGTCACGGCGATTGCTGTGCGTCACCGCCGAGGGACGCCAACTGCGGGTATTTCCACAGGTGTCAGGCTTCCCCCGGACGGCCGAACACGCTCGGTCAGCATGGACTGCGACCCCCGCGGACGGAGATCATCGCCTGGCGTGTCAACTTCCAGCCGTCGCCGTGTCGTTCGACGTAACCGAGTGATCGGAGTTCGTACAGTCTCGCGATCGCGTCGTCCTGCGTGGTCTGCGCGCCCCTCGCGATGACACCGGGCGGCGCCGCCCCGCGGCCGGGCAGCGCGGCCAGGACACGCCGGGCGGCGGGCTCCAGCAGATCGCGGGGCAGCACGGGTCCGCGCCGGTCCGGGGCCAGTTCGCCCATGTCGCCGACCAGCTCGACGACTTCCGCCGCGTCGGTGACCAGCACGGCGTCGCCCCGCAGGAGCTCGTGCACTCCCGCGGACAGGCCGCTGGTGGCCGGCCCGGGCACACCCATCGTGTGGCGCCCCAGCCGCTGCGCCGCCCGTGCAGTGACCAGCGAGCCGCTGCGGTGCGCGGCCTCCACGACCACGGTGCCCCTGGTCAGGGCGGCGATCACCCGGTTGCGGACGATGAACCTGCTCGGCGTCGGATGCTCGCCGGGCGGCAACTCCCCGATCACCAGTCCCTGTTCCGCGATCCTGCTGAGCAACTCGGTGTGCCCGCGCGGGTAGGCCCGGTCGGCCCCGCAGGCCAGCACCGCGACGGTGGCTCCGCCGGCGCCGAGTGCGCCCCTGTGGGCGGCCCCGTCGACCCCGTAGGCGCCACCGGACACGACCACCCACCCGTGCTCGGCGAGCCCGGCGCCGAGCGTGGCCGCCATGTGCGCCCCGTACTCGGTGCAGGCCCGTGCCCCGACGAGGGCGACGGATCTGAGCGCCCACATCCGCAGACTGGGGCGCCCCCGCACCCACAGCCCCACCGGCCGTGCGTCCCCGAGGTCGTCGAGCTGACCCGGCCACTCGCCGTCCCCGGGTGCGACGAACCGCATATCGGCCTCCTGGGCGACGGCGAGATCCCGCTCGGGCTCGGCCTGCTCGGCCCGGTCCAGCAGCCCGGCCCACCGCTTGTCGGTGATCCCGGCGAGCTGCGGCCCGCCCTCGCGCAGGCGTCGCGCCACTTCCACCGCGCCGAGCTCCCGCAGCCACCGCCCGCCGACCTCGTCCCCGGGTTCGAGGACACGGCTGAGAAGGACTCGGGCGAGCAGCTCGCCGGCCGGTTCGTCGCCGGGGCTCATGTCAGTGCCCCGATCGCCATGGGCACACCGCGCGGCACGCCGGTACGCAGCTGCAGCGCCAGGGCGACGTCCGTCGCGTCGGGCCGGTCGTGTCCCACGAGGTCCGCGACGGTCCAGGCGACGCGCAGCACGCGGTCGAGCCCGCGGGCGGTCAGCACGCCCCGCTCCAGGTTCCGTTCCGCCTCGTCCATCGCACCGCTCGCGGCATGCCAGCGGCTGCGCAGCTCCCGCCCGGGGACTTCGCTGTTGGTCCGCCACGGCGTGCCCACGAGCCGTGCCGCCGCGCGCTCCCTGGCCGCCCGTACCCGGTCGGCGACGGTCGTGGTGGACTCGCCGCCGGCACCTCGCTGGGCCAGCTGGGCGCGGGTCACCCGCTCGACCTCCACGCGCAGGTCGACCCGATCGAGCAGCGGGCCGGAGAGCCTCGCCTGGTAGCGGCGGATCGCCGAGGGCGGGCACTCGCAGAAGTCGTCCGCCTGCGAGAAACGGCCGCAGGGACAGGGGTTCGCCGCGAGCACCATCAGGAATCGCGCCGGGAACCGCACGACACCGGCACTGCGCGCGATCACCACGTGCCCGGACTCCAACGGCTGCCGCAGCGCGTCGAGGGCGTGACTGCTGAACTCGGGCGTCTCGTCCAGGAAGAGGACACCCCGATGGGAGAGCGAGACGGCGCCGGGCCGCGCTACGCCCGGGCCGCCGCCCACCAGCGCCTGCATGGTGGCCGAATGGTGCGGGGCGCAGTACGGAGCGACGTCGATCAGGGGTTTGCCCGGGGGCAGCAGGCCTGCCACCGAGTGCACCGCCGTGACCTCCAGCGACTCCTGCCTGCTGAGCAGCGGGAGGATCGCGGGGAGCCGCTCCGCGAGCATGGTCTTCCCGGCGCCGGGCGGGCCCTCCAGGAACAGGTGGTGGCCACCCGCCGCGGCGACCTCCACCGCCGTCCGCGCCGAGATCTGGCCCACCACGTCGGCGAGGTCATGACCCTGGTCGTGCTGTGCGGCGCCCAGGCTGCGCATCCCGGTGGCCGCGCCGGTGCCGGGCACCCGCAGACCGGCGAGCAGCGGATCCGGACGGCCCTGCTCGTCCGGTTCCTCGTCGGGTACGGGCTCGTCGGCCAGGACGGCGATCAGCTGGCGCAGGCTGCGCACACCCAGGACGGAGACACCGGGCACCAGGGAGGCCTCGGCGGCCGCGCACTCGGGCACGACCACCTGCTCATAGCCGGCGTCCGCCGCGGCCAGCACCGCCGGCAGGATGCCCCGCACCGGCCGGACCCGGCCGTCCAGGCCCAGCTCCCCGATCATCACGATGTCGGCGAGCACCCGTGGGTCGATCCGCTCGCAGGCGCCGAGCACGGCGCAGGCGACGGCCAGGTCGAAGCCGCTGCCGGCCTTCGGCACCGAGGCCGGGCTCAGCCCCACCGTCAGCTTCTTCTGCGGCCACTCGCCGCCCGAGTTGACGACCGCCGCCCGCACCCGGTCCCGGCTCTCGCTCAGGCTCTTGTCCGGCAGCCCCACCAGGGTGAACGCCGCCACCCCCGGCTCCAGATCCGCCTGGACCTCGACCACCACACCCTCGACGCCGACGAGCGCCACCGAGCACGTACGCGCGAACCCCATCAGGCCACCCCCCGCGCGTGCTCCACCACGGGTGCGCCGCGGTCGGGGAGCAGGACACCCACCAGGTCGATACGGACACCGCCCGGCGGAGCCCCTCCATGTGCCTGCGCCCAGCGCTCCGCCAGACCGCGCAGGCGCTGCGCCTTCGTCGGCGTGACCGCGGCCATCGGGTGCTGGAAGGTGCCCGCCCTGCGGGTCTTCACCTCGCAGACCACCAGGACGTCCCCGTCCCGGGCCACGATGTCGATCTCCCCCGTCCTGCCGGAGCGCCAGTTGCGCTCCAGGACGGTCATACCGGCGTCCGCCAGCCGCCGCGCGGCCAGATCCTCGCCGTACCTGCCCATGCCACTGCGTTGTGCGTTGCGTGTACTCATGTCGGCACCACCTCCGGCGCCAACCGTCACGCATCCGCTCCGACCAAGTGGATCTTGGTGGACTACTCGGCAGTTGTGGACAAACCCGTCACCCGCACGAGCGACCTACCGTGGCCGTCAGCCACCCGGCAGCTCGAGATCGCTCTTGTTCAGCTCCTCGATGTTCACGTCCTTGAACGTGAGTACCCGCACCTGCTTCACGAACCGAGCCGGCCGGTACATGTCCCAGACCCAGGCGTCCGCCATCGAAACTTCGAAGAACACCTCACCCTGAACCGAGTGCACCTGCATCTCGTAGTCGTTGGTCAGGTAGAAGCGCCGCTCGGTCTCGATCACATATTTGAACAGACCGACGACATCGCGGTACTCCCGGTAGAGCTTCAGCTCCATCTCGGTCTCGTACTTCTCGAGGTCCTCGGCGCTCATGGCAGCTTCCCCTTCAGCCGTGCGATCCCACCATTGTGCGCCAGTCCCGTCAGCCCCTAGACGATTTCGGGGTCAAGGGTCACGGGCCCGGCCGGGGGACCTTCGTCGAGCAGTCTGCGGAGCAGCTCGGCGAGTCTGGTCGGATACACGGTCTCATGCGCCCGGGCAAGTTCCCGACACGTCCACCAGCGTGCTCCGGCGACACTGCGCCGCTCCAGTTCCGTGAGGCCCGTGGCCTCGGGCACCGACCTGGACGTGTCCGCGGTACGGGCCAGGTAGTACCACTCGTCCTGGTCCCAGCGGCGGCCCGCGAACGGGAAGGAGCACATCCGCCGCCACAGCACCGGACCGAGTTCGACATCGGTGATGCCGGTCTCCTCGGCCAGTTCCCTGAGGGCAGCCTCCTCGCGGCTCTCGTCGCCCTCCAGGCCGCCGCCGGGCGTGAACCACCAGTCGTCGGCCGGATCGTCCGGCTCATGGCCGTGCAGGAGAAGGATGCGGTCCTCGGGGTCGAGCAGAACCACCCGGGCCACCTTGCGCAGCCCGCCCCGGTACGAGTCCTCGTACCCGCCCGCGGCCTCAGCGGGCACCCACGGGCTCCGTCCGCGCACGGGCGCGTCGCCCGCCCGTCAGCTTGGCGATCGGGCCGTACGCACCGCCGCCGAGGACGAGGACGGCTCCGGCCACGATCAGGATGACGATGATCCGCAGCGGGCCCGGCTGGGAGAGCACGCCGAGGGTCTTGAAGCCGGTGGGGCGTTCCAGCATGCCCTTCATGGGCCACACGACGGCATCCACGCGAGCCGTCACGGCGGAGCGCGCGATGGTGCCCTGGGCGGCGTCGCTGAGGTGGGCGGAGGAGTCCAGCGACCCCTGGCGCTCGTCGCCGAGCAGGAAGAGCCGCCCCTGGGGGACCTTCACGGTCGGGATGTTCTTGTCCTCGACGACGCTGCCCTTGAGATAGCCCTCGTCGATCTGCTTGCCGTTGACGGTCAGCTTGCCGTTGGTGCAGCAGGAGACCGTGTCACCGCCGACCGCCACCACTCGCTTGACCACGGAGGCGTTGGTGACCCAGGACTTGTCGTTGAAGACGACCACGTCGCCCCGGCGGATCTCACTGCCGTCGACGCGCTGTGCCAGGACCCGGTCGCCGGCGTCGATCGTCGGCGTCATCGAGGTGGTCGGCACGGTGTACGGCCGGTAGACCACCGCTGCCCAGCCGAAACCGCCGAGGAACAGAACGATGCCCAGTGCGACGGCCAGTCCGGACAGTCGCTGCCCGGTCCTGCTGCCGACCGGGGCCGTGCTCTTGCCGCCGCTGCGCGGGGCCGTACGCGTAGTGCTCTCGCCACCCATGGGTCCGCACCCTACCCGGCGGTACCTGACCCGGTCAGCCCCTCATGGCCGACCGAGGTCACAGCTCCACCAGGGCTTCACCAAGGCACGGTCACGCGGAGTGCTCCGAGCTCGCTTCGCGGGTCTCGGCCGCCGCGATCCGCCTCCGACGCCACAGGGCCACCGGCACCACCCCGGTCAGGGCGAGTGCGTTGGGGGCGGCCGTCAGGGCGGCGGACGCCGAGGACTGGTCGTTCAGTCCCTGCTGGTCGAAGGTGTCCGGGATCGGGAGGGTGTCCCAGCGGGTGATGGGCCAGGCGATGACGATGGCGCGTCCGACGACCTTGCTCACCGGAACCATGCCGTTGTGCTTGTCGCTCTGGTTGTAGCGCGAGTCGCGCGAGTTCTGACGGTGATCGCCCATGACCCAGATGTAGCCCTTGGGGACCTTCACCGTGAACTGACCGCCCTGGTCGTCGACGCTGCACGGAGTGTTGCCGGCGTACACGAACGACGCGTCGTTGAGCGCCTTGCCGTTGACCCTGAGCGGGCCGGAGCCCTTGCAGGAGACGGTGTCGCCGCCGACGCCGATGACGCGCTTGATGAGGTCCTTCTCCTCGGCGGACGGCATCAGGCCGATCCAGCTGAGGGCCTTCTGCAGCGGGTTCGGATTGGCCGTGGGCTCGCCCGCCAGCCAGTTGTCCGGGTCGTGGAAGACGACGACCTCGCCGCGCTCCGGCTTCGAGCCGAACCACGGGGTGAGTTTGTCGACCAGGACCCGGTCGCCCTGCTGGAGGGTGTTCTGCATCGAGTCCGAGGGGATCGAGAACGCCTGCACCAGGAAAGTCTTGATCAGCAGCGCCAGCACGAGCGCGATGCCGATCAGAATGGGCAGCTCCTTCCAGAAGGAGCGTTGCTTCTTGGCCTTGGGGGGTGTCCCGTCCGACCCCTGTTCCTCGGTCCGGCTCCGCTCGCCCGGCGTCGTTCCGTCGTCGGTCGCCCCGGAGTCACTCCCGGAGGTCACGGCGCTGTCCGCGGCCGGGACGGCTGCGGAAACCCCGTGGACGGGCTGTCCGCGGTGCTCCTCGCCGTCGTGTCCGGACCGTGCGCCAACCGCCACATCCCCCACGCCAACTCCTTACTCTGTGCCGCTGCCTGCCCCAGACGCGGTGCAGGCCCACCACTCCCATAACGAGCGGGAGTTCCGCAGGGCTCGGGAGCTGGACCGTTCCGTTGAAATAGTCAGGAGCAACCCTATGCGACAGCCGAGGGGACGCGGTCGTCCCCGACACGGAGTTGGAGACGGAGGAGAAAGTTTTAGGTTCTTTCAAGGAAGTCCAGTGGCCGAAGGGCCAGGCGATGACCATCGCCCGCCCCACCACGGAGTCCTCGGAGACCGTGCCGCCGTAGGGCGTGTTCTGATGCGCGCGGGAGTCCGCGGAGTCGCCCCGGTGATCGCCCATCACCCACAACCGCCCCTGGGGGACGGTGATGTCGAACGGCTGCGTGGAGGGGGCGTTTCCGGGATACAGATAGTCGCCCTCGGTCAGGGGGACGCCGTTGACGGTCACCCGCCCCTGCGTGTCACAGCACTTGACGTGGTCGCCTCCGACGCCGATGACGCGCTTGATCAGGTCCTTCTCGTTGTCGGACGGCAGCAGGCCGATGAAGGTGAGTCCCTCCTTGACCTGCTTGACGACGACGGGGTCGCTCTTCTTGGTCGTGGTCTGCTCGCCCGCGAGCCAGCCGCCCGGGTCCTTGAAGACGACGACGTCCCCGCGCTTGGGCTTCGAGCCGAACCACGGGGTGAACTTGTCGACGAGGACACGGTCGCCGATCCGGATCGTCTGCTCCATCGAGCCGGACGGGATCACGAACGCCTGGACGAGGAACGTCTTCAGGACCAGGGCTATGAGGACCGCGACGCCGACGAGGAGGGGTATCTCCTTGACCGCGCTGCGCCTGCGCTTTCGTTTGACCTTGCGCTGCAGCTTGCGCCGCTCGGCGCGGGTGCGTCCGCCGCCTCCCGGAGCCGGGCCGGAGGCGCGGCGGGAGCCGGTGGGCAGCAGGCTCTCGGCCGGGCTGCTCGCGGCACCGCGCGGTTTACCGCGGTTACCCATGTGCACCGTCCGCGGCGGGCACGCGCGCGTAGGCGCCGGGACGCTGCAGGCGGGTCCAGTGGGCGGTGGGCCAGACGATCCAGTCGGCCCGTCCGATGACATCCGAGAGGGGGATCATGCCGCCGCCGGGCGAGCCCAGGTGGTCGCGGGAGTCGCTGGAGTCGCTGCGGTGGTCACCGAGGACGAAGAGGGTGCCGTCGGGCACGGCGACATGGAAAGACACTGTGGACGGGCTGTCCCCGGGGTGCAGGAACGACGACTCGTCGACCGGCCGGCCGTTCACCTCGATCCTCCCCTCCTTGTCGCAGCAGACCACTCGGTCGCCCCCCACACCCACGACGCGCTTGATGTAGTCCGCGTTCCCGAAATACCCAGTTCCGTCGAACACCACAACATCACCGCGCCGCGGCTCGGCACCGAAACGGTACGCCAACTTATTTACGAGAACCCGGTCCCCGATCCTCAATCCGTTCTCCATGGATCCGCTGGGGATCTGGAAGGGTTGCACCACGAAAGCGTTGAGGATCAGCAAAAACACCAGGCAGACCAGCAGGAGCAGCGAGATCCGGCCACCGGGCAGCCAGGCCGTGATCCGCGACACCAACGCGAAACGCGACCGTCCCTCCGCAGCCACTGGTTCAGGGCGGGAGGAGCGGTCGCGCTCGGTCGGCTGTGCTTCGGTGTCCATCGAGGCCAGATGCTATCCGGCCTCGACAAGAACGCCTGCGCGAGCTCAGCTGTCGCGCTTCTCCTTGATCTTCGCGGCCTTACCGCGCAGCTCGCGCAGGTAGTACAGCTTGGCGCGACGCACGTCACCGCGGGTGACGAGCTCGATCTTCTCGACGATCGGGGTGTGCACCGGGAAGGTGCGCTCGACGCCTACGGAGAAGGAGACCTTGCGGACCGTGAAGGTCTCGCGGACACCGGCGCCCTGGCGGCGGATCACAACGCCCTTGAACTGCTGCACACGGGAGCGGTTGCCCTCGATGACGCGGACGTGGACGTTGACGGTGTCACCCGGGCGGAAGGCCGGGACGTCGCTGCGCAGCGACGCGCTGTCGACGGAGTCGAGCAGGTGAGACATTTCGTCTGCTTTCTTCGCTGATGCCACAGGTCATCAACGGGAGTTAGATGTTCCAGAAGGATGCTGTCCGTGTCGGGGCGGGCGTCGTGTCCCCCTGTGGCAGGGGCGCACGCCGGACGACGCACAACAGCGGTCTATTCTTCCACGCCCTCGGTCCTGCGCCAAAATCGGCCGTACGGCTCCCCCTCCGGGTCCGGGGCCCAGCCCAGGATGGAGAGCATCTCGCGGTCCTTCTTGTCGAAGGCCTTGGGGTCGCAGCGCTCGATGAGGTCGGGCCGGTTGGCCGTCGTACGTCTGAGGGCTTCGTCCCGTCTCCAGCGGGCGATCTTGCCGTGGTGGCCGCTGAGCAGCACGTCGGGGATGCCCCGGCCGCGCCACTCGGGCGGCTTGGTGTAGACGGGGCCTTCCAGGAGGTTGGCCATGGCGCCGGGTGCGAAGGAGTCGTCGCGGTGCGACTCGGCGTTCCCGAGGACTCCGGGCAGCAGACGCGCCACGGCTTCCGTGATGACCAGTACGGCCGCCTCCCCACCGGCGAGGACGTAGTCGCCGATGGACACCTCGTGGACGGGCATCCGGGTGGCGTACTCGTCGATCACCCGGCGGTCGATGCCCTCGTAGCGCGCCGGCGTGAAGATCAGCCAGGGGCGCTCGGAGAGTTCGACGGCGAGTTCCTGGGTGAAGGGGCGGCCGCTGGGGGTGGGGACGATCAGCGCGGGCGCGTGCGAGCCGGTTTCGTAGCCGTCGGCGAGGGCGGAGTCCAGGGCGTCGCCCCAGGGGTCGGTTTTCATGACCATGCCGGGGCCGCCGCCGTAGGGGGTGTCGTCGACGGTGTTGTGGCGGTCGTAGGTCCAGTCGCGCAGATCGTGCACATGGACGTTGAGCTGTCCACGCGCGCGTGCCTTGCCGACGAGGGAGACGTTCAGGGGCTCCAGGTACTCGGGGAAGATCGTGACGACGTCGAGGCGCATCTCTTACGACTCTTCCCTGGTGGAGGCGATCTCCGCCCTGTCGTCGATGAGGCCGGGCGGCGGGTCGATGACCGCCTTCTGCTCCTCGAGGTCGATCTCCGTGACGATCTCCTCGACGAAGGGGATCAGGACCTCGCTGCCGTCCGGGCGCTCCACGATGAACAGGTCCTGCGAGGGCAGGTGCGAGATCTCGGTGATGCGGCCGACCTCGACGCCGTCCTTGGTGACCACGTCCAGGTCCATCAGCTGGTGGTCGTAGTACTCGTCCTCCTCCTCGGGGAGCACCTCCGGGTCCACCTCGGCGATCAGGAGGGTGTTGCGCAGCGCCTCGGCCGCTGTGCGGTCGCGTACGCCCTCGAAGCGCAGGAGCAGGCGGCCGCTGTGGACGCGGCCCGTCTCGATGGTGAGCGGGCCCGCCGAGGCGGGATCGGTGGCCAGTACGGCGCCGGGTGCGAGCCGCAGTTCGGGCTCGTCAGTACGGACCTCGACGGTGACCTCGCCCTTGATGCCATGGGCACGGCCGATCCGTGCGACTACGAGCTGCACTTCCCAGGATCTCCTGTCGTAACGGCTGGTAACGACTACGGGCCGGGGACGGCGCAGTGGCCCTCCCCGGCCCGAGCCGGTGTTGCGTTTGGCGTCAGCGGACGTGGTCCACGTCGACGAGGTCGACGCGGACACCGCGGCCGCCGATGGCGCCCACGACGGTACGCAGAGCGCGCGCGGTGCGGCCGTTGCGGCCGATCACCTTGCCGAGGTCGTCGGGGTGCACCCGGACCTCGAGCACGCGCCCACGGCGCAGGTTGCGCGAGGCGACCTGCACATCGTCAGGGTTGTCGACGATGCCCTTCACGAGGTGCTCGAGAGCCTCCTCGAGCATGCTCAGGCCTCGGTCGACGCGGACTCGGCAGCAGCCTCGTCCTTCTTCTCAGCCTTCTTCTTCTGGGTGATGGCCTCACCCTTGCCCTCGTCGTCGCCACCGAGGGCGTCGAACACCGGGCGAGCGGCCTTCGGCTCGGCCACGAGCAGCGGAGCCGGGGCGGGCAGACCCTTGAACTTCTGCCAGTCGCCGGTCAGCTTCAGGATGGCGAGAACGGGCTCGGTCGGCTGCGCGCCGACACCCAGCCAGTACTGCGCGCGCTCCGAGTCGACCTCGATGCGCGAGGGGTTCTGCACCGGGTGGTACAGACCGATCTCCTCGATCGCACGGCCGTCACGACGGGTGCGGGAGTCGGCGACGACGATGCGGTAGTGAGGCGAACGGATCTTGCCCAGACGCTTCAGCTTGATCTTGACTGCCACGGGAGTGGGTTCTCCTGGTTTTGACGTGGTTGGGCACGGCGAGATTGCCGCGTGGGGTTGCGGTACCCGAGTGCCCGATGGACGCGTCAGCCGGAGGCGAGAGGGTTCCTGTGCGGCTGTCGAGTACAGCTAGCCATTGTGCCACACCCTGCGGGTCGCTTTTGGCCGAGGGTGCGGTGAGGGTGCCCGGGCATGACTGAGCGGCGCCTGACCCTCCAGGCGCCGTCACGGCGTTGCGCGGTCCGGCGGTGGGGAGTGCCGCCCGGGTTGCGGCGGCACTCCCGGCGCCTTGCGTTCCGACCGGCAGCCACGAGATGCCGGTGTCGAACGCCGCGCGACTATGCCGCCCCCACGACCTCCGGGATCCGGAACGGCTTGCCGCAGCCGCCGCAGACGATCGGCGCCTGGGCCAGCACCGAGGGGACGACCCGTACGTTACGGCCGCAGTCGCACACCGCCTTCACTCGCACCCCGCCCCCGGACGAGCCGTGCCGGGCCGCCGGGCCGCGGAAGCTCTTCGGGGTGTCGGCGGAGGTGGCTGCCGTGTGCGCCTTGAGGGCGCGCTGGAGCCGCTCGATGGTCGGGCGGTAGCGGCGCTTGGCCTCGGGGTTGAGCGTGACCAGCGAGAAGCCGCTGCTGGGGTGCGGCTCCTCGGGGTGGTCCAGGCCCATCTCCTCGGCGATCGCGAGGAATCTGCGGTTGTGGTACCGGCCGGCGCGGGACGTGTCTCGCACGCCGCGCGCTGCGGCGATGCCATGGACTGCCTCATGGAGCAGTCGCTCGAAGGAGAGCTCGTGACCGCACGCGGACGACGACTCTCCGATCAGGGACTCTGGCGCGGCAAGGTCCGGCAGCTCGGGGTGGTACCGCTGAATGTCGGCCCACGCCTCTGCCAGCTCTGCGGCGAGAACAGGTGGTGTCTGTGTCGTGCTCACGTAATGACAACGAGCGGGGCCTCGAATGTGTTCCTATTCCGGGGCATCCCAAATAATTTGCACGTACCCGTCAGTTGCCGCTGATGCGTCCCGAGGAGGGCGGGTGCGCTGATCTGCGGAGAAACCTCACAGCTCGTCCCAAGCCGGTACGTAGCCCGCTCTACGACCCGGCGCGTAGACGGTGTCCACCCGCCGGTGCGGGTGTGATCCGCAGGTGCGCAAGGGGCCTTTCGGTCGCGTCCGCGGCGGAAGGCCCTGTATCAATAAGCGCGCGCGACGACCGCGACGTTACCGGGCGCGTCGTCGGCCTCGGGCACCGACCCGTCGGCAGCGACCAGACACCGTACGGTCACCGCGTGCTCGGCCAGTCCGGCCTCGCCTTCTTCGCCGAGATCCGCCCAGGGGATGCGCGCCCAGCCGCCGGCCCCGACCGCCTCGACGGCTTCCTCGATCGTCGACACGTCGGACGTACGGGACTCGCGGCGCTCACGGGACTGGGTGAGCAGGAGCGCCTGGTCCTCGTCCAGGAACGCGGGGACTAGCCGCACGAGGGAGTCGACCGGCATCGGCTCCTTGCCTCCGGGGATGCGGCGGGCCACCATCGCCGTGCCGTTCTCCAGGTCACGGGGCCCGACCTCGATGCGTACGGGCACGCCCTTCAGTTCCCAGTCGACGGCGCGGCGCCCGAAGGGGATGTCGGTGCGGTCGTCGATGTGGACGCGGAGGCCCGCCGCCTTCAACCGGTCACCGATCTCACGGACCTTGGCCAAAACCGCCTCCTCGCCCTTGATCGCGAGGACGACGACCTGGATCTGTGCCAGCCGCGGCGGGACCCTGAGGCCGTTGTCATCTCCGTGAGTCATCACCAGGGCGCCGATCATGCGGGTGGTGGAGCCCCAGGAGGTCTGCCAGACGAGTTCCTGCCTGCCTTCCCTGGACAGGTACCGGGTGTTGAAGGCCTTGGCGAAGTTCTGGCCCAGCTCGTGGCTGGTGACCATCTGGAGGGCCTTGCCGTCGCCCATCATGCTTTCGAGGGTGAGGGTGTTGACGGCGCCGGCGAAGCGCTCCTTGGCCGTCTTGCGGCCGGAGACGAAGTCCGTCGCCAGGATGTTGGTGAGGAAGTCCCCGTAGACGTGCTCCTGGATGTGGGCGGCGAAGTCGCGCGCCTCCTCATACGTGGCGTGCGCGGTGTGGCCCTCCTGCCACAGGAACTCGGTCGTACGCAGGAAGAGACGGGGCCGCAGTTCCCAACGGACCACGTTGGCCCACTGGTTGATCTTCAGGGGCAGGTCGCGGTAGCTCTGCACCCACTTCGAGAAGTAGTCGTTGATGATCATCTCGGAGGTGGGGCGGACGACCGCGGGCTCCTCCAGCTCCTTGCCTCCGCCATGGGTGACCACGGCCAGTTCGGGCGCGAAGCCCTCGACGTGGTCGGCCTCCTTGGCGAAGTAGGACTGCGGGATCAGCAGCGGGAAGTACGCGTTCTGGGTACCCGTCTCCTTGATCCGGGCGTCCATCTCGGCCTGCATCCGCTCCCACAGCCCGTACCCGTACGGTCGGATCACCATGGTGCCGCGCACCGGGCCGTTGTCGGCCAGCTCGGCCTTGGTGATCAGATCCTGGTACCAGCGCGGGAAGTCGTCCGCGCGCGGGGTGAGAACGGGAGCCTTTGCCATGGGCGCGATGGTAGGGGCCCACGTTGCCGGGATGTGAATTCTTTTCGCCTGCACAGGCAAGCCACAAGCCGGGCCCCACGACCCCTGGACGAGCGGTCGAGTGCGGAGTTATCTGGCATACGGGGGGAGTGCGAGCGCACGTCACGGGGGCCATGGAACAGGGCACAGCGGCAACTCTCGGCGGATTGGGGCGCTTTACATGACACCTACGCTCGTGCGGCAGCACCCGTCCCATACGGGCCAGGCGCCCCGTGTGAACCTGTGTGCACGCGCGCGTGACTGGTCCGAGATCCAGGAGCGGATGCTGGTCCCGCTCTACGAGACCGTCTACGAGCGACTGGAAGTGGGCCCCGGCACACGGTTGTTGGGCCTCGGCTGCGGCAGCGGGCTGGCCCTTCTGATGGCGGCCTCCAGAGGCGCGGCGGTCACCGGTGTCGACCACTCCTCCCCCGAACGACTGGCTCTCGCACGGGAGCGGCTGCTCCCGGACGCATGGGGCACGGGCGCGCGTGCAGGCACCCGGATCGTCGACGGCCCACCCGGAGACATCGCGAACGCGGGCGACGCGGAGACGCCCGCGTTCACCCTGGTGACGGCTTTCGAGCCGATCGGGTGTCTGGCGGGCGACTCGGAGGGGCTCGGCGGGCTGCTGCAGGCAGCGACACCGCTCGCCGGGCACGGGGCGCCCGTGGTGCTCGCCGGCTGGGGTCCGCCGGAACGTTGCACCACGTCGTCCGTGCTGCGGGTGGCCACCAGGCTGGCGGATCCGCTGCGCGGCACGGGCAGTTGGCGCCCCGCCCTCCGCGACGACCTGGAGGAGGTCGCCCAGCGGGCGGGCCTGAAGCCCGACGGCTCCGGGCGGGTCGCCTGCCCGTTCGGGTACGCGGGCATGGACAGCGCGGTACGGGGCCTGCTGTCGACGGGCCTGTTCGACGCGGCGATCTCCGCGACCGACCAGGCGCAGGTGGACAAGGAACTGGCGGAGGCCCTCCACCCGTATCAGCGCCGGGACGGGACGGTGTGGATGCCGAACGTGTTCCGGTACCTGATCGCCCGTACGCCTTAGGGCTTGTCCGGCGGATCAGCGCCGCTCACGGGCCCCGGCACACCACTGCCGAAGGAGGTGCCCCCAGCGGCGTGGTCGCCACTCACCGACGCCGCACTCACCCCCAAGCCCCCGTTCGGGGCGGCCGAGAAGCGCCGTTCCCCACAGCCGACCTGATCCGCCGGACACGCCGTAGGTCGCCGTACACGTCAGCCGGCGTCGCCCTTCGCCAACCGTGTGATCCCCGCGATCCGGTATGCGTCCGTCTCCTCCAGGGTCTCCCGCTCCAGCAACGCCTGGGCGAGGGCGTCCAGTTGGTCGCGGTGGTCGCTCAGTTTGCGGCACGCCTCCTCGTAGCACTCGTCGACGATCCGGCGCATCTCGCCGTCGATCACGTCGAGGGTCTGCGGGGCGGCGGCCAGGCCGTATGCCTGCTGGGCGTCGCTGGGCAGGGCGGACAGGCGGCCGACGCGCTCGCTCATGCCCCAGCGGGCGACCATGCCGCGCGCGATGTTGGTGACCTGCTCCAGGTCGTTCTCCGCACCGGTCGTGACGACCCCGTAGACCACCTGTTCCGCCGCCATGCCGCCGAGTGCGCCGATGATCCGGCCGCGCAGGTACTCCTCGGTGTACGCGTACTTGTCGGACTCCGGGGTGGAGAGTGTGACGCCGAGGGCCCGGCCGCGCGGAACGATGGTGATCTTGCGGACGGGGTCGGCGCCGGGCTGGAGCATGCCGAGCAGGGCGTGGCCGCTCTCGTGGTAGGCGGTGCGGCGGCGCTCCTCCTCGGGCATCACCAGGGGCCGTTCGGCGCCCAGTTGGACCTTCTCCAGGGCTTCGGAGAGGTCGGTCTGGGTCACCCGCTCCTGCTTGCGTTTGACGGCGAGCAGGGCCGCCTCGTTGGCGAGGTTGGCCAGTTCGGCGCCGGTCATGCCCGGGGTCGTACGGGCGACCTGGCCGAGGTCGACGTCCTTCGACAGCGGGATCTCGCGGGTGTGGATCTGCAGGATGGCCTCGCGGCCTCCGCGGTCCGGGGGCGAGACCATGACCACCCGGTCGAAGCGGCCGGGGCGGGTCAGGGCCGGATCCAGGACGTCGGCGCGGTTGGTGGCGGCGATGACGATGACGCCCTCCGAGCCGCAGAAGCCGTCCATCTCGGTGAGGATCTGATTCAGCGTCTGTTCGCGTTCGTCGTGGCCGCCCATGCCGGAGCCGCCGCCGCGGGCCCGCCCGATGGTGTCGATCTCGTCGATGAAGATGATCGACGGGGCCACCTTTCGGGCCTCGGCGAACAGTTCACGCACGCGTGAGGCACCGACGCCGACGATCATCTCGATGAACTCGGAGGCCGACGCCGAGAAGAACGGCACGCCCGCCTCACCGGCGACGGCACGCGCGAGAAGGGTCTTGCCGGTGCCGGGCGGGCCCGCGAGCAGGACGCCCCGAGGCATCTTCGCGCCCATCCTGCGGTAGGCGTCCGGGTTCTTCAGGAAGTCGACGACGTCGTTGAGTTCGCCCTCGACCTCGTCGATGCCCGCCACGTCCTCGAAGGTCGTGCGCTGGGCGCCCGGCTCCAGTTCGACCGGCTTGGGCGGCGCCTTGCGGCCGAGCATGCCGCCCGCGCCGCCCAGCCCCGCGCTCATCCGCCGCGCGACGAACACCCACACCGCGATCAGCAGCAGCATCGGGGCCAGCGAGATCAGCAGATTGGCCAGAAAGCTGCGGTGCTGGACGACCGGCTCCGCCGTCACGGTGACGTTGTGCCTGGTCAGGTCGTCCCAGATCTTGTCGCTCGCGAACGTCGGCCGCTCGGTGCTGAACTTGGTGTACTTGCCGCCGCCGTCCGGGTTCTTCTGCCCCTGCTTGAGCTGGCCCTGGATCGCATTGCCCTTGGCGTAGATCTTGCTGACGTTGCCCGCGTCGACCTGCTTGCTGAACTCGGTGTACGAGATCGTCGGCTCGTTGCCCTCGTTGAAGAACGACAGGATCAGATTCGCGATCAGGTACACGATCAGCGCGGTCAGGATCAGGCTCCACCAGCCGCCGCGCATCTTCCGCCCACCCGGCGGCCTGGACGGCTCCTCGGGAGTGCCCTCGGTACGCCAGGGCTGGTCGGGCGACTTGCGCGGCGGGGCGGGGTTGGTCATAAGCGGACGTTACGACAACACCCCACCCCTGGCACGCGCACGGGGCGAACTCAGCCCATGAACTTCTTGAACTCGTCCGGGAGCTCGAAGTCCTGCGGCGCCTGCTGACCGGGCACGCCGAAGGCGCCCCCGCCCTGAGCGGCGGCGGCCCGGCGTGCGGCCTCCTCCTGCTCCTGCTGCTTGCGCTTCATCGGGTTGCCGGAGCGCTGCTTGCCCTTGGCCTTCTTCGGCTGCTTCTTGGCGCGGCCGGGGCCCCCACCCATGCCCGGCATCCCGGGCATACCGGGCATGCCGCCGCCCTGCGCCATGCGGGACATCATCTTGCGGGCCTCGAAGAACCGCTCGACCAGGTTCTTGACCGCGCTGACCTCGACACCGGAACCCTTGGCGATACGGGCACGGCGCGAGCCGTTGATGATCGTCGGCTCCTGGCGCTCGGCCGGGGTCATCGACTTGATGATGGCGGCGGTGCGGTCGACGTCCCGCTCGTCCAGGTTGTTGATCTGGTCCTTGATCTGGCCCATGCCCGGGAGCATGCCGAGCAGCTTGCTGATGCTGCCCATCTTCCGGACCTGCTCCATCTGGGCCAGGAAGTCGTCCAGGGTGAAGTCCTGGCCCTTCTTGGACGCCAGCTTGGAGGCCATCTTCTCGGCCTCTTCCTGGCTGAACGTCTTCTCCGCCTGCTCGATCAGGGTGAGCAGGTCACCCATGTCGAGGATGCGGGAGGCCATCCGGTCGGGGTGGAAGGCGTCGAAGTCGTCGAGCTTCTCGCCGTTCGAGGCGAACATGATCGGCTTGCCGGTGATCTGGCGGATCGACAGGGCGGCACCACCGCGGGCGTCACCGTCGAGCTTGGAGAGCACCACGCCGTCGAAGCCGACGCCGTCGCGGAAGGCCTCGGCCGTGTTGACCGCGTCCTGACCGATCATCGCGTCGACGACGAAGAGGATCTCGTCCGGGCTGACCGCGTCCCGGATGTCCGCGGCCTGCTGCATCATGTCCTGGTCGATGCCCAGGCGGCCGGCGGTGTCCACGATCACGATGTCGTGGACCTTGGCCTTCGCGAACTCGATGGAGTCCTTGGCGACCTTGACCGGGTCGCCCACGCCGTTGCCCGGCTCGGGGGCGAAGACGGCCACGCCCGCCCGCTCGGCGACGACGCTCAGCTGGTTCACGGCGTTCGGGCGCTGGAGGTCGGCGGCGACCAGCAGCGGCGAGTGGCCCTGCTCCTTCAGCCAGCGGCCGAGCTTGCCCGCGAGGGTCGTCTTACCGGCACCCTGCAGACCCGCCAGCATGATCACGGTGGGCGGCTGCTTGGCGAAGCGCAGGCGTCGGGTCTCGCCGCCGAGGATGGTGACGAGCTCGTCGTTGACGATCTTCAGGACCTGCTGGGCGGGGTTCAGCGCCCGGGAGACGTCGGCGCCGAGGGCACGCTCCTTGACGTTCTTGATGAACGTCCGCACCACGGGCAGGGCCACGTCCGCTTCGAGCAGTGCGATACGGATCTCGCGCGCGGTGGCGTCGATGTCCGCCTCGGAGAGCCGTCCCTTGCCGCGCAGGTTCTTGAAAGTCGCTGAGAGGCGATCGGAGAGAGTATCGAACACGGCGGCGTCGGTCCTCGGGGTCGGTGGCAGTGTGAGCGTCTTCCAGGGTATCCGGCCGCGCAAGACAATCGTCCCCGCCCGGTGCACACGCCGGACGGAACGGCAACCAGCGCCGGTGCCGGCGGTGGTCGGCGCCGGAGGGGGCAGCGGGGCCGACGCCCACACGGGCGGGGGCGAAACGGGGCCGACGCCCGCGCCCGCGGGGGCAGAGCGGGACCGACACCCCACCCGCGAGGGCAGAACGCAGCCGACACCCCCACCCGCGAGGGCAGAACGGAACCGACACCCCCACCCGCGAGGGCAGAACGCAGCCGACACCCGCGCCGCAGGGCAAACCGGGACCGACATCCACACCCGCACGGGCAGAACAGCACCGACGCCCCACCAAGTGCCTGCACTGCGTGAAGACGGGATGAGGTCCAGACCCGCACTCGCGGAGACAGGATGACGCCCAGGCCCGCACCCGTGCAGCCGAGATGCCTCCCCCACGCCCGCACACGGGACGCCGCCCATACCCGTCTCGGACAGGCACCCCGGCTCGCCCCTCCGTGGGCGGGCCGGACACCACGGTCAGCGCCTGGGACGGCTCTGTGTCACCCGCCTCACCCCCGCAGCGTCTCCTCCAGTTTCCGGGCCACGGCGGACGCCTCGTCGCCCGGCAGGGGCGCGCCCTCGGGTCCGGTCACGTAGAAGGCGTCCACGGCGTTCGCGCCCAGCGTGGAGACGTGTGCGCTGCGCACCCGTACGCCCGCGTCCTCCAGTGCCCGCCCGATCCGGAACAGCAGGCCGGGGGCGTCCTGCGCCCGCACCTCGATCACCGTGGCCAGCCGGGACGCGGCCGACGCCACCGTCACCCTCGGCGGTGGCGCGACGACACCCCGGCGGCGCGGATACGCGGCATCGCGCTCGGCGAGGCGGCCCGCGATGTCCAGGGATCCGTCCAGCGCCCGTACGAGATCCGCGCGCAGCCGGGCCGCCTGGGGCAGTGAGCCGTATTCGGCGGCGACCCGCCAGTTCAGCAGCAGGACCGAGCCCTCGACGCCGTCCGGCAGGTCCAGGGTGCGCAGCTCGGCGGTGCGCACGGTCAGCCGGTGCATGGCGAGGACGCCGGCCACCGCGGGCAGCACACCCGCCTGGTCCGGTACGGCGATGAGCAGTTCGACGCCGAGCGGCTCCGGGTCGCCGGACGGCTGTTCCTCCGTGGGCGGCTCGGTCTGCGCGCGCAGGGACAGCACCGGGCTGCCCGTGGCCACCGCCTCGATGGCGAGCCGTTCCTGCTCGGCAGTGGGTGCGGCGGCCTCGGGCTCGTCGGGGGCGTCCCCGGCGAGGACGGCGGCGACGCGCTTGACCAGGTCGGCGACGAGCGAGCCGCGCCAGGACGACCAGGCGGCCGGCCCGGTGGCCAGGGCGTCCGCCTCGGTCAGCGCGTGCAGCAGCTCCAGGGTGGACTCCGAGCCGACCGCCTCGGCCACCGACCGGACCGTGGCCGGGTCCTCCAGATCGCGGCGGGTGGCCGTGTCCACGAGCGTCAGATGGTGGCGTACGAGGGTGGAGAGCACGGCCACGTCGTCGCGGTCGAAGCCGATACGGGCGGCCACGTCCTTGGCGATGATCTCGCCGGCCACCGAGTGGTCGCCGGGCCAGCCCTTGCCGATGTCGTGCAGCAGCGCGGCCACCAGGAGCAGGTCGGGGCGGTGGACCCGGCGGGTGAACTCGGAGGCACGTACGGCCGTCTCGATCAGGTGCCGGTCGACGGTCCAGATGTGCACGGCGTTGCGCTGTGGCCGGCAGCGCACCCGCTCCCAGTCCGGAAGCAGCCGTGTGATCAGGCCTTCCGCCTCCAGCGCCTCCCAGACGTCGATGGTGGGGTGTCCGGAGCCGAGCAGGGTGACCAGCTGTTCGCGGGCCTCGGCGGGCCAGGGCGTGGGCAGGGGGCGCACGGTCGCCGCCATACGCCGTACGGCGTGCAGGGAGAGCGGGAGGCCGGCCTGCGCGGCGGCGGCCGCGGCGCGCAGCGGCAGCACGGGATCGCGCTCGGGGCGCGCGGCACGGGCGAGCACCACCTCGCCGTCCTGCTCGACCACGCCCTCGGCCAGCGGGGAACGCTCGGGGACGGGCTTTCCGCCGCCGAGCATGGCGCGCAGCCGCGGCCGCACGGCGCGCGACCGCAGCACGCGCGCCACTTCCCGCCAGGTGACGTCACTGGCGTACGAGATGACCCGCGCCGCCTCGTACACCTGCCGCAGCAGCGTGTCGGCGTCGAGCAGGCCGAGCTCGGCGGCGACCTGGTCCTGCTCCTGGAGCGCGAGCCGGTCGGTGGCGCGCCCGGTGGTGAGGTGCAGGGCGTCGCGTACGTCGAGCAGCCGGCGCCGGGCGTCGTCGAGACCCTCGCGCGGGGCGTCGGCCAGCCAGGAGGCGGCGACGGCACGCAGGATGGTGGCGTCGCGCAGACCGCCCCGGGCCTCCTTAAGATCCGGCTCCAGCAGGTACTGCAGCTCGCCCTGGCGCTCGGCGCGCTCGGCGCAGAGTTCCTGGAGTTCGGGGAGACGTTTCGGCGCCTGGTTGCGCCAGTCGGCGAGGACGGCCGTCCGCAGACCGGCCGTCAGGCCCAGATCGCCGGCGATGTGGCGGGCGTCCAGCAGGCCGAGTTGGACCTTCAGGTCCTCGCCGGCCGTCTTGCGGGCCTCGGCGGGGGTGCGGACCGAGTGGTCGAGGGCGAGGCCCAGGTCCCAGACGGGGTACCAGATGCGGTCGGCCAGGGCGGCGACCGCCTTGGGGTCGCCGCCGTCGTGGAGGAGGAGCAGGTCCAGGTCGCTGCGTGGGGAGAGCTCACCGCGGCCGTAGCCGCCGACGGCGACCAGGGAGACCCCGCGCAGTCCCTCGGCCCCCGCGGCGAACAGCCCCGTCAGCCAGTCGTCCGTCAGCTTGGACAGGGCGGTACGGCGCGGCGGCCCGGACTGCGCCCCCTCGGTGAGGAGGTGCAGCCGGGCCGCCGCGTAGCCGCTGGGTCCCGAGTCTTCCGTTTCCTTGTGCACGTCCGTGCTCGACACCCAGCAGCTCCTGTCGTTCTTCTTCTGTTAGAGCGCGTCCGGGCCGCGCTCGCCGGTCCGGACCCGTACGGCCGTCTCGACCGGGAGGGACCAGACCTTGCCGTCACCGATCTTGCCGGTGCGGGCCGCCTTGACGATGACGTCGATCAGCTGCTCGGCGTCGTCGTCCTCGGCCAGTACCTCTATACGGATCTTGGGAACCAGGTCGACGGTGTACTCGGCACCGCGGTAGACCTCGGTGTGGCCCCTCTGACGACCGTAGCCGCTCGCCTCGGTGACCGTCAGGCCGTGGACTCCGAAGGCCTGCAGGGCCTCCTTGATCTCGTCGAGCCGGTGGGGCTTCACGACGGCGGTGATGAGCTTCATGCGTCCACCTTCTTGCTGTCGGCGCCGACGCCGGCCGGGACGGTCGCCTTGACGGCACCGCCGCCCGCGCCGCTGAAGTCGTATGCGGTCTCGGCGTGCTCGGCCTGGTCGATACCGGAGATCTCCTCGTCCTCGGTGACCCGCATGCCGATGGTCTTGTCGAGGAGGAAGGCGAGGACCGCGGAGGCGATCAGGGAGTAGGCGAGGACCGCGCCGACACCGGCGAACTGCTTCCACAGCTGGGTGAAGGAGTGGTCGCCGTAGAAGACGCCCGTCGCGGTCGACTGGCCCTTGCCGGTGGCGAAGAAGCCGATGAGCAGGGAGCCGATGATGCCGCCGACCATGTGGACGCCGACGACGTCGAGGGAGTCGTCGTAGTTGAACTTGTACTTCAGGCCCACGGCCGCGGCGCAGGCGACACCGGCGATGGCGCCGACGGCGATCGCGCCCAGCGGGGAGACGGCACCACCGGACGGGGTGATCGCGACCAGACCGGCGACCGCGCCGGAGGCGGCGCCCAGCGTGGTGAACGCGCCGTGGCGGATCTTCTCGTAGGCGAGCCAGGCCAGCATGGCGGCGGCGGTGGCGACCTGCGTGTTGACGAACATCAGCGCGCCGACGCCGTCGTCGTTGCCGAGCCACGAGCCCGCGTTGAAGCCGAACCAGCCGAACCACAGCAGACCGGCACCGAGCATGACCAGCGGGAGGCTGTGCGGGCGCATCGGGTCCTTCTTGAAGCCGACGCGCTTGCCGATGACGAGGATCACGCCGAGGGCACCGGCACCGGCGTTGATGTGGACCGCGGTACCACCGGCGAAGTCGATCACGCCGAGCTTGAAGGCCCAGCCGTCGGCGCCCCACACCCAGTGGGCGACCGGGACGTAGACGACCGTGAGCCACAGGGCGACGAAGAGCGCCCAGGCCGAGAACTTGACGCGGTCAGCAAGGGCGCCGCTTATCAGGGCCGGAGTGATGATGGCGAACATCATCTGGAAGACCATGAAGACGAAGATCGGGATGGTGTAGCCGGGCCACAGCTCCGTCAGCCCGACCTTGCGAAGGCCGAACCAGTCGGAGTCCCAGCCGATCAGGCTGTTGTTCGTACCGAAGGCGAGGGAGAAGCCGTACAGCACCCACAGAATGGTGACGATGCCCATGCTGATGAAGCTCATCATCAGCATGTTGAGGGTGCTCTTGACGCGGACCATGCCTCCGTAGAAGAAGGCGAGGCCCGGCGTCATGATCAGCACCAGGGCAGAAGCAATGAGCATGAAGCCTGTGTTCGCGGAGGACAGCTTGGGTGCCTCCGCGGCAAGCGTGATGGCTGGTGCCATCGGCGTCTCCTCGTCGTTGGTACGGCCCCGTGCGGGCGAAGCCTGAAGCGGTCATGAGGGGTGGGCCGGTTATGCGCCATGAGATTGGCGCAGCGCGGTTTCGTTGGAAGCCCCTCGTTGTTTCGCCGCCGTGACGAAGGCGCCCTGTGTGTTACGCCTCGATGAACTGCCGGATGTCGGGTGCGTTCATCGTTATCGTGGCGCAACCTTCACCGGAGGAGAAAACCGGCCACGGGCGGCCTTCCGATGACCTGGCATGGGGGGAGCCGAGTCGGGCAGTTCGGGAGGGCCGGCCGCGGCCGGGGTCAAGGGTTTTCAGACCGCCTCGGCGGTCTCCGGAAGCTCGACGGCGAGCTTCTCGGTGAGGTCCACGACCTCGGCGACGTCCCCGAAATCGCGTACGGCCGTGTCGACCGTCTTTCGGATACGAGTGTTCACGCGCTCGGAGCGGACCTTCTTGGCGATGTGCATGGCCTGTTCCGCCAGCACCGCGCTCCGCTCGGGCTCACGCTGCAGCAGATGCACCGTGGCCATGCCGATCAGGTTCAGTGCATACGAGCGCTGGTGCTCGGCGTCCCGGGAGAACAGCTCGACGGCCTGCTGCATCACGGGCTCGGCCAGGGACGCGTAGGTGGGGCTGCGGCCCGCGACATAGGCGAGGTCGCGGTACGAGTGGGAGTTCTCGCCGTGCAGCTCGGCCTCGGAGAAGAAGCGGATCCAGTCGGGGTCGGGCTCGTCCCACTCGTCCACGTCCGCGAAGGTGTCCTCGGCCATCCGGACGGCCCGCTTGCACTTGCCGGGCTGCCCCATGTTGGCGTAGGCGCGGGCCTCCATCGCATACAGCATCGACTGGGTGCGGGGGCTCGCGCAGTCCCGGCTGCCGTACTGCGCGAGGTGGATCAGTTCCAGCGCGTCGTCGGGCCGACCGAGGTGGATCATCTGGCGGCTCATGCTGGAGAGGATGTACGAGCCGAGCGGCTTGTCGCCCGCCTCCTTGGCTGCATGCAGGGCGAGGACGAAGTACTTCTGGGCGGTCGGCTGGAGCCCGACGTCGTACGACATCCAGCCGGCCAGCTCCGCCAGCTCCCCGGCGACCTTGAACAGCTTCCTGGTGGTGGCCTCGGGCTGGGGCTCCTGGAGGAGGTCCGTCACCTCGTGCAACTGGCCGACGACCGCCTTGCGGCGCAGGCCGCCGCCGCACTGGGCGTCCCACTGCCGGAACATCACCGTCGTGGACTCCAGGAGGTCCAGTTCGGGCTTGGAGAGCCTGCCGGGCCGGCGGGGCGCGGCCGGCGGCTCCGGCTCCGACTGCGGGGCCTGGGGCGAGGGCACGAGCCAGCGCTGCATGGGCTCGATGAGGGACGGGCCCGCGGACAGGGCCAGCGAGGTCCCGAGGAAGCCGCGCCGCGCCAGCATCAGGTCGCTGCGCGAGAACTCGCTGAGCAGAGCCACCGTCTGCGGGCCCGTCCAGGGCAGGTCGACGCCGGACACGGAGGGTGACTGACGGGCCGCGCGCAGGCCGAGGTCCTCGACGGAGACCACGCAGCCGAAGCGCTCGGAGAACAGCTCGGACAGGATCCTGGGGATCGGCTCGCGGGGGTTCTCGCCGTCCAGCCAGCGGCGCACCCGGGAGGTGTCCGTGGAGATGTGGTTGGCGCCCAACTGGCGTGCCCTGCGGTTGACTTGACGGGCGAGTTCGCCCTTCGACCAGCCGCTGCGCACGAACCAGGACGAGAGCAGCTCGTTGGGGCGCTTGTCCGTGCTGGTCGCGGTCGTCCCGCTTCCGCCGTTGCCGCTCACTGGAACGCCCCCATCCCTGAGACCACTTGTCGCCGAGTGCGCCAAGCCCTATCAGAATGCCGGTAAATGCAGCCGCCCGTCCGCCGGTTCTCACCCTTCGAACGGGATGCCTACTTGCCTCCGGCATACCCACGAGTGCATGTGCCCCCAGGACTCGTGCACTTACAGTAATCCTACGATCACCCGTCCAGCCATGGCGGTCCAAGAAACGCCACCATTCGCCACCCCTTCGAATGAACTCAGTGTCGCCTCGACGCGATTCACTTGACATAGACCAACCCGGAGTAGGCGGAGCGATGCACTCAGGGGCGTGCGCCGCCGAGTTCACCACCCGGGGCAATTCGAGCGCCGCCCGGACCGCGCGGGGCCGATGCATCCGGAACACAGGGTCACGATCCGCATCCGCGTCGTAACCAGCGACGCGTCGGACCCGTTGGAGGGGGCATGGGCTTCACGATCGGCGGCATCCGGGAGATCCGCTCCGGCTCGCGTCGGCGCGGCCGCTCCTCGGAGTGCACCGCCGTCGCCGAGTTCACGGGGCTCTGGGGCTGGGACGCGGTCCCGGGAGCCCGGGCCGCGGCGGGCGACTGTTCCTGCGGCCGGGCGGACTGCAGCGCACCTGGGGCGCACCCCCTGGAGTTCGCGCCCCAGGTCCAGGCCGGCGCCACACTCGACGAAGTGACCAGGGCATGGGGCGAGTTCCCCGGGGCGTCGGTCATGCTCGCGGTCGGCCGGGCGTTCGACGTCATCGAGGTGGCCGAGCCCGCCGGCCGCCGCGCCCTGGTCCGCCTGGAGCGCATGGGCCTGCCCGTCGGCCCGGTCACCGCGACCCCCGAGGGCCGCGCCCAGTTCTTCGTCGCCCCCGGAGCCGCCGCCGAACTTCCCGAGCTCCTCTACCGCATGGGCTGGGACGACCCGACCTCCCTCGACCTGCACGGTCTGGGCCCCGGCACCTACATCACGGCCCCACCGTCCGACCGGGGCGGCCTGGGCCCGGTGCGCTGGCTGCGGCCACCCGCCCTGGACTCGGCCACGAAACCGCCGGCGGCACGGCTGCTGCTGGGGACGCTGGCTTATGTGGCGCACCGCTCGCGGGCGTGACCCTGCGGCCCACCCGAACCGCGACGGACACGGCGAAGCGCCCGCCCCCCATTGCATCTTGGGGGCGGGCGCTTCTTCACGGCGGGTGATTCGACCCGGCCTCTAGTCACCGATAAGCGCATCCACGAATGCCTCCGGCTCGAACGGCGCCAGATCGTCGGCGCCCTCGCCGAGACCCACCAGCTTGACCGGTACGCCCAGCTCGCGCTGGACCGCGACGACGATGCCGCCCTTCGCCGTACCGTCGAGCTTGGTGAGCACGATGCCGGTGATGTCGACGACCTCGGCGAACACCCGGGCCTGCACCAGGCCGTTCTGGCCGGTCGTCGCGTCGAGGACGAGGAGGATCTCGTCCAGCGGGGCGTGCTTCTCGACGACGCGCTTGACCTTGCCGAGCTCGTCCATGAGGCCGGTCTTGGTGTGCAGGCGCCCGGCGGTGTCGATGAGGACGACGTCGGAGCCCATCTCCTTGCCCTCCTTCACCGCGTCGAAGGCGACGGAGGCGGGGTCGCCGCCCTCCGGCCCGCGCACGGTGTGGGCGCCGACCCGCTCGCCCCAGGTCTGGAGCTGGTCGGCGGCGGCGGCACGGAAGGTGTCGGCGGCGCCGAGGACGACGCTGCGGCCGTCGGCGACCAGGACGCGGGCGAGCTTGCCGGTGGTGGTGGTCTTGCCGGTGCCGTTGACACCGACGACCATCACGATGCCGGGCTTGCTGTTCTCGGGCTCGGTCTTCACCGTGCGGTCGAAGTCGGTGCCGACCAGCTTGAGGAGTTCCTCGCGCAGCAGGCCGCGCAGCTCGACCGGGGTGCGGGTGCCGAGCACCTTCACGCGCTCGCGCAGGCCCTCGACCAGCTCCTGGGTGGGGGCCACACCGACGTCGGCGGTGAGCAGCGTGTCCTCGATCTCCTCCCAGGTCTCGTCGTCGAGGTGCTCGCGCGACAGGAGCGTGAGCAGACCCTTGCCGAGCGCGTTCTGGGAGCGGGAGAGGCGGGCGCGCAGCCGGATCAGACGTCCGGCCGTCGGCTCCGGGACCTCGATCTCGGGGATTTCGAGGGCGGGCGGTTCCTCGACGGCGACCGGGGCCGAGCCGTCCGGTAGATCCACCTCCTCTATCGTCCGGCGCGGTTCGTCGCGGGGTGTCTCGGCCTCGTCGCCGACGTGCGGCTCGGCCGGAGGGGCGGTGATGTCGGGCGCGGCGGGCGGCGGCGGGGGCAGCGACTTCTTCCGTCGGCTGCCGATGACGAGTCCGCCGAGCGCGCCGAGCACGACCACGGCGATGACTACAGCAAGGATGACGGTTTCCATAACCCGTCCAGTATCAGTCATGGAGTCCTGCGACACCCCTCTGGATGTCTGACACACCGTCAGCTAACGTCCCCCTGCACACCCGCCCGGTGAAGGGAGACCCCCATGCCCGTCTCCGTCGTACGTTTCAACCTCGTCGAACCCGGCGCCACCCCCGCCTCGCTCGGCGCCCGCTACCGGGCCGCCCTGGAGATGGCCGCTTACGCCGACGACCACGGGATCACCACCGTCCAGACGGAGGAGCACCACGGCGTGGCGAACAACTGGCTGCCGTCGCCGTTCGCCTTCGCGGGCGCGGTCTTCGGTGCCACCCGGCGGATCGCGGTCACGGTCTCGGCGGTGATCGGCCCGCTGCACGACCCGCTGCGGCTGGCCGAGGACATCGCCGTACTGGATCTGCTGAGCGGCGGGCGGCTGGTGACCGTGGCCGGGATCGGATACCGGCCCGAGGAGTACGCCCAGTTCGACGTGGACTGGAAGCGGCGCGGCAGGATCCAGGACGAGCTCCTTGAGACGGTGCTGAAGGCCTGGACCGGTGAGGAGTTCGAATACCGGGGCCGTACGGTACGGGTCACCCCGCGCCCCTTCACCGAGCCGCACCCCTTGCTCCTGGTCGGCGGCTCCTCGAAGGCCGCCGCCCGCCGCGCGGCCCGCCTCGGCCTCCCCTTCTTCCCCAGCGCGCATCTGCCGGAGCTGGAGGCGTACTACAAGGAGCGGCTCGTCGAGTACGGCACCGAGGGCTGGACGATGATGCCCGCCGCCGAGACCCCGCTGCTGCACCTCGCCGAGGATCCCGACCGGGCGTGGGCCGAGTACGGCGAGCACTTCCTGCACGAGGCGCGGACGTATGCCTCCTGGCAGTCCGGTGACATCCGGTCGGCGGTGAGGTCGGCGGCCACGAGCGTGGCGGAGCTGCGCGCCGAGGGCGTGTACCGGATCCTCACGCCCGACGAGTGCGTGGCTCAGGGCCTCGACAGCCTCGTACTGCATCCGCTGGCCGGTGGGATGCCGGTGGAGGAGGGGTGGCGAAGCCTGCGGCTGTTCGCGGAGCGGGTGATCCCGGCGCTGGGGGCTGAGCCAGGGCGGTAACCGGTGGTCGGGCGGGGCCCGGCGGTGGCCCACTGCGGCCATGAGTCTGCTGGTGGAAGTGTTCGTCCGGGAGCCGGACGGCGAGATACGGATGCTCGACGTGCCGGACGACGTGTACCAGTCCGGTGAGTTCGAGTCCTGGCGTACGACGGTGTGGGGGTCGGAGTTCGTACGCTCGCCGGGTGCCCGCTTCCTGCCGACTCCGGCAGACGACGACCTCTACGCGACGAGCTCGCCCACGGCACCGAGCGGCCGCGGACCGTCGAGGAGCACCGGCACCAGATCGAGACCCGACTGCGGATCATCGAGGAGAGCATCCGCAAAGCCCTGGAGATCGGCGGTGGCGTCCTCATCCGGTGAGACAGGAGACCGCCGCCCCCGCCCGGACGGTGCCGGGCGGGGGCGGCGGACGGTACGAGGAGAGGGGCAGCGGGGACTTGGCCCTTCTCCCCGAGTATGCGGGGCTGCTCAGCCCATCTCCTCCAGCGCCTTGCCCTTCGTCTCCTTCACGAACTTCAGGACGAACGGGACGGAGAGCGCCGCGAAGACCGTGTAGATCACATAGGTCACGGAGAGGTTCCAGTCGGCCAGCGACGGGAAGCTCGCGGTGATGGCCCAGTTGGCGATCCACTGCGCGGCGGCGGCCACGCCCAGGGCGGCGGCGCGGATCTTGTTCGGGAACATCTCGCCGAGCATGACCCAGACGACCACACCCCAGGACAGGGCGAAGAAGAGGACGAAGATGTGCGCGGCGATCAGGGCGGTCCAGCCCTGCGCGGCCGGCAGCTTGCCGTCGACCAGGTGGTACGAGAAGGCCCAGGCCTCCAGTGCGAGACCGACGACCATGCCGACCGAGCCGATCAGGGCCAGCGGCTTACGGCCGACGCGGTCGACGAAGACCATGGCGATCACGGTGCCGACGATGTTGATGATCGACGTCGTGAAGGAGTAGAAGAACGAGTCCGTCGGGTCGACGCCGACCGACTGCCACAGGGTCGAGGAGTAGTAGAACGCGACGTTGATGCCGACGAACTGCTGGAAGACCGAGAGGCCGATGCCGATCCAGACGACCGGCTTGAAGAAGAAGCCGCCGCCGAGCAGGTCCTTGAAGGCGGACTTGTGCTCGCTCTTCATCGCGTGCTCGATCTCGTTCACGCGGGCGTCCAGGTCGCCGTGCTCGCCCTCGACCTCGGCGAGGATCTCGCGGGCGCGCTCGTGCTTGCCGACGGAGATCAGGAAGCGGGGGGACTCGGGGATGGCGAAGGAGAGCAAGCCGTAGAGGACGGCCGGGACCACCATGACGCCGAGCATGACCTGCCAGGCCTCCAGGCCCATCAGCTTGCCGCGCTGGTCGCCGTCGGCGGCGTTCAGCAGACCCCAGTTGACCAGCTGCGAGATCGCGATGCCGATGACGATCGCGGCCTGCTGGAAGGAACCGAGACGGCCGCGGTACGCGGGCGGGGCGACCTCCGCGATATAGGCGGGGCCGATGACGGAGGCCATGCCGATGGCGAAGCCACCGACGACGCGCCAGAGGGCGAAGTCCCACAGTGCGAAGGGCAGCGCCGAACCGACGGCGCTGACGGTGAACAGCACGGCGGCGATCTGCATGACCCGGATACGGCCGATCCGGTCGGCGATGCGGCCGGCGGTGGCGGCACCGATGGCACAGCCGATCAGGGCGATGGCGATGACCTGGGCCAGGGCCGCGGAGCCGATGCCGTAGCGGTCCCGGATGGCCTCGACGGCGCCGTTGATCACGGAGCTGTCGTAGCCGAACAGGAATCCGCCCATCGCGGCCGCCGCCGCGATGAAGGTGACGCGCCCGAGGTGCTCGGGACGAGCCGTTCTGGCTCCTGACTTCTGTGCCTGCACTGTGCTGGTCACGTTCAACTCCTCGGGCCACCGGCAGCGCTGCCGGGTGGGGGACCCTTCCAGGTAGGTAATACCTGAAGGTAAAAACAACGTTGCCGAGACTATGCCTTCAAGTTTCGAAGTCAAGGGGGTGTGACTGTGACTTTTCAGTGCACGTGTGACGGGAATGTGTTCAAGTGTTGAAGTCTTGACCGGGGGGTCTTGGTCGAGTGCTCAGCGCAGCCGCTGGCTGATGACCTTCGAGACGCCGTCGCCCTGCATGGAGACGCCGTACAGCGCGTCGGCGACCTCCATGGTCCGCTTCTGGTGGGTGATCACGATCAGCTGCGAGGCTTCCTGCAGCTCCTGCATGATGCGGATCAGCCGCTGCAGGTTGGTGTCGTCGAGCGCGGCCTCGACCTCGTCCATGACGTAGAACGGGCTCGGCCGGGCCTTGAAGATGGACACCAGCAGCGCCACGGCGGTGAGCGAGCGCTCACCACCCGAGAGCAGCGACAGCCGCTTGACCTTCTTGCCCGGCGGACGCGCCTCGACGTCGACGCCCGTGGTGAGCATGTTGTCGGGGTCGGTCAGGATCAGCCGCCCCTCACCGCCCGGGAACAGCCGGCTAAAGACACCCTCGAACTCCCGGGCCGTGTCCCGGTAGGCCTCGGTGAAGACCTGTTCGACGCGCTCGTCGACCTCCTTGACGACCTGGAGCAGGTCGGCGCGGGTCTTCTTCAGGTCTTCGAGCTGCTCGCTGAGGAACTTGTGGCGTTCCTCCAGCGCGGCGAACTCCTCCAGGGCGAGCGGATTGACCTTGCCGAGCTGCTGGTAGGCCCGCTCGGCGGCCTTGAGCCGCTTCTCCTGCTCGGCGCGGTGGAACTGCTTCGGCTGGTTGCGCGGGTGCTCGGGATCCTCGGGCAGTTCCTCGCCCTCGGCGGGCGGGGAGGGTGGTACGAGCTGGTGCGGGCCGTACTCGGACACGAGCCCGGCCGGCTCCACGCCCAGCTCCTCCAGCGCCTTGGTCTCCAACTGCTCGATGCGCATGCGCTTCTCGGCACCGAGCACCTCGCCGCGGTGCACGGAGTCGGTCAGCTTGTCGAGCTCGCCCTTGAGGTCACGGCCCGCGCCCCGGGCCGCGGTCAGCTCCTGCTCGCGCCGGGCCTTGGCGGCGTCGGCCGCGGTGCGTTCCTCCTCGGCCCGGGCGAGGGAGACCTCGACGTGCGCGAGCAACTGGCGTGCACCGGAGGCGACGGCTTCCGCCACGGACGCTTCGTGCCTGAGGCGCGCCCGGCGCTGCTCGGCACGCGCGCGTGCGTCACGCTCCGCTCGGGCGGCGCGGTCGAGGGAGTCGGCGCGGCCGGCGAGCCCTTTGACGCGCTCTTCGTGCGTACGGACCTGAAGCCGGGCCTCCATCTCCGTCTGGCGGGCGTTGGCGCCGTCGGCGGCGAGACGGTCCCGTACCGACGTGTCCGGCTCCTCCTCGACGGGCATCTCCTCGGCGACGGCCAGGCGTTCGGCGAGGACCTCGACCTCCTCGAGGGCCTTGTCCAGCGCTTCCTGCGCCCGCGCGGCAGCGGCGACGGTGCGTTCCGCTTCGCCCGCCGCGCCCCGTGCCTGCCCGGCGAGCCGGCCCAGCTGCTGGGCGACGGCCGACTTCTCCCGGTCGGCGGCCCTGCGCTTCTCCCCCAGCTCCTCTACGAGCGCTGCGCATTCCCTGCGGCGCTCGGTCGCCGCGTGCTGTGCCTCGGTGAGTTCCTCGCAGCGGACGGCCAGCTCCTCGAGCTCGGCGGCTGCCTCGTCGACGGAGGCCTGTACCTCCAGCAGGCTGGGCGCGCCTGCGGAGCCGCCGTGTGCGAAGTGTGCGCCCAGCAGGTCGCCCTCGGCGGTTACGGCGGTGAGGTCTGGTCGTCTGTAGACGAGCTCTTCTGCTTCTTCGAGGGTGGCGACCACGACGATGCCGGCGAGGAGGCGGCGAATGGCAGGCATGAGGTCGGAAGGCGCGCGGACGAAATCTGCCGCGTGAGGTTGTTGGGCGTCTGCGGGTTCGCTGTGGCCGGTCGCGCCGTTCCCCGCGCCCCTTTGGGACGCTTCCGGCGCACCCGCCAACAGCAGTGACGCCCGGCCGCCGTCCTGTTTGCGCAGCAAGCGGATCGCGTCCGCCGCGGCCGACGGGGACGTGACCGCGAGGGCGTCCGCCGCCGCGCCGAAGGCTGCCGCCAGGGGGACCTCGTACCCCGGAGTGATCGTGAGCAGCTCGGCGGCCGGCCCCAACAGTCCGGAGAGACGATCCTTCGCCCCGAGCAGCGCGCCCGTGCCGTCCTTGCGCCGCAACCCCATCGCCAGGGCTTCATGCCGGGCCTGGGTCGCGGCTCGTTTCCGCTCCGCCGCCGTGGCCGCCTCCCGCGCGGCCGTCAGGGTGGCCTCCGCCTCGGCCAGCTGCTGTTTCGCCGCCGTGTGCTGCTCGCCCAGCTCCGCGTCGCCCGCGTCGAGGCCGTCGACCTCGGCCTTGAGCGCCTCGTACTCCTCCTGGGCCGCGACGGCCCGCTCCTGTGCCTCGTCCCGGGCAGCGGCCAGGCGGTCGATCTCCGCCTGGGCGGAGGCGGCGCGCGAACGGGCCGCGCCCACCTGCCCGTTCAGGCGGGCGAGGCCCTCTCGGCGGTCGGCGATGGCGCGGGCGACGTCCTTCAGGCGCCGTTCTTCCTGCGTGAGTTCGCGCTCCAGCTCGGCCCGGTGCGCGACCGTGTCCTCCAGAGCCCGCTCGGCCGCCTCCAGGGCCGCTTCGAGTTCGGCCTCCTGCTCACGGATACGGGCGGCCTCGCGCTCCATGTCCTCGGGGTCGCGGCCCCGCCGCTCCTCCGGCGGCGCCGACGTCGCGCTCTTCACCCGGGCGTCGGCCAACGAGATCGTGCCACGCACCCGCTCGGCCAGCTGCGACAGCTCGTACCAGGTCTGCTGGGCCCGCTGGAGCCGGGGAGCGAGCTGCCGTACCTCGTCCTCCAGGAGCGCCTCGCGCTGCAGGGCCTTCTTCAGCTCCTGCTCGGCGGCTTCCTTGCGTTCCTTGAGCGCGGCCTCGTCCGCGACCTCGGCCTTCAGTGCCTCCCGCAGCCGTACGAGATCGTCGGCCAGCAACCTCAGGCGCGCATCCCGCAGATCCGCCTGGATGACCGCGGCCCGGCGGGCGACGGCGGCCTGGCGGCCGAGGGGCTTGAGCTGTCTGCGCAGTTCGTCGGTGAGGTCCTGCACGCGCGCGAGGTTGGCCTGCATCGCGTCGAGCTTGCGGAGGGCCTTCTCCTTGCGCTTGCGGTGCTTGAGGACGCCGGCCGCCTCCTCGATGAAGGCGCGGCGGCCCATGGGGTCGGCGTGCAGGACGGAGTCCAGCTGGCCCTGGCCGACGATGACGTGCATCTCGCGGCCGATGCCGGAGTCGGAGAGGAGTTCCTGGATGTCGAGGAGACGGCAGGTGTCGCCGTTGATCTGGTACTCGCTGCCGCCGTTGCGGAACATGATCCGCGTGATGGTGACCTCGGCGTACTCGATGGGCAGGGCCCCGTCGGAGTTGTCGATGGTCAGGGACACCTCGGCGCGGCCGAGCGGCGGGCGCCCGGTGGTGCCGGCGAAGATGACGTCCTCCATCTTGCCGCCGCGCAGCGACTTGGCACCCTGCTCGCCCATCACCCAGCTCAGGGCGTCCACCACGTTGGACTTGCCCGAGCCGTTCGGTCCGACGACACACGTGATGCCCGGCTCGAACCGGAGCGTGGTCGCCGAGGCGAACGACTTGAACCCGCGGAGGGTCAGGGCCTTGAGGTGCACGCCGCTGGACTCTACCTTCCGCCGGTATCCCACTCCATGAACCCGCGGTTTCACCCTTGAACGTGCAGGGCACACCAAACGTTAAAGAGGGTGAAAGGATGCACGGGGGAAAGAAAGAAGGGACGCCGAAGCGTCCCTTGCAAACTCTGACAACTTTGCGGTTGATACGGGCGGCCCAACCACTGCTGTCGTGGTTCGATGCAGTGATCAGGTGAGCGCAGGCTCCGCCTGGTGTGCGTCGATGCTCTCCATGATCCTGTCGTGAGAAGCGGCAGCCGCGAGCGCGTCGTTCTCCGCCTGGATCCGTACGAGCTCGGATTCCAGGTCCTGGACGCGCTGCTGGAGCCGTCGCATCTCGGCGAGGAGTCGAGGGTCGGAGCCGCCGACGTAACCGAGAAGCGCCTTTGCCATGATGGATGGTCCTCCACACTGAGTGACCGACCGAAGCGGTGTGGGTCGTGAGGGAATCGCACCCGCGGTGCTTGACACTATGGAGTTCATGCTGCCGTTCATCCATGCCAAACAGCTAAGGTGCGCGGGGTGCTTTCAGCGTCTCACCAAAAAGTTTGACGGTCAACACGATCACGCCCTGTATTGGCGGGCAACCCGGGGGCGCGCGGCCTGAAGGCGGCGGCGCTGCGACTCCTGCGGGGCCCTCAGGGCGTGGCGATCATTCTTGGGTGCGCAGCCTGCCACGACAAGCGATTCTTGGCAACCACCAGGCAATTTCCGCTTGGGACGGCTGTCGGTGGCATGTCCGTCCGCTTTCACCGGGGCCTCTTTACAGAATCGGCTCAGCGGATGGCGAAGCCGTCGTACCCCCCGCGAGGTGTGTCCCAGATCTCGGTGACGCCCTCGACTCTGCCGGGCGTGTCGTCGCCCTGGAGCCAGCCGAGGAGTCCCTCGCACCGCTCCCGGGGGCCCTCGGCGACCACCTGGACCCGTCCGTCGCCCAAATTGAGAGCAAAGCCACTCAGTCCGCCGAGCTCCAGGGCCTTGGCCCGCGTGAACCAGCGAAAACCCACACCTTGGACGCGTCCCCGCACCCAGGCAACCAGTCGCACATCCTCGCTCATGGGTGCAACCTAACCGGCCAATGTCTCTCGGGACACTTCCTCCCCTGACGCCATGCGGTACCGTCCCCACCCAATGAATCTCATATGAAACTCACTCGATCGAGTGATTTGGATCACTCGAAAGATCATATGGGACACGTTGATCGCAAGACGAGGAAGGCCAGGACATGGGACGCCACCGACGCTCCGCCGCCGGCCGCGCCGCCACGGGCCGCGCCACGGGGGTCACAGGTAGGGACGGCTCGTACGCGAGCAGCTACGACCCCCAGCAGTACTCGTACAGCTACGACCCTCCCGAGGCCGGCGCGGGCGACGAGCGGCCCACCTTGGGCAACGCCCCGTATCTGCAGTCCGAGGGGTACGCCGAGGCCTCCGCACGGAGTGCGGCGTACCTGTTCGCCACCGAGGACGACTACGCGACGGTCTTCCCTGAGCACGCGTTCGCGCCCGACCAGGGCTCCCGGCGCGGAGGCTCGCGCCGTCGCCGGAAGAAGGCCGTGACGCCGGTGCGCACCGGTCTGCTCGGGGTCTCGGCCGCCGTCGCCATCGGCACGGTCGCGGTCGCCACGGGTTCGATGCCCGGTCTCGACAACTACAGGCTGGGCGGCGGCTCCGACAAGGTGCAGGCCGCGAACACGCCCAGCAACTCGGCGACCGAGCAGGGTGGCACGTCCGGCAGCGCCGACGGCCGTGACGAGGGCTCCTCGACGAGCCGCGACGCCGACCGCTCGGCCTCGCCCTCGACCTCGCCGAGCCCGTCGACCTCCTCGGCCGCGCCGAGCGAGGCGCCGTCGAAGAAGCCGAAGGCGACGCCCACCAAGAAACCGAAGACGATTCCTCCGCAGAGGGCGACCAAGCCGCCCAAGGAGACCACCCCTCCGGTGGCGGTCCCCGCGGCGGCCGCCGCCGAGGCGGAGGTGCTCAAGCTGGTCAACGAGGAGCGGGCCAAGGTGGGCTGCAGCGCGGTCTCCGCCAACAGCACCCTGTCGGAGCTCGCGGAGAAGTTCAGCGACGCCATGGCCGCCGACGGCTTCTTCGACCACACCGACCCCAGCGGCGCCTCGCCGTGGGACCGGGCGGCGAAGCTCGGCATAACCAACCTCGGCGGCGAGAACATAGCCCGGGGCCAGGCCGACGCGGCCGCCGTGATGGAGGCCTGGATGAACAGCCCCGGCCACCGCGCCAACATCCTGAACTGCGACTTCAAGACGCTGGGCGTCGGCGTGCACTTCGGGTCGGGTGGCCCCTGGTGGACACAGGACTTCGGGTACTAGACGAGGGCCGAGGACGGCGCTGCACTAACTCATGGTTAGTGCAACCTGTTGGTTAGCGCTGAGCTCAAGTACGCTTGAGGGATGGACACCACGCAGGAGCTCATGGAGGCGGACGACCTCCCGTTCAACGTGTTCGCCAAGGCCTGTCCCTCGCGCGGCACGCTGGAGCACGTCACGGGCCGCTGGGGTGGCCTGACGCTCTGCGCCCTGTTCGAGGGTTCGCTGCGCTTCAACGAGCTGCGCCGCCGTGTCGACGGTGTGAGCGAGAAGATGCTCTCCCAGACGCTGCACGCGCTGGAGCGCGACGGCCTGGTGCACCGCGAGGCCCAGCCGACGAACCCGCCCCGCGTGGACTACGAACTCACCCCGCTCGGTCACGAGGTCGCCGAGCGGCTGCTGTCCCTCGTCCATCTGCTGGAGGGCCGCATGGGCGACGTCCTCGCAGCCCGCGAGCGTTACGACAGCGCGCGCGGCGGCCTCTGACACTTCGGGCAGAAGTAGCTGGACCGGTTCATCCAGGGGCGCCGCCACATCGGCGTGGCGCACCTCTTGCAGGGCAGACCCTCACGGCCGTAGGCATCCAGCGACCGGTCGAAGTAGCCCGACTCCCCGTTGACGTTGACGTACAGGCTGTCGAAGCTGGTGCCGCCCACGGCGAGCGCCTGGTTCATCACATCCCTTATGTGGCCGAGGAGTTCGGCCGTGCGCGGGCGGGTGAAGTTCGCGGTGGGGCGTTCGTAGTGGACGCGGGCGCGCCAAAGGGCCTCGTCCGCATAGATGTTGCCGACTCCGCTGATCAACGACTGGTCGAGCAGGGCCCGTTTGATGGTGCTGCGCTTGCGGCGCAGCGCCTGGTGGAAGGCCTCGTCGTCGAAGAGCGGGTCCAGGGGGTCGCGCGCGATGTGCGCGATGACGTCGGGCAGGCCCTCGGGGGTGTTGTCGTGCAACGACAGGCCGCCGAAGGTGCGTTGGTCGACGAAGCGGAGCTCGGTCTTCAAGTCGTCCGCGAACCTCACGCGGATCCTGAGGTGCTTCTCGTCGGGGGCCGCGTTCGGCTGGACCAGCAGCTGGCCGCTCATGCCGAGGTGGGCGAGGATCGACTGGTGGGTGTCCTCCAGGGGCAGCCAGAGATACTTGCCGCGGCGGCTGGGGACGCCGACGCGGTGGCCCTTGAGGCGGTGCGTGAAGTCGTCCGCCCCGGCCACATGACGGCGTACCGCACGCGGGTGCAGCACCTCGGCGTCGGCGACGACGCGGTGGGCGACCCACCGCTCCAGGCCGCGCCGGACGACCTCGACCTCGGGCAACTCGGGCATCGCAACCCCCGTAACGGACCGGTATGAGCCGAGCGCCCGCCCCCGGGGAGGGACGGGCGCTCGGGTGCGCTGTGCGTCGGAGACTTCCGGATGATCTCAGACCCTCAGATCATCGGAGGCTCACAGGGACTTCGTCAGGCGGAGACGGATGACGGGCTTTCGCCGTCCTGGGCAGCGTTCTCGGCTGCGGCCTTCTCTGCCGCCGCCTTGGCGCGCTCGTCCGCCGCGGCCCTGATGGACCGCCACGCGGATTCCGCGGCCTGCTGCTCCGCCTCTTTCTTGCTGCGGCCGGTGCCGGTGCCGTACGAGACGCCTCCGACGCGGGCGGCAGCAGTGAAGGTCTTCTCGTGGTCGGGGCCGGTCTCCGTGACCAGGTACTCGGGCACGCCGAGGCTCTCGGTCGCGGTGAGCTCCTGGAGGCTGGTCTTCCAGTCCAGGCCGGCTCCGAGGTTGGAGGACTTCTCGATCAGCGGGTCGAAGAGCCGGTGGACGAGCTCGCCCGCCGCTTCCAGACCCTGGTCGAGATAGACAGCGCCGATCACCGCTTCAAGGGTGTCGGCGAGGATGGACGCCTTGTCCCGGCCGCCCGTGCCCTCTTCGCCCCGGCCGAGCCGGATGAAGGAGCCAAGGTCGAGCCCACGGCCCACCTCCGCCAGCGCACGCGAGTTGACCACCGCGGCCCGCAGCTTGGCCAGCTGGCCTTCGGGCAGGTCGGGGTGGGTGCGGTACAGCGTGTCCGTGACCACGAGACCGAGCACGGAGTCCCCGAGGAACTCCAGCCGCTCGTTGGTCGGCAGACCGCCGTTCTCGTACGCGTACGAACGGTGGGTCAGCGCGCGCACCAGAAGGGCGGACTCGAGCTTGTACCCGAGCCGCCCTTCCAGAAGCGTGTGGGACGAGGCTGTGTTGTCCGACTTTTTCCTGGCGGTTGGGTCCGCCATGGCGTCATCCGCCTTCTTGGCAGTGGACACGGTGCCTCTCACCAGCCGCTCAGACCTCGAGGACCTGGCGCTTGTTGTAGGTGCCGCAAGACGGGCACGCGATGTGCTGCAGCTTGGGCTCGTGGCAGCGCTCGCACGCAACCAGGGTGGGGACCGCAGCCTTCCACTGCGACCGGCGGTGGCGCGTGTTGCTGCGCGACATCTTCCGCTTCGGAACAGCCACGGCTACTTCTCCTGCTTCTCGTCGACGCCCGCTTCCGCTTCGGCGCCGCTCATCTCGTCCTTCTCGCCGTCTCCGAGTGAACCGGCGAGTCCCTGCAGTGCCGCCCAACGGATGTCGACGGCGTCATGGTGGTGGTCCGGGTCGTCCGCCAGGCGCGCTCCGCACTCGGAGCACAGGCCCAGACAGTCGTCCTGGCACACCGGCTGCATCGGCAGTGCGAGCACCACCGCATCACGCAGCACGGGCTCGAGGTCGAACAGGCCGTCCTCGATGAAGAGCCTGTCCTCGTCTTCCTCGGCGTCGTCGGTCGGCTCCGCCTTGGGGCGGCCCCGATCGTCGGCGTCAGGGTACGAGAACATCTCCTGGAAGTCCGCTTCGAGCGCCAGCTCAAGCGGCTCCAGACACCTTACGCACTCCCCCTCGGCCTGTGCACGGGCGGTGCCTGTGACAAGCACCCCTTCCATGACCGACTCGAGGCGGAGGTCGAGCTCCACCGGGGCGCCTTCCGGCACTCCGATGACTCCCGCGATACCGAGGTCCTTGGGAGCGTCGACCGTGCGGGTCAGGCGCTGCAGCGCACCGGGCCGCCGCCCCAGCTCGTGTGTGTCGAACACGAGAGGCTTGCGGTGGTCGAGGCGGGCGTTCAGAGCCATTCCTGCTTTCGGTCTTCCAGCTCAGGGGGACGCTGCCCCTCGGTGTCCCTGGGCAGCGCTGATCGCGGACGTACACGCGACCGAAGAGCCAGGATACTGGACCTTTCGCTCACGGCCCAATCCGGTGGCTGCTTACTGGCCGCGCCCCTGTTCATAGGCTCTCAGCTGCTCGGGCGTGATCATCCCGGTGTCGAAGAGGCTGGTCTCGTCGAGGGCGTACGACTGCTGCGCCTGCTGCGCCTGGCCGGGGTCGTACCCGGCCTGCTGGGCGTCGTAGCCCTGGTAGGCATAGGGATCGGCCTGCTGGTAGCCGTACGCGTCCTGCTGGCCGTACGTCTGCTGCTGGTAGGCGCCGCCGTACGGATCGGTCTGCTGCTGATAGCCGTACGCCGGCTGCGGCTGGCCGTAGTCCTGCTGCTGGGCGGGCTGCTCGGCCGGGGCCTTCGGCTCCGCGACGGCGGCGAGGTCGGCTAGGTAGTCGGCGTCGCTGGAGTGCTGGAAGGACGTGGGGTCGTCGGCGAGGGCGCCGAGGTCGTCGGTGGCGATACGGCCGTGCAGCTTCTGGCGGCCGCGGCCGACGGCCTCCAGGGTCTTGGCGAGGACCGCCTCGAAGGCGCCGAGCTTGGCGTCGACGTAGGCGTCGGCGTCCTTGCGCAGGATCTCGGGGTCGTGGCTGCGCTCGGGGGCGTCCTCGTCCTCGCAGCCCTGCTCGTCGACGCCCGGGCCGGTGCCGAGGAGCTTCTCGCGGCCGCGGCCGACGGAGCCGAGGGTCTTGGTGAGGACGACCTCGAAGTTGGCGAGCTTGGAGTCGACGTAGTCGTCGGCCTCCGCGCGGACCTCCTCCGCCTCCTGGCGGGCCTCGGCGAGGATCCGGTCGGCCTCTGCCTGGGAACGGCGGGCGACCTCGGTGTCGGAGATGAGGGAACCGCGCTCGGCGTGCGCCTGCCCGATGATCCGGTCGGCCTCCTGACGGGCCTGCTCGACCATCTGCTCGCGGTCGCCGATCAGCTCCTGGGCCTGGGCGAGGGAGCCGGGCAGTGCCTCCCGCAGCTCTTCGAGCATCGAGAGCAGCTCGGCGCGGTTGACCACGCACGAGGCCGACATGGGCATCGACCGGGCGCCGGAGACCGCGGCGACGATCTCGTCGAGCTTCTTCTGCACGTCCACCGTGTGCTCGCCACTCTCTACAGCTGGGTTGGAGACGGACGGGACGACTGTAGCCCCATCAGTCCTTGCGCAGGCGCTGGTTGAGGGCCTCCAGGACCATCGGCGGCACCAGGTGGGAGACGTCTCCGCCCCAGGTCGCGACCTCCTTGACGAGCGAGGAGGACAGGAAGCTGTAGGTGGGGTTGGTCGGCACGAAGAGTGTCTCGACGCCCGAGAGGCCGTTGTTCATCTGGGCCATCTGGAGTTCGTAGTCGAAGTCGCTGACCGCCCTGAGGCCCTTGACGATGGCCGGGATGTCCCGTTCCTTGCAGTAGTCGACGAGGAGACCGTGGAAGGCCTCGACGATCACGTTGCCGTACTCGGCGGTGACCTGACGGATCAGATCGATCCGCTCGTCGATCTCGAACAGGCCCTTCTTGGACTTGTTGATCATGACCGCGACATAGACCTCGTCGTACAGACGAGAGGCGCGGGAAATGATGTCGAGGTGTCCGTTGGTGATCGGGTCGAACGACCCGGGACAGACGGCGCGGCGCACTTGTGATCCCTCGCTCTCCGGTCCGGTCATCGTGCGTCTTCGCACGTAGAGGCGGCGCGACCGTACCAAAACGTTCCCTCGCCGTAGCGACGGGCCTTGACCGCGTCGAAACCCTCGGGCCACCTGAATTCGCCGCCTCTGGTGCTGCGCTCCACGGTGACGATCGCCTCCGGCGCGAGCCAGCCTCCCGAGCGGAGTGTGAGGAGAATCTCGCGAAGATCGTGATCTGTGACTCGGTACGGGGGGTCGAGGAAGACGAGGTCGTACGGGTCTGCCGGCGCCGGCGTCTGGATGATCTGTTCGGCTTTGCCCGCCCTCACCTCGGCGCCGGGGAGGCCGAGAGATTTCACGTTCTCTCGGATGACGCGGGCGGCGCGGGCGTCTGCCTCGACGAGGAGGGTGTGGCTTGCGCCCCGGGAGAGGGCTTCCAGGCCTACGGCGCCTGAGCCTGCGTAGAGGTCCAGGACTCGTTCACCTTGCAGGGGGCTGCCCAGGAGGGATTGCCAGGTGGAGAAGAGACCTTCGCGTGCGCGGTCGGAGGTGGGGCGGGTGCCGGTGCCTGGCGGCACGGCCAGGCGGCGTCCACCGGCTGCGCCGGCGATCACGCGGGTCATCTTTGGTCCTTGGTTGTGGTCGACTTCAGGTACCAGTGTGGCTGGTCGCGCCCGCGCGGCGGTAGCCGCATATGGACCACGGCCCCGCGCCCCTGAAGAAAGGGCGGCTGCCCACTAGCCCTTTTCCAAGTACTGCTCCCTCTCCTCGTCCAAAAGGGCGTCCAGGGCCGTCCGGAGGCCGGGGAGTCCCGTCAGCTCCGGGTCGGCCGCCACCACCGCTGCCGCTTCCTCCCTCGCCTCCGCGATGACCTCCTCGTCCTCGATGACCGCCAGGACGCGGAGGCTGGTGCGGGCACCCGACTGGGCCTGGCCCAGGACGTCGCCCTCGCGGCGCTGTTCCAGGTCGATGCGGGAGAGTTCGAAGCCGTCCAGCGTGGAGGCGACCGCGGTCAGGCGCTGGCGGGCCGCACTCGCCTCGGGCATCTCGGTGACCAGGAGGCAGAGGCCGGGGGCCGAGCCGCGGCCGACGCGGCCGCGCAACTGGTGGAGCTGGGAGACGCCGAAGCGGTCGGCGTCCATGATCACCATGGCGGTGGCGTTCGGGACGTTGACGCCGACCTCGATGACCGTGGTGGCCACCAGGACGTCGGTGTCGCCGGCCGCGAAGCGGCGCATGACCGCGTCCTTGTCGTCGGGGTGCATCCTGCCGTGCAGGACCTCGACGCCCAGGCCCTGGAGCGGGCCCTTGGCGAGTTGGTCGGCCACTTCGAGGACGGCGAGCGGGGGGCGCTTCTCGGCCTCGTCCTCCGGGGACTTCTTCTTGCCGGACTTCTTCGGGTCGTCCTCCTCGTCCCCGATGCGCGGGCAGACGACGTACGCCTGATGGCCGCCCTCGACCTCCTCGCGGACCCGCTCCCAGGCACGGGACAGGAAGTGGGGTTTGTCGGCGGCCGGGACGACGTGCGAGGCGATGGGCGAGCGGCCTGCGGGGAGCTGGTCGAGGACCGAGGTCTCCAGGTCGCCGAAGACGGTCATGGCGACCGTGCGCGGGATGGGGGTGGCCGTCATGACGAGGAGGTGCGGGGGCTGCTTGCCCTTGCCGCGCAGGGCGTCGCGCTGTTCGACGCCGAAGCGGTGCTGTTCGTCGACGACGACCAGGCCCAGGTCGTGGAACTGGACCTTGTCCTCGATCAGCGCGTGCGTGCCGATCACGATGCCGGCCTCGCCGGTGACCAGGTCTAGCAGGGCCTGACGGCGGGCGGCGGCGCCCATGGAACCCGTCAGGAGCACCACCTTGGTGGAGTGCTCGGTCCCGCCCAGCATCCCGCCCTCGGCCAGCTCGCCCATCATCTCGACGACGGAGCGGTGGTGCTGCTGGGCGAGCACCTCGGTGGGCGCGAGCATGGCCGCCTGGCCTCCGGCGTCGACGGTGGCGAGCATGGCGCGGAGGGCCACCATGGTTTTTCCGCTGCCCACTTCCCCCTGCAGCAGCCGGTGCATCGGATGCTCGGTCGCCAGGTCGTCGAAGATCTCCTTGGAGACCTTCTGCTGGCCCTCGGTGAGGGTGAAGGGGAGGCGTTCGTCGAACGCGGTGAGCAGGCCGTCGGGCTTGGGTTTGCGGGCGACCGCCGGGAGTTGGGCGTCGGCGTGCCTGCGGCGGGCGAGGGCCACCTGGAGGACGAAGGCCTCGTCCCACTTGAGGCGGGCCCGGGCGTCCTCGATGTCTGCCTTGGTGTGCGGGCGGTGGATCTTGAGCAGGGCCTCGGGGAGGGAGACCAGGCCGCGGCCCTCGCGGAGTCCCTCCGGCAGCGGGTCCAGGGCTTCCTGGGCGGTGGGCAGGACCGTCTGGAGCGCCTTGCCGATCTTCCAGGACTCCAGTTTGGCCGTGGCCGGGTAGATGGGGATGAGGGCGCCGGCCCAGGTCTCGACCGTCTCGTCGCTGTCGCCCCGAAGCAACTCGTAGGCCGGGTGGGCCAGTTGGAGGCGGCGGTTGAAGACGGAGACCTTGCCCGCGAACATCGCGCGGGTGCCCGGCAGGAGCTCCTTGTGGGGCTTGTGAACGCCATGGCCGAAGAAGACCAGTTGGAGGCGGCCACTGCCGTCGGTGATGGTGACCTCGAGGCGCTGGCCCTTGCCGCGCGGGGCCTTGGCCGAGGCGAAGGTGTGCAGACGCGCGTCGGCGACCATCGCGACCACCGTGACGTGCTCCTCCAGCGGGAGGTCGGCGAGGTGGGTGAGCTGGCCGCGCTCCTCGTATCTGCGCGGGTAGTGGTGCAGGAGGTCGCCGACGGTGTGCAGGCCGAGGTGCTCGGCCATCACCTTCGCGGTGGCGGGGCCGAGCACTGACTTCAGTGGTTGCTTCAGTGGTTCTTCCAGTGCGGGCACGAGATCCATTGCACACCACGCCACTGACAATCCCGTATACGTCCCGCGAAACCCCTGGTCAGACGGCTCGTTCCGGCCTTAGGATGGCGCGCTCCGGCCATCCCCCGCGGTCACCGCCCCACCAGGGACCGCCCGACCCCGCGCCGTCGCGAACTTCCCCCCACCGGCGCTGCGACGATGGACTCCCAGACCTCGAAGTCATCCCAGCCGTCCCAGTCACCTCAGCCACCTCATACGTTCCAGGTCGACCTGCGCGGGCTGGTGGACCTGCTCTCCCATCACCTCTACTCCAGCCCCAAGGTCTATCTGCGGGAACTGCTGCAGAACGCCGTGGACGCCATCACCGCCCGGCGCGCGGAGCAGCCCGACGCGCCGGCCCAGGTAAGGCTGTGTGCGCAGGCCGGTGCCTTGCGCGTGGAGGACACGGGGGTGGGACTCACCGAGGCGGACGTGCACACCCTGCTGGCCACCATCGGGCGCAGTTCCAAGCGGACCGACGGCATCGCCGACGGGCTCCAGGAGGTCCGCTCCGACTTCCTCGGGCAGTTCGGCATCGGCCTGCTGGCCTGCTTCGTGGTCGCCGAGCGGATCCGGGTCGTCAGCCGCAGCGCCCGTACGCCGGACGCGGCGGTCGTGGAGTGGACGGCGAGCGACGACGGTTCGTACACCGTGCGGACGCTGCCGCAGGAGGCGCGGCCCGAACCGGGCACCACCGTGCACCTGGTGGCGCGGGCCGGGGCCGGCGAGTGGCTCGCGCCCGAGCGGGTGCTCACGCTGGCCCGGGACTTCGGGTCGCTGCTGCCGTACGACGTCCGGGTCGGCGACGAGGCGGTCACCGACCTTCCGGCGCCCTGGGACCGGTCGTACCCCTCCCCCGCGGGCCGGCGGGTGGCCCTGGCGCGGCACTGTCACGAGTTGTTCGGTTTCACCCCTCTCGACTCGATCGAGCTGGACGTGCCGCTCGCGGGGATCCGGGGCGTGGCGTACGTCCTGCCCTCGGCGGTCAGCCCGGCCCAGCGGGCGAGGCATCGCGTGCACCTCAAGGGCATGCTGCTGACCGAGCGGGCCGAACAGCTGCTGCCGGACTGGGCGTTCTTCGTGCGGTGCGTGCTGGACACCGACAGTCTGCGGCCCACGGCCTCGCGCGAGTCGCTGTACGAGGACGAGACGCTGGCCGCCGTACGGGAGGCGTTGGGCGAAAGGATCCGGTCCTGGCTGACCGGGCTTGCGGCCGGTGATCCGGAACGGCTGGCGGCCTTCCTGTCCGTGCACCACCTGGGCGTGAAGTCCCTGGCGCGGCACGACAAGGGGATGCTGCGGACGATGCTGCCGTGGCTGCCCTTCGAGACCACCGACGGACAGCTGTCGCTGGAGGAGTTCGCGCAGCGGCATCCGGTGGTGCACTTCACCCGGACCGTGGAGGAGTACCGCCAGGTCGCGCCGATCGCGTCCGCGCAGGGCGTCGGGGTGATCAACGGCGGTTACACGTACGACAGCGAGCTGGTCGAGGCGTTGCCGTCGGTGCGGCCCGGGACGGTGGTCGCGGAGCTGGACGCCGAAACGGTGACCGCGCATCTGGACGCGGTCGACCCTGCCGAGGAGCTGGCCCTGTCCGGCTTCCTGGCGGCCGCGCGGGCGAAACTCGACCCCCTGGGGTGCGATGTGGTCCTGCGGGCCTTCCACCCGCTCTCCGTTCCCGCACTGCATCTGGACGACCGGGCGGCCCGCCATGAGCAGGCCCGCGCCGAGGCCGAGGAGCAGGCCGACGACCTCTGGTCGGGCATCCTGGGGTCGCTCCGCGGCAGCGCCCCACGCGCGCGTCTCGTGCTCAACCACCTCAACCCGCTGGTCCGGCGGATCAGTTCGCTCGGCGAGCCGGAACTGATCGGCACCGCCACCGAGTCCCTGTACGGGCAGGCACTGCTCATGGCGCAGCGCCCGCTGCGGCCGGCGGACACGGCGCTGCTGAACCGGGCGTTCATCGGCCTGCTGGAATGGGCGACCCACGGGGAGGACGGCAACTGATGAGCGGGATCACGGACTTCGACTCCCTGCGCCGGGCGATGGCGGAGAACTCCGAACGACCGGAGGGCCCGGCACGCAACGCGCGCGCGGAGCAGTTGCTCACCGAGGCCGAGAAGCTGGGCATCCCGCTCGCCGTGATCGAGGCGCTCGGACACCAGCTGAAGGTCTACAACTACAGCTCCGAGAAGGACAAGATGTTCGTCCCCTTCGCGCGTCTGCTGCGCATGTGGGACGAGCGGCCCGGGGACTTCGACGAGTACGAGGTGCACTCGCTGCACTGGGTCTTCAAGTGGATGTCGTCCGGCATGCTCGACCAGCCGCACGTGCCGCTCGCCTCCATCGAGAAGTGGCTCGCCGAGATGGAGCATCGCTACCGGCTCGCCGGGCACTCCGAACGGGCCGTGCGCAGCGCCGAGTTCAGTGTGGCCGCGCACCTCGGGGACATCCCGCGCGCGGAGCGGGCGTACGCCGCGTGGCTGGCCGCCGACCGGGACAGCATGGCCGACTGTCATGCGTGCGAGCTGCACGGACAGGGCTGGTGGCAGGCGGAGCAGGGGCGGGACGCTCAGGCTCTGCTGCTGTGGCGGCCGGTCCTGGAGGGCGAGTTCACGTGCGCGCACGAGCCGCACACGGTGCTCGCGTCGTCCCTGGTGCCCCTGCTGCGGCTCGGCCGCACGGACGAGGCGCGCGCCCACCATCTGCGGGGCTTCCGGCTGGTGCGGGGCATGGAGAGCATGCGGGGCGCATACGCGGACCATGTGGAGTTCTGCGCGCTGACCGGCAATGAGGCGCGCGGCCTGGAACTGCTCGCGGAGCGGCCGGCGTACTTCACGGCCACCGGGCATCCGCGCAGCAGGCTGGACTTCCTGAGCGTGGTGACCCTGCTCATGGAGCGGCTGGGCAAGGCGGGGCTGGGCGACCGTGAGGTGCCGGGGCCGGCCGGCCGGACCTGGACGGCGCGCGAGCTCGCCACGCACGCGCGTGCGGAGGCGCTCGCCCTGGCCGCGCGTTTCGACGAGCGCAACGGGAACGCGTACGTCAGTGAGCGGGCACGCGCGCGTATGGCGCAGCGACCGCTGGTCGAGCGGCTGCCGCTCGGGGTGCGGGCGACGCGTCGCCCGGTCTCCGCGCCTTCGGTGGCGGCGCCGGCCGCCGCGACTGCGGACGTGCCGGACCTGGCCGCCCTGCTGGCCGAGGCACGCCGGCTCTCGCACACCCTGCAGCCGAACGCCATGGACGCCTGGGCGGCCGTCTCGCGCGCCGCGGAGGGCGTCGAGCTGGACGCCCGCGACCGCGCGGAGATCGCCGACCACGAGGCGATGGACCGGGGTCCGGAGGGCGCCGCACTCTTCGAACGTGCCGCCGAGCTGTACGAGGAGGCGGGCGACCCCGGTGAGGCGCTGGCGGCACGCACGCGTGCGGCATACGTACGCGCACTGTCCGGGCAGGTGGACGAAGCGCTGGCGGCGGTCGCCGAGCCGTACGACCAGGTCCTGGCGCTGTACGCCGACGACGCGACCGGAGTACGGCAGACGGCGTCCGTGCTGATGGGACGGGCGCGGATCCTGATGCGGCGGGTGCAGGAAGCGGGCGAGCCGGCTGAGGAAACGGTTCTCGCCGACGCCGAGAGCGCCGTACGTGAACTGCTCGCGCTGGTCGGCGGGTACGCCGGGGACGATGTGCGGATCGCCTCGCGGGAGGCCGAGGCTCAGGCCATGCTCGCGGATCTGGCGGTGCGCGGCGGCGACCTGGAGGCGGCCGTGGAGCTGTTCGGGCGGGCCACGGCCGGGTTCGTCGGGGCCGGGCTGCCGTGGTTCGCGGTGGAGTACGAGGCACGGCTGGCCGGGCTGTCGCACCACCTGGGCGACATCTCGGGGGCGGAACGGGCGCTGCGGGCGGCCCTGGAACACGGCGGGGCGCATCTGGAGGCGGTCGGGCGGGCCCAGCTGCACCTGCAGCTCGCCGAGGTGCTGGGCGGCCGGGGGCTGTCCGTGGAGGCCGCGGAGCACGCCCTGGAGGCGGCGCACTGGGCCGACGAGGCGGGCGAGGGCCCGACGCTCGGCGCCTGGGCGCGGCAGCAGCTCGGCGGGTTCCTGCTGCGGCAGGAGCGGTGGGCCGAGGCCGCGGAGGTGCTGGAGTCGGCGCTGCCCGACCTGCGCGCCGAGACGCACGGCGACGGCGCCGTCGTCCAGACGCAGTGGTGGCTCGGCGACTGTCTGAGCGAACTCGGCGAGCACCGCGAGGCGGCCGAACGGCGCCTGCAGGCAGCCGAGATCGCCAAGGAGTGGCCCGAACAGCACGACCACGCGACGCTCGCCCACCTCGCCGCCGAGTCCCTCGGAGCGGCGGGGCTGCCCGCCGAGGCGGATCAGGCGTACGCGCGCGCGGGCGATCTGTGGCGCTCGCTCGGCAACGTCCACGGCCTCGTACGCTCCCTGCGCGCCCGCGCCTGGCTCGCGCTGCGCGCGGAGGACGGGACGGGCACGGCACGGGAGCTGATGGCGGGCGCGGTCCGGGAGTGCGAGGCGGCGCTGGGCGCCGCCGGGACCGACGAGGAGGTGCGGCAGCGGCTCGTCGCCGAACTCGGTCACACCCACCGCCAGTTCGGCGACCTGCTGGCCCGCTCCGCCACCGAGGACGCCGACGACGACTCGATCCGGGCGGCGCTCGAAGACGCCCTGTCCCAGGTCACCGAGGCGATCGCGGTGTTCGCCTCCCTCGGCGACGACGCCCTGCACAGCCGCACCGGCGCCGAACTGGCCGCAGGCTGGCTGGAGGCCGACCTCGCCCGCCCCTCCCGAGCAGCGGCACGCGCCCGCGCGGTCCTCGCGGCGTACGACGGCGCCGACGCCGAGGACGAAACGGCACAGGACCGACAGGCGGAGGCGGAACAGATGCTGCAGGTGGTGGAGGAACAGGAGGCGGGCTGAGGCCATGAGCCGCGCCCGACCAAGCCGGGCGCTCGGGGGCCGATTGCGACCAGGGACCCCGGTCGGCAAAGTCCAGGGGCCTGGCGACCGGCCCAAGGCCAGAAGCGGACAGGCCGCAGCGCCAGCAGCTCCGAACCGGCACCGGTCGGCAGCCACGGCCAGAAGCTCTGGACCACAGAGACCAGAAGCCGCCGGGTTCCTGGCGTCTGGGCTCTTCCGCCTCTGGCCTCAGCTGTCGGGGGTCCGGGGCTGTCGGCCGCTCTCGGGGGCGGGGCTGCTGCCTTTGGGGTCGGTCGGCTCCCTGCCTGCGTCGGCCGTGAGGGCCGTGGTCAGTTTTGGCGGCTGTGGGCTGCGCTCGCGCCTCAGCGGGTTTCAGGGCTTCTCGCCTCTGCGGTTCGAGGTGCCTGGCCTCTTCGGCCCGGGGCTGGCTGCTGGCGACCAGCCACAGACGCCAGGAACCCCACAGCCGACCAAAGCCCTCGCGACCTGCCCAAACCAGGGAGCAGACAAGCCCCAAAGGCAGCACCCCCGCCCCCGGTAAGAACCCCGACGGCCGAAGCCACAAGCCCCGCCGCCGGCCCGAGGCCAGGAATCCCTCCGCCGCCCCGGTGAGGAGCGAACGGGCCGGGAGGCGGGAATCCCGTGGCCGAGCGAGGTGCTCGCGGGCGGCGCGGGCCAGGGAGGGGACCCGATCCAACGGGCCTCCGTCTGCGGTCAGCCGCGCGCGGATCGGCTGTGGGACCGCAGTGGTGTTATTCGACGCCGATCAGGAGTAGCGCTCCCTGGCGGCCGCCCCGGTACACCACCGTGTCGACGGCCAGGTACGACTCGCGGACGCGTGCCTCCAGGCGGTCGGCGACCGACTGCGGGGCCTCGTCGCCGAGGACGAGGGTGACCAGTTCGCCGCCGGCCTGGAGCATGCGGTCGAGGACGGTCTCGGCGGTGACGGTGACGTCGGAGCCGATCACGGCCACGTCGCCGTCGATGAGGCCGAGGATGTCCCCGGCCTGGCAGATGCCGGCCATGGTCCAGGACTGGCGCTCGGCGACGGCGACCTCGGCGTAGCGGGTCGCGCCGGCCGCCGAGGTCATCGACACGACGTCCTCGTCGAAGCGGCGCTCCGGCTCGTGCACGGCGAGCGCGGCGATCCCCTGGACCGCGGAGCGGGTCGGGATCAGGGCCACCCGGACACCCTCGGTGCGGGCCTGCTCGGCCGCCGCGGCGGCGGTGTGCCGCAGGTCCGCGTCGTTGGGCAGCAGCACCACCTCGCGCGCGTGGGCGCGGCGTACGGCGTCGACGAGCTCACCGCTCGCGGGGGGCTCCCCGGGGCGCGCCAGCACGGTGGTCGCGCCGGCCTCGGTGTACAGCCCGGCCAGCCCTTCGCCCGGCACGACGGCCACGACGGCCCGCTGGACCTGCTCCCTGGGCGACCGCTGCCCTCCTGTGGTGTGCACGTCACCAAGGCCGAAGTGGGTGATCCGGATCCGGTACGGCCGCCCCGCCTCGACGCCCGCCTCCACGGCGGCGCCCGCATCGTCCACGTGCACATGCACGTTCCACAGCCCGTCGCCGCCGACCACGACCAGCGAGTCCCCGAGGGCGTCGAGACGTGCCCGCAGCCGGTCCACGGCCGTGTCCTCGGCCTCCAGCAGGTAGATCACCTCGAATGCGGGGCCGCCCTCCTGAGGAGAGACGCAGTCCTCGACGAGGGTGCTCTCGACCGCTGCCGGAGCGTTCTGCACGCGCGCGTGCCCGCCGGAAGCCACGACGGCCGCCGGTGCCTCCCCCGTGAACGTCTCCACCAGCGCCGCGAGCACCGCCACCAGCCCCCGCCCGCCGGCGTCGACGACCCCGGCCCGCCCCAGCACGGCCAGCTGCCCCGGGGTCGCGGCCAGCGCAGCACGCGCTCCCTCATAGGCCGCGCGTGCCACCGCCCCGCAGTCGCCCTCGGCTCCCATGGCCGCGTCGGCGGCGCCCGCGGCGACCGACAGGACCGTGCCCTCGACGGGGTGCGCGACGGCCTGGCGGGCGGAGTCGGCCGCGTGCCGCAGGGCGAGACGGAGGCCCGAGCCGTCGGTGTGAGGGGTCTCACCCTCGGCGGCCAGCACCTGCGCCATGCCCCGCAGCAGCTGGGCGAGGATCGTCCCGGAGTTCCCCTGGGCGCCTATCAGCGCCCCGTGGGCCATCGCGCGCGTGGCGTCGGCCAGCGACGGCTTCCCTGCGGCGCCGGCGTCCACCTCATGGGCGGCGAACACGGCCTCCACCGCCCCGACGGCGGACTCCACGGTCAGATAGAGGTTGGTGCCGGTGTCCCCGTCGGCCACGGGGTACACGTTGATCGCGTCGATCTCCTCGCGCGCGCGGCCGAGCGCCTCCAGCGCGAGGCCGCACCAGGTGCGCACCGCGAGAGCATCGAAGAATGTCTGCGGCACCTGCGCCACCTGCGCCTCCTCAGGATCCGGTCTGGACGCAGCGTAGACCCAGAGCGGGTGACGACCGGAAGAGGGCTGGGAGCGGGGCCCTGATCAGCCATGGTAGTTTCGTTGTGCTGGCGCAGTCGTTGTATGCTGCTCCGGTTGCCCGATCCACATCGGGCTCTCCCCTGGCACCGCCACTCAGATCTCTGATCCTGCGATCTCGATCCCGGCATGCCGGGACTCAACCGTAAGTGCATCTGAAGTCTTTGGAGTGACCCGTGGCTGCCAACTGCGACGTCTGCGGCAAGGGGCCGGGCTTCGGCAACAACATCTCGCACTCGCACCGCCGTACGTCCCGTCGCTGGAACCCGAACATCCAGCGCGTCCGTACCGTGGTCGGCGGGACGCCGAAGCGCGTGAACGCTTGCACCTCGTGCATCAAGGCCGGCAAGGTCTCGCGCTGACGCACAGCTAAGCGCGCGGCCACTGCTGGTTCGCTGCACTGAGCCGGTCCACCTCGGTGGACCGGCTTTTTGCTGTGCCCAAAGGTCGCGTTCCAAAGGTCGCGTTCCAAAGGTCGCGTCCAAAAGGCCGTGCCCGGCCACCAGGTGTGCTGCGAGAATCTTGGGAATGCGCTTCGGCATCCTGGGCCCCCTGGACGTACGCACCGACGACGGCACCCCGTTGGACCCCGGCGGACCCCGCCCCCGCGCACTGCTCACCCTGCTGCTCCTCGACGCCGGTCACCCGGTCTCCACTCAGCGGCTCACCGACGGCCTGTACGGCGCCGAGCCGCCCGCCGGGGCCTCGGGCGCCCTCCAGTCGCAGATCTCCCGTCTGCGCAGGCGCCTGGCCCCGCACACGGACATCGAGGCGGGGCCCGCCGGTTATCGCCTCGCCGTCCCGGCCGACTCCGTCGACGTCCACCGTTTCGAGCGGCTGTCCCAGCAGGGGCGGGCCGCTCTCGCCGCCGGTGACCACGCGCGCGCGGCGCCGCTGCTTCGGGAGGCGCTCGCCCTGTGGCGCGGGCCCGCGCTGCCCGACCTCCCGGACGCGTACGCCGAGGCCGCCCGGCTGGAGGAGCTCAGGCTGGCCGCCGTACAGGACCGGATCGAGGCGGACCTGGCGCTCGGCGGCAGCCCCGAACTCGTACCGGAGCTGCGGGCGCTGCTGTCGGCCCACCCGCTGAGCGAGCGGCTGTACGGGCAGCTGATGCGGGCCCTGCACGCGGGCGGGCGGCCCGCCGAGGCGCTGACCGTGTACGAGGACGCCCGGCGCACGCTCGCCGACGAGCTGGGCGCCGATCCCTCGCCCGAGCTGTCCGCGCTGCACCTGGAGCTGCTCCAGGGCGGCGGACCCGAGCGGCGGACCCTGCCGGTCCAGCTCACCCGTTTCGTCGGCCGTGAGAGCGAACTCACCCGGATCGACGCTCTCCTGGCCGACGTCCGCCTGGTCACGCTCACGGGCCCGGGCGGCGCGGGCAAGACGCGGCTGGCGATCGAGGCGGCGAACCGGCGGGCCGACGTCTGTTTCGTCGAGCTGGCCCCGGTCAGTGACCGCAAGCAGATCCCGTACGCCGTCCTCACCGCGCTCGGAGTGCGTGAAGGCTTCCGTACGGCCGCGGCCGACAGCACGGACCGGCTGCTGGCCGCCCTGGAGGAGCGCGAACTGCTCCTCGTGCTCGACAACTGCGAGCACCTGGTCGAGGAGGCCGCCCGGGTCGCCGCGCTGCTGCTCGCCTCGTGTCCCGGTGTGCGCGTCCTCGCCACCAGCCGGGAGTCCCTGGGGATCACCGGCGAGGTGCTGGTCCCCGTACCGCCGCTGCCACCGGAACCAGCGGTGCGGCTCTTCGTCGACCGGGCCCGTGCCGTACGCCCCGGGTTCGAGGCCCACGCGCGCGTGCCCGGCATCTGCGCCGCCCTCGACGGGCTCCCGCTCGCCATCGAGCTGGCGGCGGCACGGCTGCGCACCCTCACCCCGGACGAGCTCGCCGACCGCCTGGACGACCGGTTCCGGCTCCTCTCCCGCGGCGACCGCTCCAAGGCGCCCCGGCACCGCACCCTGCGCGCCGTCGTGGAGTGGAGCTGGGACCTGCTGGACGAGGAGGAGCGGGAGCTGGCGCGGCGGCTGACAGTGTTCTCCGGGGGCGCGACGCTGGAGACGGTCGAAGCGGTGTGCGGGCTGCCGTACCCGGAGGACGTGCTGGCCTCGCTGGTCGAGAAGTCCTTCCTGGAGGTCTCCGAGGGGCGCTACCGGATGCTGGAGACCATCAGGGCGTTCGCCGCGGAGTCCGTGCGGGAGGCAAAGGACGCGGAGGGCCTTCGGGACGCCCACGCCGGCTACTTCCTGCGGCTGGCCGAGGAGGCCGAGCCGCACCTTCGCGGCGGCGGACAGCTGCCCTGGCTGGACCGGCTGGCCGAAGAGCACGCCAACCTGGACACGGCTCTGGGCCACCTGGTGCGCCGGGACACCGGCCGGGCCCTGCGCCTCATGGGACCCCTCTCCTGGTTCTGGCGGCTGCGCGGAGTGCACGGCGAACGGATCGGGACGGCGCGGGAGTTGCTGGCCGCCGTCGGAGACAGCCCGCCGCCCGGGCTGGCGGAGGAGTACGTCCTGTGCGTGATCAACGCGCTCTCCGGCGCGGGCGACGAACCCGAGCTCATCGCGCGCGTGGACGCCGTCCTGGGCGCGTACCAGGGGCCGCTCAGGCTGCCGTACGTCCTCGTGCTGTGGGCGGTCGCGGCCGGTCCGCGGCCCGCCGCCGACGGCCACGCCCTCGCCCTGGCCGGTGACTCCCCCTGGGCGCACGCCCTGCTCGACGTGGGCCTCGGCTTCCGGGCGCAGTACGCGGGCCGGCCCGAGGAGGCAGAGGAACGCTTCGCCCGGGCGTTGGCGGGGTACCGGGCCACCGGTGACCGCTGGGGCATGGCCAACTGCCTCGACCCGCTCGGCATGCTCGCCCACGCGCGCGGTGAGTCCGAACGCGCCCTGGAACTGCTCGACGAGGGCCTGGCCCACGTGCGGGAACTGGCCGCACCGGAGGAGACAGCCGATCTGCTGCGCACCCGTGCCACCGTGCTGCTGCACCGGGGCGACACGGCGGCCGCAGTGGCCCACTTCGACCAGGCGCTGACGCTCGCGCGGGGCGCCGGGCTGCCCGACAAGGTGGCGGCCGCCCGGCGCGGCCTCGGTGACGCGGCCCGGCTGTCCGGGGACACCGCGCACGCGCGCGTGCACTACGAGAGCGCCCTCCAGGAGTGCGCCGCCAACTGGTTCAGCGTCGGCGAGACCGTCCGCAGCCTCATCGGGCTCGGCCGCACGGCCGCCGCCGAGGGGCACCCCGAGGAGGCCCGCGACTGGTTCCGGCAGGCCGCCGAGCTGGCCGTGGAGGGCTGGGGCGACCTGGAACTCGCCGACGCGGCCGAGGCGCTGGCCTCCACCGCCGACTCGGCCGAGCGGGCCGCGGTACTGCTGGGCGCGGCGACCGGCCTGCGGGGCCTGCGGACCGAGGGCGACCCGGACGTGGTACGCATCGACCAGGACGTCCGGGCGAAGCTGTCCGCCGAGGCGTACGAGCAGGCCTTCCAGCAGGGCATACGGCTGCGGTCAGCGGCGGTCAGCGAACGGTAGGGGGACGGTAAGCGCCCCCGCCGAAGCTCACCGCATGACGAAGAACACGACGAAGACCACGACAGAGAACACGACAGAAAACACGACGAAGCCCCTGGCTCACCTCAGCGTCCTGATCTCCGGCGCCAGCGTCGCCGGACCCGCCCTCGCGCTCAACCTCGCCCGGCTCGGCGCCCGCGTCACCGTCGTCGAGAAGGCGGCCGAGCTGCGCGGCGGCGGCTTCGCGGTCGACTTCCGCGGCCACGTCCACCGCAGGGTGCTGACCTCCATGGGCATCTGGGACGAGATCCACGCCCGCCAGACCCACATGGGCCGCCAGACCGTGGTCGACGCCGACGGCACCCCGCGCGTGGACCTGCCGGCCGACATGATGAGCGGCGACGTGGAGATCTTCCGCGGCGAGCTCGCGCAGATCATGTACGAGCGCACCAAGAACGACGTCGAGTACGTCTTCGGCGACTCGATCGCCTCTGTCACCGAGGACGCCGACGGCGTCGACGTCACCTTCGACCAGGGTGCTCCCCGCCGCTTCGACCTGGTCGTCGGCGCCGACGGCCTGCACTCGAACACCCGCCGGCTCGTGTTCGGCGACGAGTCCCGCTACCTGCGCTTCTTCGACCACTACGTGGCGGGCTTCGACGTCCCCAACCACCTGGGTCTGGACCGGACCGGCCGCGTCTACAGCGAGCCCGGCCGCGCGTTCGTCATCGGCAACTACGACGGCGACCCGGACCGCGCGGGCGCGCTGCTGGTCTTCCGGTCCGAGGAACTGTCGTACGACCGCAGGGACGTCACGGCGGTGAAGGCGATCCTCCGGGAACGTTTCGCCGGGATGGGCTGGGAGACGCCGGCCGTCCTCAAGGCCCTCGAAGAGGCCGAGGACGTGTACTTCGACGCGATCGCCCAGATCCATGTCGACCGCCTCACCAAGGGGCGCGTGGTGCTGCTCGGGGACGCCGGGTACGGGGCGACCATGGGCGGGATGGGGACGGGTGTGGCGATCGTCGGCGCGTACGTCCTCGCCGGTGAACTCGCCCTCGCGGGCGGCGACTTCCGTACCGCGTTCGCCGAGTACGAGACGCGGATCAGGGACTTCGCCAAGGGCTGCCAGAAGATCTCCGGGAACGCGGGCCCGTTCTTCGCCCCGGCGACCGAGCGGCGCATCCGCAGCCGCGACCGCATGTACCGGGTCCTCAGCTCCCGCCCGCTGGCCCGCTTCTTCAAGAGGCTGACCGAGAAGGCGGCCACGAACATCAAACTGAGGGAGTACCCGGCCCTGCCTGAGGCCTGAGGGCCCAGCCGTGGTCCACGGGCCCTATCCCCCCGCCGAGTGCGAACCCGGCCGCGATCGCCCCGGTGACGTACTCCTTGGCGGCCTTGACCGCCTCCGGCACGGACTGCCCCTTCGCGAGCTGCGACGCGATCGCGGACGCGAGGGTGCAGCCCGTGCCGTGCGTGTGTGAGTTGTCGTGGCGGGGGGCGCGCAGCCAGTGCTCCTCGGAGCCGTCGGTGAGCAAGTCCACGGCGTCGCCCGGGAGATGACCGCCCTTGATCAGCACCCAGCGCGGCCCGTACTCCAGGACGGCCGCCGCCGCCCCTCGTAGCTCCGACTCCGACTCGACCCGTACACCGGCGAGTTGGGCCACCTCGTCGAGGTTCGGTGTCGCGACCGTCGCGGCCGGCAGCAGCTTCGCCCGTACGGAGTCCAGCGCGGAGGCCGCCAGCAGCGGGTCTCCGTGCTTGGAGATGCCGACCGGGTCGACGACCACGGGAGCATCCGTTCCGGCGATCAACTCGGCGACCGCCTCAACGAGTTCGGCGGAGGCCAGCATCCCGGTCTTCACCGCCTGTACGCCGATGTCGTCGACCACACTGCGGTACTGGGCCCGCACGGCCTGCACCGGCAGCTCCCAAGCACCCTGCACGCCAAGGGAGTTCTGCGCGGTGACCGCGGTGACGACGCTCATGCCGTGCACGCCGAGCGCGAGCATCGTCTTCAAGTCGGCCTGGATCCCGGCCCCTCCGCCGGAGTCGGAGCCCGCGACCGTCAGCACCCTGGGCGGGGCGCTCATGACTCGATGTCCCCGAAGTGGTCCCAGCCGCCCTTGCTGGTCCACGGCGCCCCGTCCACCGTCACCTGGGGCAGCGCCGAGGGGTTGAGCACCTCGCCGATCACCTTCCAGCGGGCCGGCAGCTTCACGTCCGGCGGGAAGGTCGCCACGATCGCGTGGTCCTCTCCCCCGGTCAGCACCCACTGCATGGGGTCGACACCGACGGCCTGCCCGATGTCGTTCATCTGGGACGGGATGTCGATCGCGCCCGAACGGATGTCGATACGGACCTTGCTGGCCTCGGCGATGTGCCCGAGGTCGGCGATGAGTCCGTCGCTGACGTCGCACATCGCGGTCGCGCCGAGCCCCGCGGCCGCCGGGCCCGCGTGGTACGGCGGCTCCGGGCGCCGGTGCGCCTCCACGAAGGCGCGCGGCGAACGGAAACCCCGGGAGAGCACCGCGTAACCGGCGGCGGACCAGCCGAGCCAGCCGGTCACCGCGACCAGGTCGCCGGGTTGGGCGCCGCCCCTGGTGATCGGCTCCTGGTTGCGCAGATCGCCGAGCGCGGTGATCGACACCACGATCGTGTCGCCCCGTACGACATCCCCACCGACCACGGAGGCACCCGCGACCTGGCACTCGTCGCGGATGCCGTCCATCAGCTCGCTCGGCCAGGTCACGGGGAGTTCGGCGGGCACCACCAGGCCGAGCAGCAGTGCGGTCGGTACGGCACCCATGGCGGCGATGTCCGCGAGGTTCTGCGCAGCGGCCTTACGTCCGACGTCGTAGGCGGTGGACCAGTCGCGGCGGAAGTGCCGTCCCTCCAGGAGGATGTCGGTACTGGCCACGACCCGTCGGTCGGGCGCGGCCACCACAGCGGCGTCGTCGCCGGGGCCGACCCGGACCGCCGGGGTGGTGGTGAGACGGGAGGTGAGCTCCCTGATGAGCCCGAACTCCCCGAGCTCACCAACAGTGCCCTTCATTGCCCTTGCTCCCCTTCTGTCCCTGGCCGTGCCCGGTCGCGCGTCATCAGTGTCCTCGATACGGTCGAGGTGACCGTCAACCTTTGCCGTGCCTGCACCCCGGCGCGCAAGCCCCGGCCCCCGCAGGTCTCCCCGCGGCGAGCGGCGACGCGATACCGTGGCGTTCCTTTTCCCCACATGATCCTCGTGGCCGCCCTGGAGGTTCCGTGGTACAGGCGTACATCCTGATCCAGACGGAGGTCGGCAAGGCGTCGACCGTCGCCGAGACGATCAGCAAGATCCCTGGAGTCATCCAGGCCGAGGACGTGACAGGACCTTATGACGTGATCGTGCGGGCCCAGGCCGACACCGTGGACGACCTCGGCCGCATGGTGGTCGCGAAGGTCCAGCAGGTGGACGGCATCACCCGCACCCTGACCTGCCCGGTCGTCCATCTGTAGCCCCCGTCTACCCTTGGCCGGTGAACTTCTTCCGTCGCCGGCGCCCTGTTCCTGCCGGGCTGCCCGTGTTCGTCCTGCTGATCGCCGCCGCGGGCTGCTCATCAGCAGACGACAGCGCGTCGGCGGCGGTTCCCTCGCCGGGGGCGAAGGTCGCTGCGCTGTGCCGGAGCCTGGACAGGGCACTGCCGTCCAAGGTCGACGGTCTCGGGCGCCGGGATCCCGAGCCCGCGTCCCCGCTGACCGCGGGCTGGGGGGACCCGGCGATCATACTGCGCTGCGGTGTTCCGCGGCCCGCGGAGATGAGTGATCCCGAGGCCGACGGGGTCGAGGTGAACGGCGTCGGGTGGCTGCTGCAGAAGCAGGCCGGGGCCTTCCGCTTTACCACGACGCTGCGGAAGGGGTATGTCGAGGTGACGATCCCTGCGGGGCGGACCGGGGATGGCATGGCGCCGTTGGTTGATCTGGCGCCTGCCATCAAGAAAGCGGTACCGGAGGGTGTTGCCGACTAGTCGCCGTGGCCCAGCAGGTCCTGTGTCGACTGCGGGCGATCTGTGGCTTGTCGCGCCCACGCGGCGGTAGCCGCATATCGATACAGCCCCGCGCCCCTGTCGGGGCGCTCAGCGCAGGCCCGTTGACCTGCGCAGTGCTGCCTGGATGAGCTTGTCGACCAGTTCCGGGTAGCTGATGCCGCTCGCCTGCCACATCTGTGGGTACATCGAGATCGGGGTCATGCCGGGCATGGTGTTGATCTCGTTGATCACGAACTCGCCGTCCTCGGTGAGGAAGAAGTCCGCGCGGACCAGGCCCTCGCAGGAAGCGGCCTCGAAGGCGTCCACGGCGAGGCGCTGGACCTCCGCCGTCTCCTCGGGGGTCAGCGGGGCCGGGACGATGCCCGGGGTCGAGTCGATGTACTTCGCCTCGAAGTCGTAGTACGCGTGCGTGTCCGGCGGCGGGATCTCGGAGGGCACGCTCGCCCTCGGACCGTCCTCGAACTCCAGCACCCCGCACTCGATCTCACGGCCGCGCAGTGCGGCCTCGACAAGGATCTTCGGGTCGTGGCGCTGGGCCTCGGCGATCGCGTCCCCGAGTCCGGCGATGTCGTCGACCTTGGTGATGCCGATCGAGGAGCCCGCGCGCGCGGGCTTCACGAAGAGCGGCCAGCCGTGCTCGCCGGCGAAGTCCACGATCTTCTTGCGGGCGGCCGACTCGTCCTGCTCCCACTCGCGGGGCCGGACCACCACGTACGGGCCGACCTTGAGCCCGAAGGAGGTGAACACCCGCTTCATGTACTCCTTGTCCTGGCCGACGGCCGAGGCGAGCACGCCCGAACCCACGTACGGGACGCCGGAGAGCTCCAGCAGTCCCTGCAGGGTGCCGTCCTCGCCGTACGGGCCGTGCAGGACGGGGAAGACGACGTCGACCTCACCGAGCGCCTTGGGCACCGATCCTGGCTCGCTGACGACGACTTCGCGGTTGCCGGGGTCCAGGGGGAGCACCACACCGCCCTCGCCCGACTCGGCCACGTCCTCCACCTCGGGCGTACGGCGGTCGGTGATCGCCATGCGTTCGGGTTCGTCGGCGGTGAGGGCCCAGCGGCCCTCCCGCGTGATGCCGATCGGCAGAACGTCGTACTTGGTCCGGTCGATGGCCTTGAGGACGGCGCCGGCGGTGACCACGGAGATCCCGTGTTCGGAGCTGCGCCCGCCGAACACGACGGCCACGCGCGGCTTGCGAGGCGGCTGCTCAGGGCTCTGGGGGAGGTTCTCGGTGCTCATATCGCGTTGAGAGTACCCGTTGGTAGAGCCCCGATACAGCGTCGACTCAGCAGGTTCGCTCAGCGTCGTTCGGGCTTTGCGCTGCGCGACATCAGCTCCTTGAGGGCGACCACCGGAGGCTTGCCCTCGTGCACGATGTCCACGACGGTCTCGGTGATGGGCATCTCCACGCCGTGCCGGCGGGCCAGATCCGCCACGGACTCACAGGACTTGACGCCCTCGGCGGTCTGCTTGGTGACCGCGATGGTCTCCTGCAGGGTCATGCCCTTGCCGAGGTTGGTGCCGAAGGTGTGGTTGCGCGACAGCGGCGAGGAGCAGGTCGCCACCAGGTCGCCGAGGCCCGCGAGTCCGGAGAACGTCAGCGGGTCGGCGCCGAGCGCGATACCGAGCCGTGTGGTCTCGGCGAGGCCGCGCGTGATGAGCGAGCCCTTGGCGTTGTCGCCGAGGCCCATGCCGTCCGCGATGCCGACGGCGAGGCCGATCACGTTCTTGACGGCACCGCCCAGCTCGCAGCCGACCACGTCCGTGTTCGTGTACGGCCGGAAGTACGGCGTGTGGCAGGCGGCCTGGAGCCGCTGGGCGACCGTCTCGTCGGTGCAGGCGACCACGGCGGCGGCCGGCATCCGGGCGGCGATCTCACGCGCGAGGTTGGGCCCGGTGACGACGGCGATCCGGTCGGCGCCCACCTTGGCGACGTCCTCGATCACCTCGCTCATCCGCATGGCGGAGCCGAGTTCGACGCCCTTCATGAGGGAGACGAGGGTGGTGTCGGGCGCGAGCAGCGGCGCCCATTCGGCGAGGTTCGCGCGCAGCGTCTGGGAAGGCACCGACAGGACCGTGAAGTCCGCGCCCGCCAGTGCCTCGGCGGCGTCCGTGGTGGCGCGCACATTCCCCGGAAGTTCCACACCGGCCAGGTAGTCGGGGTTGGCCCGGGTGGAGTTGATCGCGTCCACGACCTCGGGCCGGCGGCCCCAGAGGGTGACCTCGCAGCCGGCGTCGGCGAGCACCATCCCGAAGGCCGTACCCCATGAACCAGCGCTGAAGACAGCGGCCTTGACCGTCTTGCTCACTTGGCGCTCTCCTCTTCCTGACCGCTCTGCGTCTGCGTCTGCGTCCTGCGCCGCTGCTCGATCCGCTCACGGCGCGGGTCGTACGGCGTCGCGGGCGCCTTCTCGCCGCGGATCTCCTCCAGCTGGCGGGTGATGGCGGCCATGATGACCTCCGTCGCCTCCTTCAGGAGGTCCGGGGTCATCTCCTTGTCGTAGAAGCGCGAGAGATCGACGGGCGGTCCCGCGAGCACGTGGTGGGTCTTGCGCGGCCGGAGGCTGGGCTTCTTGGCGTACGGCGGGAGCAGCTCGTTGGCACCCCACTGAGCGACGGGAATCACCGGGCACTTGGTGGTGAGGGCGACGCGCGCGGCACCCGTCTTGCCGGTCATGGGCCACTGGTTCGGGTCCCGGGTGATGGTGCCCTCGGGGTAGAACGCGACGCACTCCCCGCGCTCCACGGCCTCGATCGCGGCGCGGAATGCGCTCAGCGCGTCCGTGGTCTCGCGGTAGACGGGGATCTGTCCGGTGCCGCGCATCGCGGCGCCGACGAATCCCTTCTTGAAAAGGCCGCTCTTCGCCAGGAATCGCGGAACCCGTCCGGTGTTGTACTGATAGTGCGCATACGCGAAGGGGTCCACATGGGAATTGTGGTTCACCGCGGTGATAAATCCGCCGTCGGCCGGAATGTGCTCCATTCCGCGCCAGTCCCGCTTGATCAGAACCACCAGCGGCGGTTTGCAGAGCACCGCTGCGAAGCGATACCAGAAGCCGATTCTGCGGCGGGGCACGCGGACACCTTCCTCTAGGGCCTTGGGGGCCGCACAAGTGTCGCCCCAGGCCGCCGGTCTGTCGAGAACACGGTACGCCCCGGCGACGCGACCGCCAGATGGTCCAGGTGACGGCTGAGTGACAATGGCCGCGACAAGAGAGGGACGGAACACCGGTGCTGTGGACCTTGGTCATACCCCTGAAACCCCTGACGCGGGCCAAGAGCAGGCTCGCGGACACCGCGGCCGACGGGCTGCGCCCCGGCCTCGCCCTCGCCTTCGCCCAGGACACCGTGGCGGCGGCGCTGGCCTGCCCGGTGGTCAGGGATGTGGCGGTCGTCACGGACGACGCCCTGGCCGGCCGCGAGCTGGCCGCGCTGGGCGCCCGGATCGTGCCCGACGAGCCCCACGGCGGCCTCAACGCGGCCCTGACACACGGAGTGACCGCCGTGCGCACCGCACACCCCGAAAGCCCCGTCGCGGCCCTGAACGCCGACCTCCCGGCGCTGCACCCGCTGGAATTGTCCCGAGTCCTGGACGCGGCCACGGAATTCCCCCGCGCTTTCCTCGCCGACGCGGCCGCAATCGGCACGACGCTGCTGGCCGCAGCCGCCGCCGAGGAATTGCTTCCGGCATTCGGCCCGGATTCCCGCGCCCGGCACCGGGCATCCGGAGCCGAGGAGCTCGCGCTCGGGGACGTGGATTCCGTACGCCAGGACGTCGACACGGGCGACGACTTGCGCGCGGCGCTGGCGCTGGGGGTGGGGCGGTTTACGGCGGCGGCCTCGGCGGGACTGCTGATACCGGGTACTTGAGGTGCCGGTGAGGGAGGTGGGGGCGCTGCTCGCTGAGAGGTGCCGCCTTCTGTGGGACGGGTGCCGCCCCAGCGGCACGACTGCCCACAGGCCGAGGCGCCCCCGAAGGGGCGCGGGGAACTGCGCGACCAGCCACAACGCACCTGCAGCCCGCAAACAACCGGAACCGTACGGCGAAATCGGCACCCAGTAGGCTGCAGGCCATGCAAGCCACCGCATACACCTACGACGCAGACACAAGGACCGGCAGCGTGCTGCTCGACGACGGCACCCCGGTGCCCTTCGACGCACCGGCGTTCGACGCGGGTGGCCTGCGGCTGCTGCGCCCCGGGCAACGGGTCCGCATCGAGACGGAGGGCGGCAAGGACGGCCTGCGGATCACCCTCGTGACACTCCAGACCCTCTGACCCCCCGAGAAACGCCGCGGGCCGGACTCCGATGCGGAGTCCGGCCCGGCGCGTGAGTGCCCCTGTGCCCTTGCGTCTTTACCTCTTGCGGGCCGTGGCCGTCTTGGCGGTGGTGGTCTTGCGAGCCGTCGACTTCTTGGCGGGGGCCTTCTTGGCCGTCGCCTTCTTCGCCGGGGCCTTCTTGGCGGTGGCCTTCTTGGCCGTCGTCTTCTTCGCCGCGGTGGTCTTGGCGGCGCCCGTGGTCTTCTTCGCCGTCGTCTTCTTCGCGGTCGTCTTCTTGGCGGCGGCCGTGGTCTTCTTCGCCGTGGTCTTCTTCGCCGTCGTCTTCTTGGCGGCGGCCGCCTTGGTGGTCTTCTTCGCGGCCGCCTTCTTCACGGTCGCCGCGGCGCCACCGGTCAGGCTGCCCTTGGGCGCCTTCTTGACGGCGACCTCGCCGCCGCGCGGGAGCTTCTTCGAGCCGCTCACCAGGTCCTTGAAGCCCTGGCCCGCGCGGAAGCGCGGAACGGAGGTCTTCTTGACCCGAACCCGCTCGCCCGTCTGCGGGTTGCGGGCGTAGCGGGCCGGACGGTCGACCTTCTCGAACGAGCCGAAGCCGGTGACCGAGACCCGGTCCCCGGCGACGGTCGCGCGGACGATGGCGTCCAGGACCGCGTCGACAGCCTCGGCGGCCTGCTGTCGGCCGCCCAGCTTGTCGGCAATCGCTTCTACGAGCTGCGCCTTGTTCACGTCTTCCCCTTCGGAGACATTGCCAGAACGAAAGTGTTCAAGCTTTTTCGCACGTTAGGCAGATATATACCGCAAATCAAACACGAAACGGGCTAATCACCCGTGCGCCGCAACGAACTCGGCTGTCTCGAACGCGTTCAGCGGTCCTCTTCGGGGAATCGACCCTCGTCGAGGTCCGTGGTGAACGCCTCCAGACGCCTTGCCGCGTCGGCGAGATCGTGCTTGGCCGCGGCCGTAATGACCAGCAGCTTCCGGGTCAGCGCCATCCGTACGCCCTCCGGGACTTGCAGTGCGCGCACTCTTGCGTGCGCTTCCTTCAGTTGGTCCGCGACTGCCGCATAGAGCTCGAGTTGGCCGTCGTGTTCCATGCACAGATTGTGCCATCTGGGGCGAGTTGTCGCCTGCGGGGGTCGCAACTGATGCCTCAAACGGCCTTCCGGGCTCCGGCGGAAGTCGCGCCTACACAACTCGGCTACCCCGGCAACAACCGTCGTAACGTGGGAAGTTGGGAACAGGGGCGAGCACCCCCGAGGCCTTTCGGGTCCAGACACGGCTGTACCCCCGATCGGGCTGATCGGGGGTACAGCGGGGGTGTTCAGGTGGCCGAAACCCGACCTGCGGATGGGTTCCGGATCAGACCTTGAGCGTCCGGGGCTTGTACGACGGGCGCTTGGCCTCGTACGCGGCGATGTCGGCCTCGTTCTGGAGGGTGATGGAGATGTCGTCCAGCCCGTTCAGCAGCCGCCAGCGGGAGTTCTCGTCCAGCTCGAAGGCGGCGGTGATGCCCTCGGCGCGCACCTCGCGCGCCTCCAGGTCGACGGTGATCTCGGCCTGCGGGTCCTTCTCCGTGAGCTCCCACAGCGCGTCCACGATCTTCTGCTCCAGAACGACCGTGAGCAGGCCGTTCTTCAGCGAGTTGCCGCGGAAGATGTCGGCGAAGCGGGAGGAGATCACGGTCTTGAAGCCGTAGTTCTGCAGCGCCCACACCGCGTGCTCGCGGGAGGAGCCGGTGCCGAAGTCGGGGCCGGCGACCAGGACCGTGGCGCCCTGCCGCTCGGGGCGGTTGAGGATGAAGTTCTCGTCCTTGCGCCAGGCCTCGAACAGCCCGTCCTCGAAACCGTCCCGCGTGACCTTCTTGAGCCAGTGAGCAGGGATGATCTGGTCGGTGTCGACGTTGGAGCGGCGCAGCGGGACGGCCCGGCCGGTGTGCTTGGTGAATGCTTCCATGACTCTCAGACTCCAGCGGGCGCAGGGGCGTCGGACAGATCGGCGGGCGAGGCCAGGTGGCCCAGGACCGCCGTCGCGGCGGCGACCTGCGGCGACACCAGGTGCGTACGACCGCCCTTGCCCTGCCGGCCCTCGAAGTTGCGGTTGGAGGTGGACGCGGAGCGCTCACCCGGGGCCAGCTGGTCGGGGTTCATGCCCAGACACATCGAGCAGCCCGCGTGCCGCCATTCGGCGCCGGCCTCCTTGAAGACGACGTCCAGGCCCTCGGAGACGGCCTGCAGACCGACGCGCGCGGAGCCGGGGACGACCAGCATCCGTACGCCGTCGGCGACTTTGCGGCCCTCGACGATCGCCGCCGCGGCCCTCAGGTCCTCGATGCGGCCGTTGGTGCAGGAGCCTACGAAGACGGTGTCCACCTTGATGGACCGCAGCGGCTGCCCGGCCTCCAACCCCATGTATTCCAGGGCCTTTTCGGCGGCGAGGCGCTCCGAAGCGTCTTCGTACGAAGCAGGGTCGGGGACGTCGGCCGAAAGCGGCGCGCCCTGGCCGGGGTTGGTGCCCCAGGTGACGAACGGCGACAGCGACGCGGCGTCGATGACGACCTCGGCGTCGAACTCGGCGTCCTCGTCCGTCTTCAGCGTCTTCCAGTACGCGACGGCGGCGTCCCAGTCCTCGCCCTCGGGGGCGTGGGCGCGGCCCTTGATGTACTCGAAGGTGGTCTCGTCGGGGGCGATCATGCCCGCGCGGGCACCGGCCTCGATCGACATGTTGCAGATGGTCATCCGGGCCTCCATCGAGAGCTTCTCGATGGCGGAGCCGCGGTACTCCAGGATGTAGCCCTGGCCGCCGCCCGTACCGATCTTGGCGATGATCGCCAGGATCAGGTCCTTGGCCGTGACGCCCTCGGGCAGTTCGCCGTCGACCGTGATCGCCATGGTCTTCGGACGGGCCAGCGGCAGCGTCTGGGTGGCCAGCACGTGCTCGACCTGCGAGGTGCCGATGCCGAACGCCAGCGCGCCGAAGGCGCCGTGCGTGGAGGTGTGGGAGTCACCGCAGACGACCGTCATGCCGGGCTGGGTCAGACCCAGCTGCGGGCCGACGACGTGCACGACGCCCTGCTCGACGTCGCCCAGCGGGTGCAGCCGGACGCCGAACTCGGCGCAGTTCTTGCGCAGCGTCTCCAGCTGGGCCCGGGAGACCGGGTCCGCGATCGGCTTGTCGATGTCGAGGGTCGGGGTGTTGTGGTCCTCGGTCGCGATGGTGAGGTCGAGACGGCGCACCGGCCGGCCGCTCTTGCGCAGACCGTCGAAGGCCTGCGGGCTGGTCACCTCGTGCAGGAGGTGGAGATCGATGAAGAGAAGGTCGGGCTCGCCCTCGGCGCGCCGGACGACGTGGTCGTCCCAGACCTTCTCCGCGAGTGTCCTACCCATCGCTTTCCCTCCGGCCGGCAAACGTCCACCGGCCCAACTAGAGATCTTGAGGAGACGGCACCCGGCCCCAATTCACGGGCGTCCGTCATCCGGCCCGTTCGGTCAGCGGGCCGCTGTGCATACAAGGGTTGCGCGTCTCACGAAAAAAGGAACTTGCGTTTCACAGAGTGAGACGTGAGTATCGTTTCATGGACAACAGTAGCGGCGTGGGCGTTCTGGACAAGGCAGCCCTTGTCCTCAGCGCCCTGGAGTCCGGGCCGGCCACCCTCGCGGGACTGGTGGCGGCCACCGGACTGGCACGACCGACGGCCCACAGACTGGCCGTGGCCCTGGAGCACCACCGTATGGTGGCACGCGACATGCAGGGCCGTTTCATTCTCGGCCCGCGCCTGGCGGAGCTGGCCGCGGCCGCCGGCGAGGACCGCCTGCTCGCGACCGCGGGCCCGGTGCTCACGCATCTGCGGGACGTCACGGGCGAGAGCGCCCAGCTCTACCGCCGCCAGGGCGACATGCGCATCTGCGTCGCCGCGGCGGAGCGCCTGTCCGGACTTCGGGACACGGTCCCGGTCGGCTCGACGCTCACGATGAAGGCCGGTTCCTCGGCGCAGATCCTGATGGCCTGGGAGGAGCCGGAGCGCCTGCACCGGGGCCTGCAGGGCGCCCGCTTCACGGCCACCGCACTCTCGGGCGTACGACGCCGCGGCTGGGCCCAGTCCATCGGCGAGCGGGAACCGGGCGTCGCGTCCGTCTCCGCGCCCGTACGCGGCCCGTCCAACCGCGTGGTGGCCGCCGTGTCCGTCTCCGGCCCCATCGAGCGCCTGACGCGCCACCCGGGCCGTATGCACGCCCAGGCGGTCATCGACGCCGCCGCCCGTCTCTCCGAGGCACTGCGCCGCACCGGCTGACGCACGAGACCGTAGGGAGACGTCAGCGAGGAGGGCCCGCCCCAACGCCGCGGCAGGCCCTCCTCGCTCCCCCGATCCCCCCTGGTCACCCGGCCTTCTCGGCCGCCTTCTGCCCGGCCCCCGCGGACGACCGATATGCGTACCGGTCCTTCGCGTAGCGCCCACGCTTCTCCAGCGGCACCTGCCCGTGCGCCCCCGCGAGCCCGAAGGCCGGCATGTCGAAGTAGACGGCCTCGTAGGACCCCTCGGGCACCACGTACGCCTCGTGCCACAGCCCCACATGGCCGCGCACCTTCCCCGCGCGTTCCTTGCCGTTGATGATCGACCAGGCGCGGTGATGGAACATCTCCGGCGAGTGCGCGTAGGCGTACAGCTTCTCCTTGGACTCCCAGTACTGGACGATGTAGTACGTCCGCGGAGAGGCCGTCAGCATCACACGCCCCAGCAGCCCCCGGTCGTGGTTCCGCGCAAGCTCCCCAAGCATGCGGAACATCGCCAGCATGACCGGCAGCCACTGGTGCACCGCCCAGAAGTGGTTCACCCGCATACCGATGAGCAGGACCACCACATCACCTTCCGCATCCGCGGTCGTGCGACCTCGTACCGGCTTCGCGAACATGACGGTCCCCTGCTCCGCTCATCGGATAGCGGCGCTATCCTCCTGATCGATGCTTGGATAGTGGCACTTCCCAAGGAGAGGCGCAAGAGATGCGGCTGGCCGAGCTCAGCGAGCGCAGTGGGGTGTCCACCGCGACCATCAAGTACTACCTGCGCGAAGGCCTGTTGCCGCCGGGCGTCCAGCTCAATGCCACGACGGCCGAGTACGACGAGGAGCATCTGCGCCGGCTGCGGCTGGTGCGGGCGATGATCCAGGTGGGCCGGCTGCCGGTGGCGACGGTCCGGGAGGTGCTGGGGCATGTCGACGACGACTCCCTGCCGCGTGCGATCCGCCTCGGCGCCGCGATGTGGGCGTTGCCACAGGTGCCGGAGCCGGACGCGGACGACGAGTACATCCAGGGCGCGCACGAGGAGGTCGCCGCACTCCTCGACCGGCTCGGCTGGGAGAACGTCAAGCGGCTCTCGACCATCTCCCCCTCGTACCGCTCACTGGTGGTGTCGGTGGCCGCGTTCCGCCGGCTCGGCTACACCTGGGGAGCCGAACTGCTCGCTCCGTACGCCGAGTTGGCCTACCGGACAGCCGTCCTCGACCTGGACAACATGGAGGCGCACCCGTCGGAGGAGGAGCGGATCGAGTTCGCGATCCTGGGGGCGATCATCAACGAGCCGATCCTGCAGACGCTGCACCGGATGGCCCAGGAGGAGGAGACGACACGGCGGTACGGCTTCGACGAGTAGCCGTCCGGCACGACGAAGGCCCTCCGCCGAAGCGAAGGGCCTTCATGATGTACCCCCGACCGGATTCGAACCGGCGCTACCGCCTTGAGAGGGCGGCGTGCTAGGCCGCTACACAACGGGGGCGAGGATCTTGCAAGCGTTCAGTACTGCACCGCCGCAGATCCGAGCTGGTCTACCTGGACTCGAACCAAGACTAACTGAACCAGAATCAGTCGTGCTGCCAATTACACCATAGACCAATGTGGTTTAGACCAGTTTGTACCCCCGACCGGATTCGAACCGGCGCTACCGCCTTGAGAGGGCGGCGTGCTAGGCCGCTACACAACGGGGGCCCTAGCGATCCCGAGTTGATCGAGATCAGTACCCCCGACCGGATTCGAACCGGCGCTACCGCCTTGAGAGGGCGGCGTGCTAGGCCGCTACACAACGGGGGCCTGCGGAAAAGTTCCGCGGTTGCGGATGAGCTCCGCGAGCTGGCCTACCTGGACTCGAACCAAGACTAACTGAACCAGAATCAGTCGTGCTGCCAATTACACCATAGGCCACTGGAACGCAAGCCCCTTCGGGGTTCTTGTTCTAGTTTGCTCCTCCGGTTCCCGGCCTTTCGGCCCGCTCCCCGGCGGCGCAGGAAGAACATTACCTGAAGGTGGACGGGGCTCCAAAACGGGTATCGGCGCCGAGGACCGCGGGGAGTTCGGCGAGCGAGGCGATCCGGTGGGGTCCCGTGGGTGCGGCACCGCCGGTGTGCACGCCGTTGCGGTCGATCCACACCGACAGCAGTCCGGCGTCGGCGGCACCGCGCCCGTCGATCTCCGGGTGGTCGCCGACGTACGCGACCTGGTGCGGCGCGAGTTCCAGGGCCTCGCAGGCCGCCAGGAAGGCGCCGGCCTCGGGCTTGGAGACGCCGAGTTCGGCGGCGCACAGGATGACCTCGAAGCGGTCGTGCACGCCGAGGCTGCGCAGCTTGCGGTCCTGGACGGTGAGGCTGGAGTTGGACAGCACCGCGTGCCGGTGGCTGGCCGCGAGGGCGTCCAGGGCGGGCAGGACGTCCGGGAAGAGGGCCCAGGCGGCCTCGTAGTGCGTCATGTACCGCTGGAACCAGGCGTCGGCCTCGGCGGCGCTCAGGGGTGTGTCCAGGAACACCCGGATGCGCTCGCGGCGCTGCTCCTCGAAGGACAGCTCCCCCGCCGAGAACCGCGCCCACTGCCGGTCGGTGATCTCCCGCCAGCGCGCGAGGGTCTGCTCCGGGGTCTCGTCCCCGGTGAGCAGACCCTCGGAAGCCAGATGGGACCGCATGCCCTCGCGGTCCGCGCTGGTGTAGTCGAAGAGGGTGTCGTCGACGTCCCAGACCACGGCGCGAATGCTCATGATCCGACGGTAACCCGGAGGTCGAGGGCGTGTCCGTGGATCGGCGACTGTCACACGGGGGCGTCGGTGGGGGCCGGCGCGACGAAGAAGTCCGTGAGGTAGCAGGTGACCTCGCCGGCGGCGGTGCGGCCGATCCAGGTGGGGTAGAACCCGTCGCCCCAGCCGGAGGTGAACGCGGCCAGCGTGTCGCCGGTGGTGGTGGAGGTGACCAGGTGGGGCCCGTGCGACCAGTCGCTGTTCTCGAAGGCCTCCCACAGCGGCCCCTCTTCCTCCTCGGTCCCGGGGAAGGCCTCCTCGGCCGAGGCGTCGTAGAAGCAGCCGGTGCCGGCGTCGACGCCGTAGCCGAAGAACTCGTCGTCCCCGAGTTCGGCGAGGTCCTGTTCCGGGCCGACGGCCAACTCCCAGGTCACGGTGGGCTCGTCGCGGATCACAAGGCGGGCCGCCGCCACCCGCCGGTGGGGGCGCTCGGCCGGGGGCTCGCCGGGGCGGGTCAGGGTCGCGACAGCCGCATCGACGCGGTAGCGACCGGGGGCGACGGTGACGGTGAACGGTTCTATGTCCCCGGACCCGAGGTAGACGAACGGGTCGCAGGCGACGACCCGTCCGGTGGGCAGGTCGAGCATCCCGCCGTCGGCCACGTGGATGACGCCCGTCTGCCCGGACTCGTACGCGAACGTGCTGCCCGGGGTGAACGGCCAGGTGTAGTCACGAGGAGACATCGGCATGACGGGTGCCCTTCCGGATCTTGAGTGCGATGCCGGAACACTAGTGGGCCCCACTGACAACGCAGAGGGGCGGCGGCCGCGACGGCCACCGCCCCTGCACGCGCGTGTGCGTTACGCGGTCAGCTTCGCCAGCGCCGCGTCGATGCGGGCCAGGGTCTTCTCCTTGCCCAGGATCTCCAGGGACTCGAACAGCGGCAGGCCGACCGTGCGGCCGGTGACGGCGACGCGGACCGGGGCCTGGGCCTTGCCGAGCTTGAGGCCGTGGGCCTCGCCGGCGGCCAGGACGGCCTCCTTGAGGGACTCGGCGGAGGTCCAGTCGGCGGACTCCAGCTTCTCGCGGGCCGTGCGGAGGAGGGCGTCCGAGCCTTCCTTCATGGCCTTCGTCCAGGACGGCTCGTCGAAGACCGGCTCGGCGAGGAACAGGAAGTCGACGTTCTCCGTGATCTCCGAGAGGACCTTCAGGCGGGTCTGTGCGTGCGGGGCGACCGCCTGCCACTTGGCCTCGTCGAAGTCCTCCGGGGCCCAGGGGGCGAAGGGTGCCCGCAGCCAGGGGGCGCAGCGCTCCGTGAAGTCCTTCACATCCAGCAGGCGGATGTGGTCGGCGTTGATCGCCTCGCACTTCTTGAGGTCGAAGCGGGCCGGGTTGGGGTTCACGTCCGCGATGTCGAAGGCGGCCACCATCTCCTCGATGGTGAAGATGTCCTTGTCCGCGGAGAGCGACCAGCCCAGCAGGGACAGGTAGTTGAGCAGGCCCTCCGGGAGGAAGCCGCGCTCGCGGTAGAGGTTCAGCGACGACTGCGGGTCGCGCTTCGACAGCTTCTTGTTGCCCTCGCCCATCACGTACGGCAGGTGGCCGAACTGCGGGATCTGCTGGGCGATGCCCAGCTCGATCAGCGCCTTGTACAGGGCGATCTGACGGGGGGTGGAGGAGAGCAGGTCCTCGCCGCGCAGGACGTGGGTGATCTCCATCAGCGCGTCGTCGACCGGGTTGACCAGGGTGTACAGCGGGGCGCCGTTCGCACGGACGATGCCGTAGTCCGGCACGTTCTCGGGAGTGAACGTCAGCTCGCCGCGGACCAGGTCCGTGAAGGTGATCGTCTCGTCGGGCATGCGGAAGCGGACGATCGGGGTGCGGCCCTGGGCCTTGTACTCCTCGACCTGCGCGGCCGTGAGGTCGCGGCAGTGGCCGTCGTAGCCGGACGGCTTGCCGGCTGCGCGGGCGGCCTCGCGGCGGGTGTCCAGCTCCTCCTGGGAGCAGTAGCAGTGGTACGCGTGGCCGGCGGCGAGGAGCTTCTGCGCGACGTCGGCGTAGAGGTCCATGCGCTGCGACTGGCGGTACGGCGCGTGCGGGCCGCCGACCTCGGGGCCCTCGTCCCAGTCGAAGCCCAGCCAGCGCATCGAGTCGAGCAGCTGGTTGTACGACTCCTCGGAGTCGCGGGCGGCGTCGGTGTCCTCGATCCGGAAGACCAGAGTGCCCTGGTGGTGCCGGGCGAACGCCCAGTTGAACAGGGCGGTGCGGACCAGGCCCACATGGGGGTTACCGGTGGGCGAGGGGCAGAAACGGACGCGTACGGGGGAGGCGGGTGCGCTAGCCACGCTTGACAACCTTGTTGGTGAGAGTGCCGATGCCTTCGATGGTGACGGCGACCTCGTCGCCGACGGTGAGCGGCCCGACGCCTGCCGGGGTGCCCGTGAGGATCACGTCGCCGGGGAGCAGCGTCATGGCCTCGGAGATGTTGACGATCAGGTCCTCGATGGAGTGGATCATCTCGCTGGTGCGGCCGAGCTGGCGTTGTTCGCCGTTGACCGTGAGCTGGACGGTCAGGTCGGACGCGGTGGCCAGGTCGATGCCGGTCTCCACCCAGGGGCCGAGCGGGCAGGAGGTGTCGAAGCCCTTGGCCCGGGCCCACTGCTTCTCGCGCTTCTGCACATCACGGGCGGTGACGTCGTTGGCGCAGGTGTAGCCGAAGATCACGTCGGCCACTCGCTCGCGGGGGACCTCACGGCACATGCGGCCGATGACGACGGCCAGTTCGGCCTCGTGGTGGAGGTCCTCGGAGAAGGGCGGGTACTGGATCTCGTCGCCGGGGCCGATCACCGAGGTGGACGGCTTGAAGAAGGCGAACGGGGCGTCGGGCACCTCGTTGCCGAGTTCGCGGGCGTGCTCCGCGTAGTTGCGGCCGAAGGCCACGACCTTGTTGGGGAGCACCGGGGGCAGCAGCCTCACCTTGCTCAGCGGGACCTTCGTACCGGAGAGCTCGAAGTCCGCGAACGGGATGCCCTTGATGATGTCGAGGACGAGCTCGTCCGGCTTGTCGCCCTCGACCGCGCCGAAGGCGACGTTCCCGTCGATGGAGAACCTGGCGATGCGCACGGGATGCTGCGCCCCTCACTTGAGCCGGCTGGAGTCTGACGCTCCAGGCTAACGCGGTGACGGGGCTGCGCTTCGCGTATTCGGTTCGCGCGCGGCCGAGGTGAGTGATCTACGGCCGGTGTGCGTACTACTGCGCGACGGAGGCCGTGGCGGGGGCCTCCACCAGGATGGTGCGGCGCGGGTTGGCCGTCTGGGACGGGAGGTCGACAGTGTGCTCCGGCTGCTGCGGCGTCTGCAGTGCGTCGGCGTCCTCGAGGTGCGCCAGCGTCGTGCGCCGCGGGTTGGCTATGTTGCGGAACATCATCGTCGTCTTCACTGTTGTACGTGACCTTGTCATCTACGGGCGCCCGGCCGGGGCCTCAGGGGCCATCGCGCAGGCGCGGTTGTCAAAGTGTTACGTCCTGTAAAGCGTCAGGCTAAACATTCAATTCCCTCCCCAAGACGTGAAGACCCCATGATCAGCGTGTGAGTTTGCTCACGACCTGACAGGCAAAACGGTCAATTCAGGCCTGCAGTCGACCCCTACGAAACGGACATTGCCCCCCTGAAGCCATCATTCCGCTCCTGATCATGGCGACTGGGACACCGCTCCCACCTGGGCGACTCGCTCCGATAAGTCCGTTATAGACGAGATCACTTTCTACGTCCGGTAACCCCGCACTCACGTGTAGTCACGTGCGTCACGGCATAGTGCTCGGCCCTTGTTGGAGATCCGGCACTGTGCTGGAATTCCACGGACCGCCGCGGGATCGAGCCGGCGCACAGGGGGCGCGACAAGCGCCGCGTTGCGGCGAGAAGGGGGAGCCAGCGCCGGTCACTTCACGACCAACAGGGGGCGCATTCAGGGCGCCACCTAAAACGCCGACACCGTGTCTTTCCGTTCACGCGGAGGGGCGCCTGGTCCAGAGGTTGCGACGCTAGTGCAGGGACGTTTCAAGAGGGATGGCAGTGCTTCGGCGGAGCCGGAGCCGCACGGCGGGACTGGCCCCAATGCCGGCAGTCCCTCCCCCCAGCACGCCCAGAACCCGGGCCCGGCAGCGTCCGGCGACGGCGGAGAGCGCTCCGGGCGCCCCGGCGCGTCGGCACCTCCCGGGTCCCCCGGCTCCGCCGCTCCGGCGGTCAAGCCGCCCAAGGGCCCGAGCGGTCCGGGATCCCGCGTGGCCCTGCGCAACTGGCGCATCTCCACGCGCCTGGTGTCGCTGCTCGCGCTTCCCGTGGTGGCGGCCACCTCGCTGGGCGCCCTGCGCATCAGCGACAACATGGACGACATCCAGCAGCTCGACAACATGAAGCTGCTGACGGACATGACCAAGCAGGCCACCGAGCTGGCCGACGCGCTCCAGAAGGAGCGCGATCTGTCCTCCGGTCCGCTGGCGCACGGCTCCAAGGCGAGCGACTACACGGTCAAGGGCTACCGGGACAAGACGGACCGGGCCAAGACCAACTTCATCGACTCCGCCGAGCAGATCGACACCTCCAACAAGGACGGCTCGCTCCAGGGCGTCCGCGAGAGCCTCGTCGGCGTGGTCGGCGACCTCGAAACGCTGTCGAAGATCCGCGCCAACGCCTACCAGGCCAAGAACAACTCGACCCAGACCGTCGAGGCCTACCACCGTCTCGTGACGCACCTGCTGGACCTCTCCCAGGACATGGCCGAGGCCACCAGCAACCCCGAGATGATCCAGCGCACCCGCGCCCTGTCGGCCTTCTCCTCCGCCAAGGAGTACGCGTCGATGCAGCGCGCCGTTCTGGCGGCGGCGCTCCCCTCGAGCAACACCACCGTCGGTGACCTGTCCGAGAACGACCGGCTGTACGCGCAGTCGGCGCTGGAGAGCCAGAAGTCCCAGCTGCGCAGCTTCCGGAGCATCTACGGGGCCGACAAGGCGACCGCTCTCCTCAAGCCCATCGAGGAGAACAACACGACGATCACGGCCAGCGACAAGTACGCCAGCCGTGCCCTCGCCTCCCAGAACGCCCTGGACGACCTGCCGAAGCGCTCGTACCAGGACTGGGTGGACGACAGCTCGACCAAGATCGAGCAGATGAAGAAGATCGAGCACACGCTGCTCGAGGACATGGAGCAGAAGGCCCGCGAGCTGCGCTCCGCCTCCGAGCGCGAGGCGATCATCTCCGGTGCGCTGATCCTGCTCGTGCTCGGTGTCTCCCTCGTCGGCGCCTTCGTCATCGCCCGCTCCATGATCCGCTCGCTGCGCCGCCTCCAGGAGACCGCCAACAAGGTCGCCCAGGACCGGCTGCCCGAGCTGGTCAAGCAGCTGTCGGAGTCGGACCCGCAGGACGTCGACACCTCCGTCGAGTCGGTCGGTGTGCACTCCCGGGACGAGATCGGCCAGGTGGCCGCGGCCTTCGACGACGTGCACCGCGAGGCGGTCCGCCTCGCCGCCGAGCAGGCCCTGCTGCGGGGCAACGTCAACGCGATGTTCACCAACCTCTCGCGACGCTCCCAGGGTCTTATCCAGCGCCAGCTCTCGCTGATCTCCGAGCTGGAGTCCCGCGAGGCCGACCCGGACCAGCTGTCCTCGCTGTTCAAGCTCGACCACCTCGCGACGCGTATGCGCCGTAACGGTGAGAACCTCCTCGTCCTCGCGGGTGAAGAGCCCGGCCGCCGCTGGACCCGTCCGGTCCCGCTGGTCGACGTGCTCCGCGCCGCCGCGTCCGAGGTGGAGCAGTACGAGCGCATCGAGCTGGCCGCGGTGCCGACCACCGAGGTGGCCGGCCGCGTGGTCAACGACCTCGTGCACCTCCTCGCCGAGCTGCTCGAGAACGCCACCTCGTTCTCCTCGCCGCAGACCAAGGTCAAGGTCACCGGTCACGCGCTGCCCGACGGCCGCGTGCTGATCGAGATCCACGACACCGGTATCGGCCTCTCCCCCGAGGACCTCGCGGCGATCAACGAGCGGCTCGCCTCGCCGCCCACCGTGGACGTCTCGGTCTCCCGCCGCATGGGTCTGTTCGTGGTCGGTCGTCTGTCCCAGCGCCACGGCATCCGTATCCAGCTGCGCCCGTCCGACTCCGGTGGTACGACCGCGCTGGTCATGCTGCCCGTCGATGTCGCCCAGGGCGGCAAGAAGCCGCAGCCCAAGCCGGGTCAGGGTGCCGGTGGCTCCGGTGGCCCCGCCGCCGCGCAGGCAGCCGCAGGCGTGGCCGCCGCACGGCGCCAGGCCGGTGCCGGTGCGCCCGGTGGTGGCGCCCTCGGTGCCGGTGCGGCCTCCGGTGGCGGTCTGCTCGGTGCCGGTCAGGGCCCGCGGGCCGCACTGCCTGGCGCCGGCGACGGCCGTCCGGGTGCGCCCGGCGGAGCCCGTGGACCGCAGTTCCCGGCAGCCCCCCAGCAGGGCCGGCCGGCTCCCGCGGGTGCGGGCGCCGGGTTCGGTCAGGCGCCGGGTGCGCCGCAGGGCCTGCAGGCCGCGGGTCAGGACAGCTTCGGCGGCGCTCGTGGCGCCGTACCGCCGCAGTCCTCCAACAACTCGAACGCTGCCGAGCAGGACGGCGGCCGGCGTGGGCGGCGGCCGCAGCTGTACGGCCGCAGTGGTCCGCGTGCCGAGCTGCCGGGCGGCGACCAGCAGCCCCGCACACCGAGCTGGAGCGACGAGAACGCGCAGCCTCCGGTGCCGCGCGCCTCGCTCGACACCCCGCGCGGCCACGACGAGACCTCCCGGATGCCGCGTATCGACGCGACGTCCGAGATGCCGGCGATCCCGCGCTCCGACGACCGTCAGGGCCCCGGTTCCACCTCGGAATTCGCGCGGCCCGACTTCGGCGCCCCGGCGCCGGGCAACCCGCAGCACACCGGCCAGTTCGCCGTCCAGGACTTCGGGACGCAGCAGCCGGGCAGCAACGGTTCGCAGAACACGGGCCAGTTCGTCCGCTCGGACGTCTTCGGCGCTGCGTCCGGTCAGAGCGGGCGAGGCGGCCAGAGCAACCCGAACAACCCGAACAACCCCGCCAACACGGGTCAGTTCGCGGTCCCGCAGGCGTACGACTCCAGCTCCACGGGTCAGTTCGCCACACCGGGCTACGACAACGGCTCCACCGGGCAGCACTCCCTGCCGGGCCGTCAGAACCCCGGTGACACCGGGCAGTTCGAGCGTCCGCAGCAGGGTGGCGACTTCGGTGCGCCGCGGCCGCCGGCCCCGCAGCGGCCGCAGCAGCGGCCCGTCCGACAGGAGCCCGAGGCGCTGCCGCCGGCGGCGGGTCCCGGTGACGGTCGTACGCCCCTGTACGACACGCTGGAGACCAACTGGTTCCACGGCCAGCAGGGCGGTCAGCAGAGCAACGGCTCCGCACCGGCCCCGCAGCAGCCGCAGGCTCCGGCCGCTCCCGCGGCCCCGCCGCACTCTGCGGCTTCACAGCGTCCCGCCACCTCTTCCTGGCGCACCTCGCCGAACGACGATCTCGTCCGGCAGGCGGAGCGTGTCAGGCAGCCGGCGGCGGGCGGCGTCACCACCTCCGGCCTGCCGCGCCGGGTGCCCCGGGCGAACCTCGTTCCGGGCACGGCTCAGCAGCAACAGCACCAAGCCGGTCCGCAGGTCTCGCGTGCGCCTGACGACGTACGCGGCCGGCTGACCAATCTCCGTCGGGGCATCGCGCAGGGTCGCCAGGCCGGTACAGGTACCGGTCAGACCGGCAGTTTCCCGAGCCCCACTCACCAGCAGGAGCGTTAGTTGAGCCAGATGAGCCAGGCGGCACAGAACCTCAACTGGTTGATCACCAACTTCGTGGACAACACCCCCGGTGTGTCCCACACCGTCGTCGTGTCCGCCGACGGTCTCCTTCTGGCGATGTCGGAAGGCTTCCCCCGTGACCGCGCCGATCAGCTTGCGGCCGTCGCGTCCGGACTGACCTCGCTGACGGCCGGGGCCTCCCGGATCTTCGAGGGCGGCAACGTGGCGCAGACGGTCGTCGAGATGGAGCGGGGTTTTCTCTTCCTGATGTCCGTCTCGGACGGCTCGTCCCTGGCCGTACTCGCGCACCCCGAGTGCGACATCGGCCTGGTGGGCTACGAGATGGCGCTGCTCGTCGACCGGGCAGGTGCGGTCCTCACGCCGGATCTGCGCGCCGAACTGCAGGGCAGTCTGCTCCACTGATCCGCCGAGGATCCACCCCCGTCACCACATCACCGTCCGGCCGCCACAATCCCCCCACGGCCAATAAGACGGCCAGCCCGACCGACTTGCTGTCCCGCCCGGAGGATTCATGACCCCGCCCACCGCCTCTCATGATCCGTACGCGGAGCCGTACGAGGACGAGGGCGACCAGCCACTGGTCCGTCCGTACGCGATGACCGGTGGCCGGACGCGGCCCCGCTATCAGCTCGCCATCGAGGCGCTGATCAGCACCACGGCCGACCCGGCAGCACTCATGGGGCTGCTCCCGGAGCACCAGCGCATCTGCCACCTGTGCCGTGAGGTGAAGTCGGTCGCAGAGGTGTCGGCGCTCCTGTCCATGCCGCTGGGCGTGGCCCGGATCCTTGTCGCGGACCTGGCCGAGGCCGGGCTCGTCGCCATCCACCAGCCTGGTGGCGACGAGACGACCGGTGCGCCGGACGTGACCCTGCTCGAAAGGGTGCTCAGTGGACTTCGCAAGCTCTGAACCGAGTCGTGCCACCACCTCCGCCAAGATCGTGGTGGCGGGCGGCTTCGGCGTGGGCAAGACCACGTTCGTCGGCGCCGTCTCGGAGATCAACCCGCTGCGCACCGAGGCCGTCATGACCTCCGCGTCCGCGGGCATCGACGACCTCACGCACACCGGGGACAAGACCACCACCACGGTGGCCATGGACTTCGGTCGCATCACCCTGGACCAGGACCTGATCCTGTACCTCTTCGGTACGCCCGGTCAGGACCGGTTCTGGTTCATGTGGGACGACCTGGTACGCGGTGCGATCGGCGCGGTGGTGCTCGTGGACACCCGGCGCCTGGCGGACTGCTTTCCGGCGGTCGACTACTTCGAGAACAGCGGCCTGCCCTTCGTCGTCGCGCTGAACGGCTTCGACGGGCACCAGCCGTACGCTCCCGAGGAGGTGCGGGAGGCGCTGCAGATCGGTCCGGACACCCCGATCATCACGACGGACGCCCGGCACCGTGCGGATGCCAAGAGTGCGCTGATCACGCTGGTCGAGCACGCTCTCATGGCACGGCTGAGGTAACACTCAAATCTGCCATGTCGTACGGCAGTTGTCGTAGACGCCTCGGAGCCGACTGTGGCCTTTGACACGGTCGGCTCAGGTGTTCATAACGTTTCGGCAGAGGAATCGGGTGGCACGGCCACGCGTCGTTGCCAATCGGTCTCGCTGCGCTCACATCAGCCCCGTCTTTTGACGGGGCTCGCTCTTTATGACCGATTTATCTAGGGCTTACATCACACGGAATCCCTGCTTTCCACTGTTTGGAAGAGCACAGGTCGTCGTGCTGGAATGCCTGAACTGCCCAATAGTCAAAGACGTACTCAGCAGTACTGCGTACTCAGTGGCGTACTGGGCTCTGAGACACTGCGGCACAACGTTGGTGCCCGCCGCCGAGAGGTTGTTGGTCGAGTGAGGCGAAGCAAGAACGGTCCCGAGCCGTCGGCCCGGGGCAACTTCACCCCGCCGCCGCGCGGAGCGGCGCCCGCCCCTGTGCCCGGTTCGGAACCGACGGCCCCACCCGCTCCGAGCGGCAGCCGTTTCTCCCCCCGCAACTGGCGGGTGCCGACCCGGCTGAACGCGATCCTGCTCATACCCGTGACGGTCGGGCTCGTCATGGGCGGCTTCCAGGTGAAGAGCTCGATCGACACCTGGCAGAACGCCCAGGACGCGGAGAACACCGCGCGCCTGGTGCAGGCCGCGCTCACCTACAGCAACGCGGTCCTGGTCGAGCGTGACTCGACCGCCGCGCCGCTGCTGAAGGGCAAGAGCATGACCTCGGCCGACAAGGCCCTGGTCGCCAAGCTCCGCAAGCAGACGGACGAGGCCGCCGACGCCTTCGACGTGGCCGCCCAGAAGATGCCGGACCGGCCCAACCTGGTCCGCCGTCTGGAGCGCTTCCGCAAGGTCGAGCCCGAGCTGGCGACGATCCGCGCCAACGCGTACACCTCCAAGTACAAGGGTGTGCAGACCGAGGAGAAGTACGTAGACATCGAGCACCCGCTGCTCGAGTTCTCCAACGAGCTCGGTCTCGGCACCGGCAACATCACGAGCTACGGCCGCTCGGTCTACGCCATCGCGCTCGCCAAGGGCGCGCTCTCCCTGGAGCGCGCCATCGGTATGCACCTGCTGGTCAACCCGGGCCCCAAGCAGAGCGACCTGACCCTTCAGCGCACCGCGCTGACCTCGTACGCCTACCTGGAGGGCATCGCCCTGCAGGAGTACAAGGCCGGCGGTACCGACGAGGACAACGCCAAGCTCCAGGCGATGCCGGCGCAGATCAAGGCGGAGGGCGCCGAGCTGGCCAAGAAGGCCGCCGCGCAGGCCGCCGCCGCGGGCCAGAAGTACGTGCCGCCGCCCGCCGACCCGACCGTCATGATCGCGGGCATGTCCCAGCTGCAGACGACGGACCCGGCCGCGCGCAAGGCGCTGGCCGAGGAGGGCATCAGCGCGCAGAACTGGTGGGGTGTCACCACCCTCAGGTTCGACGCCTACCGCAATCTTGAGAAGAGCAAGGCCGACACCGCGGTGAGCGAGGCGTCGACCATCGCGGACAACGCCAAGCGTGACGCACTGATCACCGGTGCCATCGTCATCGTGGCGCTGCTGCTCGCGTTCATCCTGGCCGGCGCGGTCGCCCGCCAGATGTCCCGCTCGATGCGCCAGCTGCGCAACGCCGCCTTCGGCATCGCCGAGCAGCGGCTGCCGATGCTGGTCGATCAGCTCTCGCGCACCGACCCGGGCCGCGTGGACACCCGCGTCCAGCCCATCCCGATCAACACCCGGGACGAGATCGGCGAGGTCGCCCGCGCCTTCGACCAGGTCCACCGCGAGGCCGTGCGGCTCGCCGCCGAGCAGGCCCTGCTGCGTGGCAACATCAACGCGATCTTCACCAACCTCTCGCGCCGCAACCAGTCGCTGATCGAGGGCCAGCTGACCCTGATCACCGACCTGGAGAACAACGAGGCCGACCCGGACCAGCTGGAGAACCTCTTCCGCCTGGACCACCTCGCGACCCGTATGCGCCGCAACGGCGAGAACCTCCTGGTCCTCGCCGGCGAGGAGCCCGGCCGCCGCTGGGACCAGCCGGTCCCCCTCATCGACGTCGTGCGCGCCGCCTCCTCCGAGGTGGAGCAGTACGAGCGCATCGAGCTCTCCGGCGTCCCGGAGGCCGAGATCCACGGCCGCGCGGTCACCGACCTCGTGCACCTGCTGGCGGAGCTGCTGGAGAACGCGACGACGTTCTCCTCCCCGCAGACCAAGGTCCGCGTCACCGCGACCCGGCTGCCCGACGGCCGCATCATGATCGAGATCCACGACAAGGGCATCGGCCTCACCGCCGAGGACTTCGCGGACATCAACCACAAGCTCGCGAACCCGCCCACCGTCGACGCGGCGATATCCCAGCGCATGGGCCTGTTCGTGGTCGGCCGGCTGTCCGACCGGCACGGCATCCGGGTCCAGCTGCGCCCCTCCGGCGAGCAGGCGGGTACGACCTCCCTGGTCATGCTGCCCGACGCGATCACCCACGGCGGTGGCGGCGAGCAGCAGCAGCCCCGCGACGAGTTCACGGTCTCGCAGATCATCCCGGAGCAGAGCTACCAGGGTGAGGACTTCAACAACGGCCTGCCGATGCGCACGGCCGCGGAGCTCGGCTTCGACGACAGCCGCTACGCCGACGTCCCGGACGACATACGCGAGCTGGACCCCGTCGGCCGCTCGCTGATGCGCGAGGAGCGCCGTGCGGCCCTGGAGGCCCAGGCGCAGGACCAGCCGGGCCAGGAGTCCCCGGCGGCCCCGTACGCCGACGCGTTCGACCAGCAGTCCTACGACAACGGCCTCGGCGGCTTCCCCGAGCAGCAGCCCGGCGGCTACGACCCGCGCCCGGCCTACGACGAGCCGCAGCAGACTCCGTACGAGGAGCAGCAGCGCCCCGCGTATGACGAGCCGGCGCCGCGCCCGTCGTACGACGAGCCGTACTACGCGCCGAACGGCGGACTCCCGCAGAACGACACCTTCTCGCCGAACGGCGGCTACCCCGAGCCCTCGTATGCGGAACCGGTCCGCGAGGAGCGCGCCTCCGCCCCGGAGTCCTTCCCGGCCTTCCAGGAGCGGCGCCAGCAGGACGACTGGCCGCAGCAGGACACCTACCAGAACGGTTACTCGTCCGATTACGCTCCGGAAACGGAATCCGCGCAGGCCGCTGACGTGAGCGAGCGTGACCGCGTAGGCTTCGACCGTCCGGGACCGGCCTCTTCCGCCGCCCACGCGCTGACCGACGCCGGACTGCCCCGCCGCGGATCGTTCGGGGGTGGTGCGAACGGCACGAGCGGTGCGAGCAGTCCGAACGGCGCGCGGCACGTGAGCCAGGAGGCGCCGGCCCCCAAGCCGGAGACCAACGGCAATGGCACCGGCGACTGGCGTTCGGCGAACGACGACCGCTGGCAGCAGGCCGCGCAGCTCCGGAAGCCCAAGGCGGGCGGGGTCACCTCCTCCGGCCTGCCGCGGCGGGTGCCCAAGGCCAACCTGGTCGAGGGAGCCGCCGAGACCACCCCCCAGGGCGGCCCACAGGTCTCCCGCGCCCCGGAGGACGTCCGGGGCAGGCTGAGCAACCTGCGCCGGGGCGTCCAGCGCGGACGCAGCGCCGGCGCAGGCAGTGAAACGAACGGTCAGGGCTTCGGTTCTGACAGCACCTACAACCAGGAGCGTTAGTGTGAGCCCGATGAGCCAGGCGGCACAGAACCTGAACTGGTTGATCACCAACTTCGTGGACAACACCCCCGGTGTGTCCCACACCGTGGTGGTCTCCGCCGACGGACTCCTTCTGGCGATGTCCGAAGGCTTCCCCCGCGACCGCGCCGATCAGCTCGCGGCCGTCGCCTCCGGTCTGACCTCGCTGACCGCCGGTGCCTCCCGCATCTTCGAGGGCGGCAGCGTGAACCAGACCGTTGTGGAGATGGAGCGGGGATTCCTGTTCATCATGTCCATCTCCGACGGTTCCTCGCTCGCGGTGCTGGCCCACCCCGAGGCGGACATCGGTCTCATTGGGTACGAGATGGCGCTTCTGGTCGACCGTGCCGGTACGGTCCTCACACCGGATCTTCGTGCGGAGCTCCAGGGCAGCCTGCTCAACTGACAGTCAGACGGTGCGTTTTGGCGTCCCGGGGCCGTAAGGTACCGGGACGCGGCTCCACAGGGATGGGTGCTCGGCACAGTCGGAGGAGGAGAAAGTGGCAACACCCCCAGGCGGTTCGAATTCGGGCAACTGGTCGTACGGCCCTGCCCAGGGCCAGGGCGGCGGTTCCCAGAACCCGAACCGTTACAACTTCCCCTCCACCCCGAGCCAGCGGCGTCAGCACCCGTACGCTCCCCAGGGTCCGCAGGGCCCCGGGCCTTCGCCTTACGACCAGCCGCCGGCGCCGCGCATCCAGCCCGTGCAGCCGCAGCGACGCGCTCCCGAGCCGGCGCCCGCCGGGTCGTCGAACAACCCCCTGGTGCGTCCGTACGCCATGACCGGCGGCCGGACGCGCCCGCGCTACCAGCTCGCCATCGAGGCGCTGGTGCACACCACCGCGCAGCCGCACCAGATGCAGGGCCAGCTGCCCGAGCATCAGCGGATCTGCAACCTCTGCCGCGAGATCAAGTCGGTGGCGGAAATCTCCGCCCTCCTGACGATCCCTCTCGGCGTGGCCAGGATCCTCGTCGCCGACTTGGCGGAGGCGGGACTGGTCGCCATCCATCAGCCCGGCGGCGACGAGAACGCCGGCGGCCAGCCAGACGTGACACTGCTCGAAAGGGTGCTCAGTGGACTTCGCAAGCTCTAGCGGCGGTCCTTCCCGCTCCACCACCTCGGCGAAGATCGTGGTGGCGGGTGGCTTCGGCGTGGGCAAGACCACGTTCGTCGGGGCCGTCTCGGAGATCAACCCGCTGCGTACCGAGGCCGTCATGACGTCCGCGTCGGCGGGTATCGACGACCTCACCCACACCGGGGACAAGACCACCACCACGGTGGCCATGGACTTCGGTCGCATCACCCTGGACCAGGACCTGATCCTGTACCTGTTCGGCACCCCCGGTCAGGACCGGTTCTGGTTCATGTGGGACGACCTGGTGCGGGGCGCCATCGGCGCGATCGTCCTGGTTGACACCAGGCGCCTTGCCGACTGCTTCCCCGCGGTCGACTACTTCGAGAACTCGGGCCTCCCCTTCGTGATCGCCCTCAACGGCTTCGACGGCAACCAGCCGTACAACCCGGACGAGGTCCGGGAAGCCCTGCAGATCGGTCCGGACACCCCGATCATCACCACCGATGCCCGGCACCGGGCCGACGCCAAGAGCGCGCTGATCACCCTGGTCGAGCACGCCCTCATGGCACGACTGCGCTAGCACCCCCCTGCAAGCCGGCCCCTCTTCGGAGGGGCCTGTTTGCTGCCTCCGGCAGGAAGACGTACGAGAAGGGCCCCTCCCGGCTGGGAGGGGCCCTTCTGTGTCGTACCGGCTCAGTGCCAGCTGTGCGGGGCGCGGAAGCCGCCCTCGCGTTCCAGGCGGCGCCAGCCTGCTTTGGCGCGGCCGCGGTGGGGCTGGGTGTCGTCCGACGGGGCGGCCGCGGCGCGGGCCAGGAGGACGGCCGTGATGGCGGCGACCTCTTCGGGCTCGGCGTGGCCCTTCTCGACACGAATGTCAGGGCTGTTCATAGGTCTCAGTCTCCGTGAGAGAGGTTTCCGCGAGGGTGTCGCGGAGGGTCCGCTGGGTTACTGCGGGGGGTTGCCGTGCTTGCGCGACGGCAGATCGGCGTGCTTGGTCTGCAGCATCGCCAGGGAGCGGATGAGGACCTCGCGGGTCTCGGTCGGGTCGATGACGTCGTCGACCAGGCCGCGCTCGGCCGCGTAGTAGGGGTGCATCAGCTCGGACTTGTACTCCTTGACCATGCGGGCCCGCATGGC
>NZ_JBSFJW010000022.1:0-151698 GCF_053598255.1 Streptomyces sp. NPDC001157
GAGCTGGCGGGGGGTCACCCGGCCCAGGAAGGAGGCGAGCGGCCCGTTGTCCGCCAGGTCCGCCAGCGCCTGCGCCGCCCGGTCCGTCCGCCGGGGAAAAGATCAAGCCCCGCCCGGCAGAGATCGAGCCCCGCCGACGCCGGAGAGTACCAACCCCCTCGGCCCCCACCCCGAATCAACCCTCCACCCGAATCCCCATCTCCGCCGCCAACACCGGTGCCAGATCCACCAGTTGACCCGGACTGATCACGGCCCCCGCCAGCCGGTCCACCCCCCGCGCAATGCCCAGCTCGGCCGCCGCTCTCAGGTCCACGTCCTTCAGAGTCGCCGCGGTGAGGTCCGCCTCCTTCAGGACGCAGTCCACGAACTCCACGCGCTCCAGCCGGGCGCCCCCGAAGTCCGGCTCCACCAGCACGCAGCTCTCGAAGACGACGTCCTTGAGCCGGGCCGCGCGCAGGTTCAGGTAGTCGATCTTGCCGCCGCGGACGACCACCCGCTCCAGGACCGCGCCGTGCAGCTGCACCCCGCCGAGACGGGCGTCGACCAGCTCGACGTCGCGCAGGGTGGCTTCGGCGAGGTTCGTGCCGACCCCGCGCAGCCCGGTCAGGACCGAGTCGAGGATCCGGGCGTGCTGCAGCCCCGTCTCGTCCAGCGCGCATCCCGTCAGCGCGCAGTCCATGAAGCGGGCGCCCCCGCCGTCCTGCCCCGCCAGGTCCGTCTCCCGGAACTCCAGCCCGTCGTAGTCCCCGTCCGGCTCCAACTCCCCGACCCCGAACGGCTCCAGCGCGGGCAGCCGCACCTCCGGCCGCCGCGCCCCCTTCACCGCCGTACCGCTGGAACCGCCCATCCCGCCCGCCTCTCTCCTCGCCATGCCCCCATGGTGCACTCCGCCACTGACAACGACTCTGACCAGGCAGAACGCCACCCATGTCACATTCCGGGGGCCCAATCCGTCGTATGCACAGAAAGGCGGACCCGACACGAGGGAGACCCGGACCCATGCACCGCATCAGCGTCATAGGCGGCGGATTCGCCGGACTGACCGCGGCCGTCACCGCTGCCGAGGCCGGCGCCAAGGTGACCGTGTTCGAAGCCCACCACACCCTCGGCGGGCGAGCACGGACCGCGGAAGGCCCGTACCGGACCAACGACGGACCGCACGCCCTCTACAACGGCGGCCCGCACTGGACCTGGCTCAAGCAGCGGAACCTGATCGGACCGCTCGCCCCGATCCCGCCCCTGGAGGCGGCCCGGCTCCGGCTCCGCCACCAGGGCGGTCTGCGCCGCACGCCACCCTTCGCGATGCTCAAGCTGCTGCGCCCCGGCCTCCAACAGGCGCCGGTCGACGTCGACTTCATGAGCTGGGCGACCGGTGTCGCGGGGGAGGATGCCGCACGCGCGGCCGCCCACTACTCCGCCGTAGCCCTCTTCCATCATGATCCGGGTGCCCTGTCCGCGGCGTTCGTGCAGGAGCGGCTGCGCCGTGCCACCAGGCTCCCGCCGGAGGCGCACTATCCGCGCGGCGGCTGGGCGAACGTCATCGACCGGATGGCCGCCCGGGCGTGGAACCTGGGCGTGCGGATGGAGACCCTGTCCCGCGTCGACTCCCTCGACGCCCTTCCGGCGAACGGCGGCCCGGTCGTCGTCGCCACCTCCCTCGACGCCGCCCGCCGACTGCTCAAGGACGACTCCCTGGCCTGGACGAGCGGCCGTACGACGCTCATCGATCTCGCCGTGCGGACCCGGCGCGGGGACGCCTTCGCCGTGTGCGACCTCGACTCCCCGGGGTGGCTGGAAAGGTTCACGGCGCAGGACCGGTCGCTCGCCCCGGCCGGCGAGCAGCTCGTTCAGGGCCAGATCCCCATCGCCCCGCACGAGACGAAGGCCGACGGCGTCACCCGCGCCGAGGAACTTCTCGACCTGGCCTTCGAGGGCTGGCGCGGACGCGTCACCTGGCGGCGCGAGGCCGTCGCGAACGGCCGTACGGGCGCCGTCGACCTGCCCGGCACCAGCTGGCGCGACCGCCCGGCCATCGACCGCGGTGACGGCGTGTACCTGGCAGGCGACCAGGTCGCGGCCCCCGGCGTCCTCTCGGAGGTCTCCTTCAACAGCGCCCTCGCCGCGGTGTCACTGGCGCTCGGCCGCCGGGCCGTCGGCCCTCTTGACCTCAAGCATGCTTGAGGTTGAAGGCTGGGGTGCCTGACAAGCAATCGCTGGGGGATTTCACCATGCATGCCATCCGGCTCCATGCCTTCGGTCCCGCCGAGAACCTCCGCTACGAGGAGGTGGCGGACCCGTTGCCGGGCCCCGGCCAGGTCCGTATCGCCGTTGCGGCGGCGGGAGTGCACCTGCTCGACACCGCCCTCCGGGAGGGCGAGCAGGGGCCGCTGCCCGAGCCGACGCGGCTGCCCACCGTCCCGGGGCGCGAGGTCGCCGGTGTCGTCGAGTCGCTGGGCGAGGGCGTCGCCGCGCTCTGGCTCGGCAGGCGCGTGGTCGTCCACCTCGGTTTCGCCCCCGGAGGCTACGCCGAGCTGGCCGTCACCGACGTCGACCGCGTGCACGAGATCCCCCCGAACCTGGACTTCGCCGAGGCCGTCGCCATGATCGGTACAGGCCGCACGGCGATGGGGATCGTGCAGTTCGCCGAGCTCGGCCCGGACGCCGTGGCCGTGGTCCCGGCCGCCGCGGGCGGCATCGGCACCCTGCTCGTGCAGTACGCGAAGAACGCCGGCGCCACCGTCATCGGCCTGGCGGGCGGGCCGGAGAAGACGGCACGGGTGGCGGCCAACGGCGCCGACCTCGCCGTCGACTACAAGGAACCGGGATGGCCGGACGAGGTCCGCGCCCAGCTGGGCGAGCTCCCCCAGTCTCGACTTCGCTCGACCGGGGGGACCCCCATCGCCACCGTCGTCTTCGACGGCGTGGGCGGCGAGGTCGCACGCGAGGCCGTGGCCCTGCTCGGCCCCGGCGGCAGACACCTCGTCTTCGGCTGGTCGGCCGCGGGCATCCGCGGCGGCGAGCCCTACCTGGTGGACGGCGTCTCCGAACGGGTCCTGGGCCCCGTGATGATGCAGAAGGCCGGCGGCCCCAACCCCGTACAGACCCTGGAACGGCGCGCCCTCGCCGAAGCAGCCGCAGGCAGGCTGACCCCCGCCGTACAGCGCTTCCCGCTCGCCGACGCAGCGGCCGCGCACCGGGCGCTCGAGACGCGCAGGACAACCGGAAAGGTGGTACTGGAGCCATGACCAGGCACAAGGCATCCGCAGATGCGATACGTGCCGATTCATGGTCTTCTGGCGAAGTGAGCGTCACCCGGTCGGGCGAGGCCGCCCCTCCCGTGGACGCCGACCCCCGCCGCTGGTGAGGCCCGGTGATCATCGCGCTCCCATCAGCACAGCGCGACCTGGGCATGTCCGACGGCAACCGGGCGCCGGCACCGGAGCCCGTCGGACAGGGGGCACAAGAACGGGGAGGGGCCGCACGGACCGCGGGCCCCTCCCCTTCCGCCGCCAGCAGGAGCGCCCCTATAGGGGCGCGGGGAACTGCGCGACAAGCCATGACGACGCCGCAGACGACCAACGACGCATCCGGCCCTCCCCAGCGGAGCGCTACCGCAATCGCCGTACGTCGATCGCCCAGATCCCGCGCCCGTGCGTGGCCGCGTACAGCCGCCCGTCCGGGCCGGTCCGCAGCTGGAGCACCGCGGTGGTCGGCAGGTTGTCGCCGGCCACCTTCCAGCCCTTTGCGCCCGGCGTCCGTACCAGCACCCCGAGATCCGTGCCGAGCGCGATGGTCCCGCCCTTCAGCAGGGCCACCGAGTCGGCCGGTACGTCGGGCAGGTTCCCTGAGACGTCCTTCCAGGTGACCCCGCCGTCCCGGGTCTCGAAGAGGTGCCCGACACCCGCGCCCGGGCCCTCCGTCCACTTCCGTGAGAAGCCGTTGACGGCGAGCAGGACGTGGTCGGAGTTGGCCGGGTCGATCGCCAGACCCGAGAGATAGCGGTTCGGGACGGTCCCGTCGACGGGCAGGCTCAGCTGGTGCCAGCCCGTGCCGTCGGCGTTGCCGACCGCGATGCCGCGCGTGAAGCCCTGGTTGTTGCAGGGCCCGCACCAGGCGGCGTACACCTTGCCGCCGGAGGAGGCCACCGCCGTGGCCGTGTGCCCCGCACCCAGGTCGAACGCGCCGAACCACTCACTGCCGCTGCGGATCGCGTAGCCCTTGCTGTTGATCCACACATGGCGGCCGCCCGCGACCCAGACCTTCGGGTCCTTGATGTCGGCGTTCAGCGGCGCGATGAAGCGTGCCTCGCCGGTCGCGTTGTCGGGCGGGGCGACGGAGTACGTCGTCGCCTTCGACGGGTCGGTGACCCAACTTCCGTCGTTCACCGCGCAGTTGTTGGTCACGGAGACCGCGAGGTAGACGTACTCCTCGGCGATGTTGCACCCGTTCGCCGGGTCGGCGATCGTGTCGCCGCCGTCGCCGCCGAAGTTGGAGCCCATCACGCGGTCACCGGCCCGAAGCTGCGACTGGCCGTTGTCCTGGAGGCCGCCGGTGATCGCCAGACCCCGCCCGGCCGGATCGGCGCCCACGCCCACCGAGTAGTACTGCAGGACGTCCATGGTGCCGTCGTTCAGGGAGGTCCAGTCGGTCGCGTGGCCGGAGGCGTCCGCGCTGCCGTTCAGCGGCCGGCGGAAGGTGCCGCCGTCGTCGCCGACGATCACGTACGGCGCTCCCCCGTTGCTGCCGATCGCCACGGAGTGCTGGTCGGCGTGGACGGTCTGGTGGCAGTCACCGGTCTGCTTGCTCGGGTCGATGGACCAGCAGGGGAACCCGAAGTTCCAGTACGGACCGGGCACCGACCAGGACTTGCCGCCGTCCTTGGTCTCGAAGACCTCCTCCAGACCGGCGTACACATGGTCCGGGTTCTTCGGATCGACGGTGAGGAACTGGTCGTACCAGGCCTGGATCCCGGGCTGGTATCCGTCACCGGTGAGCGCGGAGCCGGAGTCCCGCAGCTGCTTGTAGTCGGCGATCTTCGTCCAAGGGCCGGTCGGGGAACCGGACTTGGAGACGAAGATGCCCGCAAGGCCGCTGTCCGGGTTCTCCGCGGTCTGCTCGGGCGACTGGTCGATGGCGTAGTACCGCGACCCGTCCGCGCTGCGCGCGAAGGTGACGTTGCCGACGTCCTCGGCGTTGCTCGGCAGGTCCCCGAGACCGGTCAGCCGCTGCCAGCTGCCGCCGGACTTGGCGTAGAAGCCGTTGTAGGTGTCCCCGCCGCGCCAGCCCACGGCCAGCACGACCTTGCCCGGGTCCTTCGGGTCGATCGCGATGTCGCTGGTGATGTTCTTGTACGCGGCCGACGGATCGCTCGCCTTCGAACCACCGGGCAGATAGTCCGGGTTGGGCGCGAACTCCAGCTTCCAGTGGCCCTTCAGCGTCTTCGTGGAGTGGCTCCACACGCCCTCGGTGGTCGCGGCCCACACCTTGTCGCCCGCGAAGCGCAGGGCGTTGATGGACTTCGACTCCAGTTCGTCGCCGCCGACCCGGTCGCTCGGGCTGAAGCTGCCCTTGCGCGGATCGTCGAGGACGTAGACGCCGGTCCCGAGGAAGGAGGTCGCGCTGGTGTTCGCCTCACCCGTGGCGTACCAGAGCCGCCCCCAGCCGTCGAGCTGCAGATCGCCCGTCGACAGCGCGGGCAGCCCGTCGGAGATGTTCGTCCAGTGACCGCCGCCGGTTCGCGACCGGAAGACCCCGCCGTTGGCCGAACCCGCGTACACATAGCCGTGCCGGTCGGCCGCGAGCCCGGTGACCCGGCCGGTCACCTTCCCGGCTCCGCCGCTGGAGTTGGAGTTGATGTCCCGGTACCGCGGGTCGTCCGAGTCGTAGGGAAGCCGCGTCAGATCGCTCCAGCTCCCCTTGGTGTGCGGCAGGTCCACCAGAGCGTCGTACGCCGCCCCGTACGCCCCCGGTGCCACGATCCCCGGCGAGGTGCGCGCCTCGGCGTACTGGTCCGCCTGCTCGGCCTCCTCCTGCGCCTCTCCCCCGTCATCGTCGTCCCCCGCCTGCGCGAAAGCCGACAGGCCCTTCTGCTGCTGATGCAGAAGGGCCTGTCTGTGAAGTTCCCGCACGCCGAAGGGGTCGCGGCCACCGTGCGCCGCCTGTGCCTGAGTGACCGTCAGGCCCAGCGCGGCGGTGGTGGCCAGCACCGCCCACACCCGTCTTCTTCGCCAGCCATTGGCTGCCATCGATTGCCCTCCCCTGGGAGCAGTGGCGTACATGACACGAGCTGGCCAACAGCTTCGACGGGAAGGCAGTACTGAGAGATCCCTGTGAGCGCAATCAGATGGCAAAAAATCGTCAGTGCCGCCCCGCCACCCGGTCCGCGAACTGCGCCAGCTTCGACGACTCGGCGCTGTACGTGGCGCGTTCCCGCCGGTCCGCGGCCCGGTAGGTGGCGTACATCCCCTGCACCCCGAGCCACCGCAACGGCTCCGGCTCCCACTTGCGCACCTTGTGCCCGACCCACGGCAGATCCGTCAGCTCGGTCCGGCCGCCCTGCCCCGAGTCGAACTGCACCAGGTCCCTGAGCGTCCGCGCCGCGAGATTCGTCGTCGCCACCCCCGACCCGACATAGCCGCCCGCCCAGCCGAGCCCCGTCGACCGGTCCAGGGTCACCGTCGCGCACCAGTCCCGCGGCACCCCGAGCACCCCCGACCAGGCACGTTCGATCCCCACCCCCGCCAGCGAGGGGAAGAACCGCACCAGGATCTCCCGCAGCGCCTCGACCGTCTCCGCCTGCGTCCGCCCGTCGTTGTCGGTCTTCGACCCGAAGCGGTACGGCACTCCGCGCCCGCCGAGCGCGATCCGCCCGTCGGCGGTCCGCTGGGCGTACATGTACGCGTGCGCCATGTCCCCGAGCGTCTCCAGCCCGTCCCAGCCCACCGACTCCCACTGCTCGGCGGTGAGCGGCTCGGTCGCGATCATCGAGGAGTTCATGGGCAGCCAGGTGCGCCGCTGCCCCTTCAGACTCGCGGTGAACCCTTCCGTGCAGCGCAGGACGTAGGGCGCCCGGACCGTCCCGTACGGCGTCACCGCATGCTTCGGCCGGATCTCCGCCACCGGCGTCAGCTCGTGAATCGTCACCCCGAGCGCCTCGACGGCGGCCGCCAGCCCCTTCACCAGCTTCACGGGGTGCAGCCGCGCCCCGTGCGGGGTCCAGGTCGACCCGACCGCGTCCGCGACCCGGATCCGCTCGGCGGTCTCCCCGGCGCCGTACAGCTCACGGTCCTTCTCCCCGTACGACAGCTCCAGCTCATGGAAGGCCTTGAGCCGCGCCAACTGGGCAGGGGTGGTGGCGACTTCCAGCACCCCGCCCTTGTGGATGTCGGCGTCGATGCCTTCCGCTTCCGCGGCCCGGACGACCTCGTCCACGGTCTCGTTCATGGCCTTCTGCAGCCGTACCGCGGCCTCGTGCCCGTGCAGCTTCGCGTACCGGTCGCGCCCGGCGATCCCGTTGTACAGCCAGCCGCCGTTGCGCCCCGAGGCCCCGTACCCGCAGAACTTCTGCTCCAGGACGGTGATCCGGAGGAAGGGCGCCGCCTTCTTCAGGTAGTACGCGGTCCACAGCCCCGTGTACCCGCCGCCGACGATCACGACGTCGGCGGACGCGTCACCGCCGAGCGGCTCCCGCACCGCGGGGAAACCGTCGTCCGCGTACCAGTGGGAGATACCGCCGTTCACGACACTGCTCACCGAGCTGCTCATGGCCGGAAAGCTAACCCCTCAGGGCCGAAACTGTCTCCCTCGGATCCCATGCCTTCCCCCGCCCCCTGACCAGGGGATAGCACGCGAGCCCGATCAGCACCGACAGGGAGTGCCCGAAGTCGGTGAAAGTCGGCGAGCCCAGGAGCGGGGTCCCGTACACGAAGACCACGGCCGCCAGATACCCGTACCGCCAGGGCGCCGCGATCCGGTACGTCAACACCCCGACCACCCCCGCCAACGCATAACTCACCCCGAAATCAAGGGTGTTGACGACCGAGTGTGACACCGTCCCGTCCCGCACCCGCTTCAGCAGCGCGGCCTCGCTGATCAGCGTCGCCAGCACATGCGCGGCCACGCACACCATCAGCCACCGCACCGTCCCCAGCCACCGCTCGGCCTGCGCATGGAAGACGGTGTACTGGAACGCGGTGTAGAGGAACGTATACGGAAACCAGTCGCCCCCGTCGATCCACATCGCGCTCTGCACCAGCACCCGCACGGGGTCGTTCGACAGCTCATGGATGTTCGTGGACCGCTGCCGCATGAACTCCTGCTCGAAGTGCGGCGACATGCGGTGCAGCGCGAAGGTGGTGACGAACAGAATGGCCAGCCAGACGTACGTGCCCGGAGCACTGCGGACGTACGCCCACACCCTCTCGCCGAGCCCCCGGTCAATTCGCATGAAGCGATTCACGCACGCAAGTATCGTCGACTCGGTGATCGACATTCCGGGCGAGCTCGCGGCGGCACAGGAGAAGTTCAACGGCGAGGCGGGCCGGACCTTCATCGCGGGTCTGCCCCACCTGGCGCAGGAGTTCCTCGATCGCTGGGAGCTACGACTCGACGGCGACGGCATGCACGGAGTCAGCGCCCTCGTCCTCCCGGTCCTGCGCTCCGACGACACCCCGGCCGCGCTGAAGCTGCAGCTGCTGGACGAGGAGAGCGAAGGCGAGCCGGTGGCCCTGCGCCTGTGGGACGGCGACGGCGCGGTCCGTCTTCTCGCCCACGACGAGACGACCCACACCATGCTCCTGGAACGCCTCGACGAGACCCGCGTGCTCTCCCACCTGGAAGACACCCGCGAGTCCGTCCTGATCATCGCCCGCCTGCTCGCCCATCTGACGACCACCCCGGCCCCGGAAGGCATGCGCCGCCTCGGCGACATCGCCCAGGCCATGCTGGACCGGACCCCCTGGGCACTTGGGCGCATCCCGGACCCCGAAACCCGCAGCCTGATCGCGGACTGCGCAGCCGCCGTACGAGAAGTCGTGGACGAACCGGGCGACCGCCTCCTCCACTGGGACCTGCACGACGAGAACGTCCTGTCCTCCGACCGCGCCCCCTGGCTCGCGATCGACCCCAAACCCCTGTCGGGCGACCCCGGCTTCGACCTCTGGCCGGCCCTCGCCAACCGCTTCGAGCCCGACGACACCCTCTGGCGCTTCGACGCCATGACGGACGTACTCAGCCTGGACCGCCCCCGAGCCCGAGCCTGGACCCTGGGCAGACTCCTCCAGAACACCCTCTGGGACATGGAGGACGGCCGCGCCCCGGACCCCCGCGACCTGGAAATAGCCAGACGCCTGCGCTAAGCGAAGTGCGCGAAATCCTCTACGGTGCGACAGCGCCCTTAAGGGGCGCGGGGAACTGCGCGACCAGCCACAACGGCGCAGCAGACAAAAAACACCCCACCCGGCTAACCTCACGGGAGTGATCCGCACAGCAACCCCCGCCGACATCCCCGTCATCCACACCCTGATCCGCGAACTCGCCGCCTACGAGAAGGCCCCGCACGAGGCAAGGGCCACCGAGGCCCAGCTCCACGAGGCTCTCTTCGGCGACCGCCCCGCCGCCTACGCCCACATCGCGACCGACGACACCACCGGCACCCCGGTCGGCTTCGCCCTCTGGTTCCTGAACTTCTCCACCTGGCGCGGCGTGCACGGCATCTACCTGGAGGACCTCTACGTCCGCCCCACCGCCCGAGGCACCGGCCACGGCAGAGCCCTCCTCACCGAACTCGCCCGCATCTGCACGGAACGCGGCTACGAGCGCCTCGAATGGTCCGTCCTGAACTGGAACACCCCGGCCATCGCCTTCTACGAGTCCCTCGGCGCCCGCCCGCAGGACGAGTGGACGGTGTACCGACTGACGGACGGCCCGCTCAAGGACCTGGCTGGACAGACCGACTGACGGTGTGAAGCCGAAAACGCCACGAAGCGGATGGCGCCGTGAACGTGTGAAGGCATCCCGCATGCCCCTCACCGAATGGGCACGGCTTCCCGGTATGAGCACTACGAATGCGCCGCCCTTCGTCCCCCGCCTCGACTCTCCCGCCGCCTCTACATCGAAGCCGTCCGCTCCTTGCTCGATGAGGCCGCCCCCGGCATCCCCCACTCGGCCGCCCGGCTGGGCAGCGGTTCCGGACACATCCTCGCCGCGCACCTGCCGAAGACCTTCCACGGTCATCCCGTCCGCCACGAGGTCGAAGTCACCCACATCCCGGCGTGGTTCACCACCGAACTCGGCTCACTCCCACCCCCGACATCACCCCGGCGGACTGGCTCGCCACCCCCACCCAGCTCCTCGCCGAGGTCACCGCGGGCGCGGTCCTCCACGACGGCCTGCGCGAACTCACCCCCATACGGCACGCACCTCCGCAGGCCACCACCTCACCCCGGCCCTCACCGCCACCCTCGTGGCGACGGACTGGCGCACCCGTGAGAAACATCTCGCGAGGCGTACGAGAGCGTCACGGACCCCGCCCCGCCCAGAGGTCGCCCGTGCCGTCCACCGGGAAGCGCAAAAGCCCAGGCCGGATTGCTCCTGACCTGGGCGAGAAGCGGCAGCGCGGCTGCTCAGAGGGCCTTGCTGTTGCAGCCCATGTCCGCACCGAGGTGGCTTTCCTGGGCACCCGGGTTGCCTTCGCCGTTCAGCGCGCCGCCCAGCAGGCCGTTGATGGCACCGACATCGCCGAGAACGTCGATGTTCATGTCGTGCGAGCGGCACTCGATGCCCTGCGTGATGTCGATGTCGTGCCCCGGCTCGCCGTGTGCGAAGGCCGGGCCGACCCCGAAGGAGCCGATGCTGCCGAGGACAGCGGCGCCCACGATGGCGACCTTCTGAAGCTTGCGCATTTCTTCTCCATTGATCGAGCGGAAGTGATCTGCAGCAGATCGAGTTGGGACGAGGGACAACTGCCGGGAGGCCATCAGCCGAGTCGGGGCAGACCCAGGTTCCCGACGGGAGGCGCCGCGACCTGTCCGAGACCGAGCCCGGGCACCTGCGGTGCCGCGCTGGCGGGCGAGACCAGCGGGTCGATGAGCGGGTTCACCTGAGGGTTCACCTGCGGGTTCACCTGCGGGGCCACGTGCGGCGCGGGCTCAGGGTTGAAGACCTGGGGCATCGCGACCTGCGGGGCGACCTTCGGCATGACCTCGGGCGAGGACTGCGGGGCGACCTGCGGCTGGACCAGCGGCTGCTGCTGCGGCGCGGCCTGCGGGGCGGACGCCGGCGCACCGGCCTGCGCACCACCCACCGAGGAGGCGACGGCGGTGGCCTGGCTGGGCTGCGGCGCGGCCTGCGGGGCGGGCGCCGGGGGCGCGTACTGCGGCGCCGGCTGGGAGTACGACTGCGGGCCGCCCGACTGCGCGGTGCTGTCCGCGGTGGACGCGGCAACGGCCCGCGCCGGAGCGCTCTGCGGGGGCGGCGCCGGGGCCGGGTAGTACTGGGGAGCCGGGGCAGGGGCCGCGTAGTACTGCGGGGGTGGCGCCGGGGCCGGGTAGTACGCGGGCGCCGGGGCCGCGTACTGGGGCGCCGGGTAGTACTGAGGCGCCGGGGCCGGGTAGTAGGGGGCAGCCGGAGCGCCACCGGGGTACCCGGGGTAAGCGTCGGCATGGCTGACGCCGGCGCCGATGGCGGACAGACCGCCGGCCGCTGCTACGACGAGCGCGGCCTTGTGAATCTTTCGCATGGAACCCTCGGCCCTTCAATACCTGTGCAGGGAAATCCGTTGTATTCAGTGCTGTGTTGCGTGCGCTCAGTCTGATGTTCACGCCGGAGCCGACAGCGGATCCCCTTGCCCCTCTCACCGGTTCATGGTCGCTGCCCTCTCCCAGCTGGCAACGACATTTCCTTCCGCACGGTCACGGGATCGAGAATTCCGTCACCCATTTGGAATTGATCCGATTACCGGTCCGCCGGGGGCAAATGGGTGACCGCTCCCCGACTCCCGTGACTGGCCCCGCACTTGCTTCGTTCCCCACGGGGACAGAGCGATGATCCAAAACCCACTGCAGCCGCCCAGGGCAGAAGCAAGAACAGCCACAACTCCACTGGCTCATCTGCTTTTTCAGTACGTTCCATGCCAGGTCAATGAAGGGCCGAAGGTTCCATGCGCAAGTTCCAGCACGTCGCGCTCGTCGTAGCAGCGGCCGGCGGTCTGTCCGCCATCGGCGTCGGCCCCAGTGTCGCCGACACTCCTGTCTCCTACGGCAACAGCGCTCCGCCCCCGGGCCCCGCCGTGGCCGGCGCCTTCACCGCCACCCAGGCCACCGCCCACGCGTCCGGCGGGCCCGTCCAGCGACAGGCGGCCCCCGCGCAGCCCGCCGAGGTTGCCCCGCAGGTCAACCCGCAGATCAACCCGCAGCTCAGCCCGCACATCTCCCCGCAGTCGGCGCCGACGCAGTCCGGCGGCTCGGCCGACCAGTTCAACCTCTTCCGCCCCGCCCAGGAGTGCAGCCCGCAGTCCGTGCTCAACGCGAACCTCCCGGTAGCCGTGCTCGCCGCCGCCGAGACCAAGGGCGTCGCCTGCACCCAGGCCAACAGCCAGGCGAACGCCCTCGCCAAGGCCCACGCCCACTGAGGGCACCTGTACCGACGGACGTACTTCAGGGAGCTGCCGCAACAAGATCACAGGACACGGCGCGTCGCTAGGTGATTGTCGGTTATTTCCTATTATTCTCCGTAACTGTAAGAAGTCGATCTGTTACAGATCGCACCCACTCACTCCACCGGAGATGACATGCACCAGCTTCGCAAGGCTGCCGTCCTGGTCGCCGCCCTCAGCACCGTCGGACTCCTCGGTGCCGGCACCGCTCAGGCTCACGACGACGGGGGCAAGGGCGGCAAGGGTGGCGACAAGTTCAACGTGCTGCAGAGCTCCAACTGCAAGTCGCACGACCTGAACGTCGACGTCCTCGGCCAGGTCGGCATCCTCAACGGCCTGCTCGGCAACGCGCTCAACGGCGAGGGCAACGCCGGAGGCCAGGACACCCACATCGGCTCGAGCATGGGCTGCAACAACAGCGCCTTCTAGTCGATTGACGGCCGCATAGGCGGCCGAGAGCGGGAAGCAGGTCCCGGCACCGAGCTCCAGACTCGGTGCCGGGACCCTTTTTTTGCGTCACGGCAGGGGCATTCACGGGCGTCGACCAGGACAGTGAGGATTCCCCCGAATTCGGCGCGCCGCACAGTCTTTTACGGGTATTTCTTATTAGCCTCCGTAACTACACGAAGTCGATCCGTCACGGATCGCATCCACTTCACTCCACCGGAGATGTCATGCACAAGCTTCGCAAGGCTGCCGTCCTGGTCGCTGCCCTCAGCAGCGTCGGACTCCTGAGCGCCGGCGCCGCCCACGCCGATCAGGGCGGCTTCGGCTCGGGCGAAGGCGGCCATCGCGGCGGTGGCTTCAACATCCTGCAGAGCACCACCTGCCGTTCGCACGACGCCAACGTCGACGTCCTCGGCCAGGTCGGCATCCTCAACGGCGTCGGGGGCAACCTGCTGAACGGCGAGGGCAACCCGGGCGCTCAGGAAACCCACCTGGGCTCGGACGCGGGCTGCAACAACACCGTCGGCAAGTAAGTCGGCAAGCAAGAACCGTCCTTGGTGCCCCGGCCGTTCGGCCGGGGCACCAAGGCTTTCACGGGGACGGCATGCCGAAATGCCGGATCGGGAGCGGCCCCGGTCCGGCACTCGCCGGTCGCGCCTCAGAAATCGAAGAGCGGCGTCGTGACACGGAACGCCTTGACGTGCGGCGCCTTGACGTGCGGCGCCTTGACCTGCGGCGACTTGATGTGCGGCGCCGTGATGTGGGGCCGCTTGAATCCCTTGGGCGTCGGGGCCTTGTTGGAGCAGTCCACCACCGACCCCAGCTTTGTCGACCCGTTGTTGAGCAAGCCGTCCTCGGGCAGCACCAGGCGGGGCCGCGTCGCCGTCGTGCAGCTCTGCATCTGGTTGACGACGATGGTGCCGTGCCTGTCCTTGTGGACGGTCTGGCTCTTGTGCACGCAGGTGGTTTCCCCTGCGGCATTGGTCTTGCAGCCTCGCGGGTTCTCATCCGCCTGCGCGTGCACGGCTCCGACGCAGATCACGGCGATACTTCCGAGGATCCCCGAGACGGTTGCGATTTTCTGCCGACTGAACATGCGCTGTGTTCCTTTGATCGAATACCGGTACAGCCCGGACGCGCACCCTGATGGGTTTGCTGCGCGTCCGGGCTGCCTTTGCCGTTGAGGGTTTTCGTTCAGGTCGTTGCGCCAGGGGCTTCTTTACCTGGAGCCGTACGGGGCGGCGTACTGCGGCGCGTACTGCGGCGCGGGCTGGGGTGCGGCGTACTGGGGCGCGTACTGCGGCGCGGCGATGTACTGGGGGACGATGTACTGAGGCGTGAGGTACTGGGGCGCGGGCTGAGGTGCGGCCATCGGGGCGGCCTGCGGCGCGGCCTGCGGCGCGGCTTGCGGCGCGAAGTTGACGTTCATCGGCGCGAAGTACGGAGCCGCCTGCGGGGCAGCACCGTACGGAGCCGCCTGCGGGGCGTCGTGCGGAGCCCAGCCCCCGCCACCGCCGTAGGCCACGGCGTTCGCCTGCGAGGAAGCCACCGCAGTGGCCCCGCCGCCCCAGCCGTCGGTGGCGCTGCTGACGCCGGCCCCGACGGCGGAGAGCCCCGCGACCGCTGCAATTACTGCCGCGGCCCGCTGAAACTTGCGCATGATTAGACCCTTTCCTAGCTGGGCGGGAAGCCCTGGCTTGACTACTTAATGTGAGCATATACACACGAAACGTAGTCATTTGGGATCTTGGGCCCTTCTGTGCACCGTGTCGGCTTATGCCAAAGCAACCTTCCGCCCGCTCGGCCGCGGACCCGGAGAGGGAAAGGGAAAGGGATGTGGCGGGATGGGCAGTTGATGATGCGGTTCGGTCGCGCACTCGGCGCTCTCCCGTAAAACGACGATTCCCCCGGCCCAAGTCACGGTCGCCGAGCGGCAGTCACCCATCTGCCGCGCACACAGAAAAAACCCGCACAGAAAAACGGACGGCCGGTCCGGGTCGCCCCGGTCCGGCCGTCCGCCGCTTGGAAGTGCGGGCCTCAGCCCAGAATGCCACCGGGCAGTTCCGAGGGGGTGTCCCTGTCGTCGACCCCCGTGTCATTGGGGGAACAGGTCACTGCGGGGCCGATCTTGGTGCTCCCGCTGTTCAGCAGGGGGATGACGGGCAGCTCCATGGGCTTCTGCGGTGTGCAGGTGTTGGCGCGACGGACGATGAAGTCCTCACCGTCGGACGTCTTGCCCGCGAACCGCTGGACGCAGGTGACGTCGCCGGACGCGCTCACCGTGCAGGCCCCCGGGCCCGCTGCCGCATACGCCTGAGCGACTCCGGTACAGGTCACGGCGAGGCCGCACAGAAGCCCCGAGACGGCCGCGATCTTCTTCCTACTGAGCATGTGATCCGTTTCCTTTGTGAGGGGCACCCGGGCGCCGTGCGCCGCGGACCGGCCCGTTTCGCCTACGAAGTGAAGGGCTGACCTGCTGAAGGAACTTCCAGAGCCATCACGAACGCATGCGGGCCACCGGAGCGGCCTCGCGCCCCGGGCGGCCACACGTGAACGGGCCCCTGCGGGGGGTGACCCCGAGGGGCTCGCGGAAAGCGTCGCGCACGATTACGCCGTGAAGGCGTTGTTGAACTGACCGCAGGTGGTGTCGAAGGTCTCGGAGAGACCGAGTACGCCGATGGGGAGGTCACCGTCGGCCACGGTCTGCGGACTGCACTCCTGGTACGGGCGGTACTGCTCCGTCACCTTCGGCTTGGTGTCGCGAACGTGGCCGTGGCCGTGGGCGTAGGCGGTGCCGGCGCCGGCACCGATGACGGAGAGGCCTCCGGCCGCCACTGCTGCTGCGACCATGGCCTTTTGAAGCTTGCGCATGAAACCCTCGGTCCTTCATTGCCTGGATGTCGAGGCAGATTGCCTACTGTGACTGGACGAACACTAGCAGTAACAACCAGGCATTCCACACTGCCGGATATCCCGTGTCCACTCGACGCGCGGCAACTCCGGCTTACGCAAAGTCCGTTCGAAGAAGGGCGTATTCTCCACGTACGAGAACGGGGGCCGCTCGCCCCCGGCCGGGTTGAACTCCGGTTTCTCGAGCGCGACTTGTTCGTATGTTGAAATGCCCGGACCAGTGAATAGCGGTGTTCCGCCAACCGATTGGCTCACATCCGCCGATCACTCAATCCACTCAAAAGTGGGAACACCCCATGTTCCGGGTATCTCCTTTCGCGGTCGCGGCATTCCCTTGATCGGGTCCGCCCGATTCGGGCTCCAACTGCGACAGGAGACGCCCGTGCGAATCACCGACATCCAGCGCTGCGAAGTCCGGCCCGGACGGCTCGTCGAGTGGGCGCTCAGTCCGGCGACCGTCACAGTGGCGGCGGGCCTTCCGGAGGACCCCCGGCCGCCGGCGTACGTCCAGGAGTCGCACATCAGGACCGCCCGATCGGTGCACGAGGACGGCCTGTTCGTGCCGACCTGGGTCGGTACGGCATTCGACATCCCGGGCCGGGTCGACCTCGACGCGCTGCAGGACGCGCTGCGCAGCTGGACGCTGCGGCACGAGACGCTGCGCAGCGGATTCCGCTGGGACGGTGACGAGATGCGCCGTTTCACGCTCGACACCGAGGACGTGTTCCTCCAGCGGGAGGACGTCGGCGACTTCCCCGACCCGGCGCAGCTGGTCCAGCACCTCCAGGACCGCTTCGATTCCTCCGCGAGCGCGCTGAGCTGGCCCAACTTCCTCTACGCGGCGGTCCTCAGGGACGACTGCACGAGCCTGTACATTGCGTTCGACCACAGCAATGTCGACTCCTACTCCATCCAGCGCATGCCCGCCGAGATCAACGAGCTCTACACGGCGGCCGCCGAGGGGCGCCCCGTGGAGGACTCACCGGTCGGCAGCTACGTCGACTTCTGCGAGATCGAGCGGGCGGACGCGGACCGGATCGACGGGACCCACGCCATCGTCGGACGCTGGCGGGACTTCATCCGGCGGTGCAACGGGAAGCTGCCCAACTTCCCCGTCGACCTGGGTCTTGAGCCCGGCGGTGAGCTGCCCAGGCAGAAGCTGATGCGCGAGATGCTCGTCGACGCGGACGCCGCCGCGGCGTTCGAGTCGTACTGCCGGCCCTTCGGCGGCAGCCTCGTCGGCGTCCTGGCAGCGACCAGCCTCATCGTCCACGAGATCGGCGGACAGCCCGTCTACCGGGCCGTCGTGCCGTTCCACACCCGGGTGAAGTCCAAGTGGTCCAACTCCGTGGGCTGGTACGTCGGCGGCGCCCCGATCGAGGTCGCCATCGACGAGGCGCCCGACTTCCCCACCGCGCTGACCGCCGTGCGCGCCGAACTGCAGGCCAACAGGTCGCTGGCGCGTATGCCGCTCGCCCGGGTCCTGCGTCTGCTCGGCGAGGACTTCCGGCCGACCTCGCCCGACCTGTACTCGATCGTCTCGTTCGTCGACGCACGAGGCATTCCCGGCGCCGAGCGCTGGGACGAGCTGGCGGCCTACGGACTGGTGCGGGTGTCCTACGGCGACCAGGTGTGCATCTGGCTGAACCGGCTCCACGAGGGCCTGTGGTTCACCTGCCGCTACCCCGACACCGACATCGCGTACAAGAACATGCGGCTGTACGTCGAGCGGCTGCGGGACGTCATCCTCACCGTGGCCGCCGAGCAGCGCGCCAGCGAGCTCGCACCGCACGAACTCGCCGGGTGAACGGCACGAACAGGGGCGGCCGACCCGGGCTGCCCCTGTTCGGCGTCACACGACGCACGCACTCACCGCCGGGCAGACAGGCATCGACGGACCGCGCCGCGGCGCAGGCCTGCTCAGGGAAGCTCGCGTCATGGCTGACGCCCGGGGCCAGCCGCCAGCCGTCCCCGATCAGGGGGAGCACCCGGTGCCCGGCTGGCGGTCGGGGACCACGACCGTACCGCCTCCTGCGACGGCGATCACGCCGGTCACCCGGCATGCCCCGCTGAGTACGTCGGCTACCACTCGTATCTGCCGGACGTCGTCGAGACCGAGCAACTGATCGACGGAAACGCCAAGTTGGAGCTCGCGCGGTCCGCGTCGCAGTTGACCGGTCCCAGCACGGGCGGCTGACTGATCCCGGTGCTGAGGGCCGAACGGGAGAAACCGGTGACGGAGGGCGGCAGCCGGGCGACCTGGTCGGTCCTGCGGGAACGAGTCGACTGGAGTGATGCCGCAGCGCGTCTTCGGGTCGTCACCGCTGACTGTGATCACGGGCCTCGCTGCCCGCGCCGGCTGCCGCATCAGATCACCCTCATCGCCCGCTGTCTGGCCGAGGCATCGGCCCTGCGGACAGCACGTCGGCTCCAGTCCGGCGCCGATGCGGTGGTGATCCTGACCGCGGGCTAGGCCCTTCACGGGGCCGCCGCACTCCTCGGCGGCATGCCGCACCTGCGGTTCGTTCACGAACAGGTCACCACCGAGGACGCTCCCCTACGGCTCCTCGGGCGCCTTGCCCGCCGCGGCGAGGGGCGTGTGATCGCGGTGTGCCCGACACGGGCGGTAGGCGATCAGATGGCGGCGGCCTTCCCCGAGCTGCCTGCAGTGGTGCGGGCTTTCGCGGTCGACGACGGCCGCCGCCTGACCGAAGCCGAACGCGAGGGCGGCCGGACGGCCTTCGACATCCGCGCCGCCGAGGCCGTGGTGTGCCTGGTGGGCGGCTGGTGGCCCTACAAGGACAGCGCCGTCATCGATGCCGCCCTGGCCCGGCTGAAGGAACCGCTGCACCTCGTGGTCACCGGAGATCCTCTCGACGATGCCGTTCTTGAGCGGTGGCGGGGTCTCCCCGACCTGCATCTGCACACTGTGCCCGGCCCTGTCGCGGACAGCGTGCTGCGGCTGGTCTATGCCGCCGCCGATGCCGCCCCTGGTCGCCCGGCACCCTGGCGTCGGCAAGGAATCCGGGCTCGTGTTGGACGCCGCCCGCGTCGGTGTCCCCCTGATCGTCTCCGACCACGATGACTCCCTCACCAGCCTGCTTCGCGGCCGGCCCTGGGCCCTGGCCTTCCCCGCCGGCGACCCGGACGCCCTCACGGAAACCCTGCACACCGTCGTCCGCCAGCCACCCGAGCGGCCCGGCCCCGAGGCTCCGCGCCTGCTGGGCTATGGCGTGGACTATCCGGAGCGGGACTACTTCGCCTTGGAAGCGCCGGTGGTCGCCGAGGTCCGTGAGCGTCTGGTGGAGCTGGTTGCGGCTGGCCGGGACGCGGTGCTGGATCACGGGCTGTGGCTTCGCTCGGCTCGCGAGGGGTGGAAGAAAGAGGAGAGCGCGGGTGAAGGCGGTGGAACCCTGCCAGGCGGCCGACCGTCGCCCGTCTGATCAAGATCGATATCGAGGGCGGCGAAGCGGCGGCCGTGCGCGGGCTGGCCCCCGTCCTGCACCGGCTACGGCCCGAAGCCGAGCTGGTTATTGAGGTCACCCCCCGAATGCTGGCCGAGCAGGGGCAGCAGGCCGACGATGTCCTTGCACCCCTGCGCGAGCAGGGCTTCCACGTCTACCGGTTGGCCGACGACTACGCCGCAACCAGCTACCCGGCCGCCCTGCGCAGCCCCGCGCCTGCCGTGCGCTGGCATGGGCCCATCACGGAAATGAGTGACCTGATCTTCTCCCGCACCGACGCCGAGACGCTCTCGTGAGCGCCCTGAATCAGACCACAGACGCGCGGACACCAAGTATTGCTTGACGCAGATTGGCCGTCGGCGAGAGCCGACGGCCAATCAAAAAATCGAGCCTTAGAGCAACCCCTAAGGGTCACTTCCAGCGCTGATTCTTACCATCGTTGTCGGGCAGCGTGTAGACAGATCCGGATGAATTGCCATCCAGGATACGTCCGGTTGACTTATTCTTCAGGCGCCATCCGGTAGAGGTCTTCTTTTCGTACCACCTCTGATGGTCATTGCCGTTGCAGGAAATCGCGTAGACAGACCCCGTGGACTTGCTGTCCAGGCAGTGAGATCCGGTGCTGAAGCCGTCCCATTCGAGAGTGAACGTACCGTCGGAGTTCTTGGTTTCAGCCCAGTCATGGCAGCCGTCGAAGCCGGAGTCGTTCGTGAACACCTTGCTCCCGGTGCCGGTTATGCCGGTGTCCACGGCAAGGCAGCGGCCAGTGGCAACGTTCTGCCACGTAACTTTCCTGTCTGCAGCGAAGGCGCTACCTGAAGTCGCCACCAACACTGCGGAGGTCAACGCGGTGGTCGACAGAACCATCGTCAAACGCCTGAGGTTCATAACACATCCCCCATAAAATGACTCTGTTAGCACGCGGCTAACCGGGGCGTCCAGACCTCGCCTCTCCATTGCGGCAGGCGAGATGTTGCATTGCTGGTCAGGCAACGCAGAAAAACTAACAGGACGTGATCACCCTGAGTAAATTCCTTAATGTGTGATTCTACTTACTCCACTTAAGGCAAATTCTTCATGCAGTGTCCAAAAAGTCCTGATTGCGTATCGTCAATCACTCAGGTTGAATCGGCGGTGTCCGGTTCGTTGATCAGCCTGTCGAGATTCAGACCGGTGGTCCGTCACCCGCAGCTCCGCGCCAACCTGCGCCGTGCCGCCCCGGCCTCGATACACCTGGCCGCCTCCACTCGCACGGCCTCACGCTTCTCCTGGTCCGCGGGCGTCAGCCCGCCCCCTTACGCATACCCCATGAGATCGTGAGCAGAGATTCACCACTCGTCACGACCACCCGGACATCACCGATTCAACCTGAGCAGCAGCTCCCCATGCGGGCATTCGGCGGGGCTCCCTGCCCTCCGGTAGCCGATCCACAGCGACATCGGGGCTCTGATAGGATCAAATAATGTCTATTCTCGGACTCGAAAAATCCGAGCTTTAGGTGCCCGAGCTGGAGGCGAAGAAGTGAAAGAAAGCCACCTTGACAAGGTGCTGACAATCCCCAATGCATTGAGCGCCTTGCGTGTCGCCGGAGTTCCGGTATTCCTATGGCTTACCCTTCAGCCCTACTTCGGTAATGCGAATCTTGACAAGTGGGCGATCGCCCTTCTGGCAATAAGTGGCGCGACCGATTATCTCGACGGAAAGCTGGCTCGTCGCTGGAATCAAGTGACCCGACTTGGTCAAATTCTGGACCCGGCAGCTGACCGGCTCTATACGCTTTCGACGCTGCTTGCGCTACTGCTACGGGGCATTATCCCTTGGTGGTTCCTCGTAATACTTCTCGCGCGTGACGTCTTCATGGCCGCCAACATTGCATCCTTGCGCAAGATTGGGCATGGCCCCTCAAAGTGAACTTCATCGGCAAAGCGGCCACCTTTAATCTGATGTATGCATTCCCCCTGCTTCTCTTGGCTGACGGAGGGGACCGGTTGGCTTACGTTGCGCGGACAGTTGGATGGGCGCTAGCGATTTGGGGGGCTGGGCTTTACTGGTGGTCCGCGGGGCTTTACACGACTCAAGTGCGCAGACTGAAGTCATCCGCGCTTGGCGTAGGCGAGACACATAGCGCGGATTCCAACTCAGCGGAAGGCTCCGCTTTTCTGCCGTGATCGTTAAAACTGGAGCCTATTAGCCCTACCCAGAGCCCCCCATGCGCCCTGTTCGCGGGGGTAGCCGCCGGGACAGCCCGCTATCCTCACGACCCCTGGAACCATCCGAGCCCCGTGGACCGGGGCAAGCCGGGTTCCAAGATGCACGTCCTGACGGACGCGAACGGACTGCCCCTTCTCGTCAGCGTCTCGGCCGCCAGCACCAACGACAGCGAAGCACTGAAGCCCATGGTCGAGGGTCACCAAACGAGACACGACCCCCACTGCGGCCGCCACTTCAAGCCTCAGCGCCTGCACGCCGACAAGGCGTCTGACATCCCCCACCTGCGCAAATGGTTACGCGGCAAGCGCATCGGCGTGCGCATCGCCCGCAAAGACATCGAGTCCAGCGAACGGTTTGGTTGGGCCGCCGAAGGCGGGTGATCGAGCGCACGATGTCGTGGCTGTCCGGCTACCGCAGACTCAGCCCACGCTACGAACGCAATCCCAGCAACTACCTGGCCTTTCTCGGCCTGGCCACCGCCCTGGGCTGCTGCAAGCGACTCGCCCGCGTCACCACATAGGGCACCGTCTAAACGTGATCTCGAACACATAGTCGACAGAATCGCGTTTTCCAGACAACCATTCCCGTCTCCTGCGGATCTGGTCACACGAGTCAACCGGCTCCATGACCACTCCATGCGGGGGAACCCACCCATGCGTATCCGAGCCGCCGGCGCCATCGTCACCGGCGCCCTGGCCCTGTCCGCCTTCGCCGTCCCGGCCGCCCACGCCGACGCGGGCCGCGGCGACACCAAGATCTCGAACGTCGTGGTCAACGGGGGCAAGCCCGTCGTCGTCGGCGCGACCGGGAGCAAGACCTTCTCCGTGACCTTCACCGTCACTGACGACTCGGGCGTCGACTGGGCGCAGGCGATCCTGTACCACGGCCCGAGCATCGATGAGTCCGACAGCGGTGCGGTGGCCAACACGAGCGACCACCGGTCCAAGTGCACCGAGGTCAGCGCCACCACGTCGACCTGCACCGCGACCTACACCCTGAAGGCCCACGCCAACCTCATCAACAAGGTGGCCGGCACGTGGAAGGTCTGGGCGGTCGCCCGGGCCAAGGACACCAACTACGTCCAGCGGGACAACGTCAAGACCTTCCAGGCCCAGCGTCAGTCCAAGCTGACGGTCAACGCCGCCCCGGAGCCCGTGAAGAAGGGCAAGACTCTCACCGTCACCGGTGCGCTGACCCGGGCCGACTGGAACGCGGCCAAGTTCTCCGGCTACAGCGGCCAGTCGGTCAAGCTCCAGTTCCGCAAGAACGGCTCCAGCGGCTACACCACGCTGAAGACCGTCAAGACGGACTCCAGGGGCAACCTGAAGGCCACGACCACCGCGACGGCGGACGGCTTCTACCGCTTCTCCTTCGCGGGCAACGCCGGCACCCCGGCGGTCGCCGCCGCGGGTGACTTTGTTGACGTGCAGTAACCGGTGAGCAGTAGGCAGTACCAATCCGGCCCCGGAAGCATCCAGCCTCCGGGGCCGGAACCTTTTGACGTCATGGGGTTTGGACTGCACCGGGATCTGCGGAAGATCCGCCAGGACTTCAGGCGTGCGACTCCACGTTCGACCGATGCCTTTGCCGTGGACAGCGCCCGGTTGACGGTCTTCTCCGTGAGGGTGAGTTCCCGCAGGGGTTTGCACCTGTCCATGGCAGAGGGGCACCGGCGCACTGCGTCACGGCGTCTTGCGGGGCCGGTCGTCCCGTCTCGGGGCGGGTGAGACGGAACGCCCGCTGCCCCTGTCCCAACACCATCCCGGTCGGCAAAGCTCTCCGAGTGGCTGCCGTTCTGGCTCGACGAATACATCCGCCCCAACCGGAAGCGGACGACGTACATCAAGTACGAGATGCACGTGCGGCTGTACCTCGTGTCGCTCCTGGGTAGTCGGCGACTGGAATCGCTCACTACCGCGAACGTCCGGCAGATGCTCTCGAAGGTCACAGCGCAAGCGTCGGCCGCAACCGCGAAGGAAGCGCACCGAGTTCTGCGAACAGCCATCACAGCGGCGTGCCGTGACGAACTGATCAGCCGAAACGTGGTGCAGTTGGTTCCCGCGCCCCGAGTCGAGTCGCGCGAACTGCACCCCTGGTCGCTGGAGGAGACCCTGACCTTCCTGGAAGCTGCGCGCACCGATCCGCTCTACACCGCGTTCGTCCTGGCGGTCGCTCTCGGCATGCGCCGCGGGGAGATCCTCGGATTGCAGTGGCGGCACGTCGACCTTGACCGCCGCACCCTCACCGTGCGGACGACGCTGCACCGTGGCGGCAAGGAGCTGTACCTCGACACGACCAAAGAACCGGCGGGCGCGAGTGATCCCGATTCCGCTGATGTGCGTGGCACGCTCCGGTGGCAGCGTCTGCGGCAAGCAGAGCGGCGTACGGCAGCGGGCAAGGACTGGCACGAGAGTGATCACGTGTTCACCACCCGCAGCGGCCGGCCGATCGAACCTCGGAATCTGTACAGGTCGTTCCTGCGCATCGCAGAGTCCGCCGGCCTCCCGCAGGTTCGTCTGCACGACACCCGCCACGGTTGCGCATCCCTGCTCTTCGCGGCAGGTGTGGCTCCCCGAACCGTCATGGAGATCCTGGGACACTCCCAGATCGAGGTGACGATGAACGTCTACACCCACGTGAGCGACGGCGATCGTCGGGAGGCCATGGGCCACATGGACCGCCTGCTCAAACGGCGCCGTTAAGCGGCACTGCCGTCAAGAACTACCGTCAACGCCCCCGCTGTCGATGACCGCGGGGGCGTTGTCCCAGCTGGGGAAGTGAGCCCCCTGTCGGATTCGAACCGACGACCTTCGCTTTACAAGAGCGGCGCTCTGACCAGCTGAGCTAAGGAGGCCTGCACGCAAGCTTCGCGTGCGTGCCCGTGCAGTGTACCCAGGTCCCGGCCCGCCCCCGTCGAAAATTTCCGCGAAGTTCACAGCCCCGGGGGTACTGACAGATCAGGCGAACGGCAGGTAGCGTCCTGAGCCAGTCCGCTCTCGTGGACTACACCACCACCTTCCTACAACGGATCGTCCGGCACGTTCCTGCCGGTAGAAGGGGGCCCATCACCATGGCCACTGTTACGTTCGACAAGGCGACCCGGATCTACCCGGGCACCGAGAAGCCCGCCGTCGACGGTCTGGAGATCGAAGTCGGGGACGGCGAGTTCCTCGTCCTCGTCGGTCCGTCCGGCTGCGGCAAGTCCACCTCGCTCCGCATGCTCGCGGGGCTCGAGGACGTGAACGCCGGCGCCATCCGCATCGGTGACCGCGACGTCACGCACCTGCCGCCGAAGGACCGGGACATCGCCATGGTGTTCCAGAACTACGCGCTGTACCCGCACATGACCGTCGCCGACAACATGGGCTTCGCGCTCAAGATCGCCGGCGTCAACAAGGCGGAGATCCGCAAGAAGGTCGAGGAGGCCGCGAAGATCCTCGACCTCACCGAGTACCTGGACCGCAAGCCGAAGGCCCTCTCCGGTGGTCAGCGCCAGCGTGTCGCCATGGGCCGCGCCATCGTCCGTGAGCCCCAGGTCTTCCTCATGGACGAGCCGCTGTCCAACCTGGACGCCAAGCTCCGTGTGTCGACCCGTACGCAGATCGCCTCGCTGCAGCGCCGTCTCGGCATCACCACCGTCTACGTCACCCACGACCAGGTCGAGGCCATGACGATGGGCGACCGCGTGGCCGTACTCAAGGACGGTCTGCTCCAGCAGGTCGACTCGCCGCGCAACATGTACGACAGGCCCGCCAACCTCTTCGTCGCCGGCTTCATCGGCTCCCCCGCCATGAACCTGGTCGAGGTCCCGATCACCGACGGCGGCGTGAAGTTCGGCAACAGCGTCGTCCCGGTCAACCGTGACGCCCTGAAGGCCGCCGCCGACAAGGGCGACCGCACGGTCACCGTCGGTGTCCGTCCCGAGCACTTCGACATCGTCGAGGAGGGCGGCGCCGCCGCCACCGCCCTGTCCAAGGACACCGAGGACAAGCCGGCCGGTCTCGCGGTCTCCGTGAACGTCGTCGAGGAGCTCGGCGCCGACGGCTATGTCTACGGCACCGCCGAGGTCGGCGGCGAGACCAAGGACCTGGTCGTCCGTGTCGAGGGCCGCCGGGTCCCGGAGAAGGGCTCGACCCTGCACGTGGTGCCCCGCCCGGGCGAGACCCACGTCTTCTCCACCTCGACGGGTGAGCGTCTCACCGACTGAGGCCACTCGGCCGACCGGCAACTCCCGAAACACCCATCCCGGGTAATTCACCCAGGTTGACGAAGATGGGCCCCGCAGACCCCTGCGGGGCCCATCTTGTTGTCGACATTTACCCCGGCACACCGGTCATTTCGAGCAGCGTGCGTCAACTTCACGCCCAATTCGAAGCGGCTTTCCGTCCCCCGAATTGATTACTAAATGTCGCCAAATCATCACCTGGCGCTACTCTCACTCGCGTGAAGCACTCCACTAACCAACAGACGCGACGCGGCCGGGGCCCCGCCCGCCGTATCGGCCGCACGCTCGCCCTTGTCCTGCCCGTCGTCCTGGTGCTTTCCGGGACCCTCGCGGTCACCCGAGTCAACTGGACGGGGAACCCCTCGGACTCGGTCCTCACCGCCTCGGACGCGTCCGCCATCACCTCGGACGCCAAGGCCGCCCACCGCGCCCCGCAGGACGTGCTGCGCGACAAGCTCCTGGGCGAGCTCCAGGAGGAGGACCCGGGCACGGTCCTCACGCACCTCCAGCAGGCCGTGAACGAGCGCCCGTCGCTCGCCAAGCACTGCGTCTCCATCGCCCGGTCCCTGGGCCGCGCCGCGGTGCGCATGTACGGCCCCACGCGCGCCCAGTCCTACGCCCGCCCGGTCTGCGACACGTCCTTCGCCTCGGGCGTCGCGGCGGCGCTCAGCTGAGCCGGAACCGTCCCTCCTCCGCCGTGGACCCCACGGACGGTTCGGAGGAGGGTAACGGCTGATTAAGGAACGGTTGCAGGCTCCGGACGCGGGCGGGACGCACCGTACAGTTCGGTCATGACCCATCCGAGCGCCGCGTCCCGCCCCGTTCAAGCCGTCGTCCTGGCCGGTGGCCAGGGCTCCCGGCTGCGTCCCTACACCGACGACCGGCCCAAGCCGATGGTCGAGATCCCCGGCACGGGGACTCCGATCATCGGCCATCAGCTTGTCTGGCTGGCCGAGGAGGGTGTGACGGACGTGGTGGTCAGCTGCGGCCATCTCGCCGAGGTGCTGCAGGACTGGCTGAAGTCCGCCGACCTGCCGGTGAAGGTGACGACGGTCGTCGAGACGGAGCCGCTCGGGCGGGGCGGTGGACTGAAGTACGCCGCCGCCCATCTCCCGCACCCGGACCAGCCCTGGTACGCCACCAACGGCGACATCTGGACCCGCTTCTCGCTGCGGGACATGGCGGACTTCCACACGGAGCGGGACGCTGTCGCCACTCTGGCGCTGGCCCGGCCGCGCATCCCCTGGGGTGCGGTGAAGACCGACGGCTTCGGGCACATCACGGACTTCATCGAGGCGCCGCCGTCGACGTTCGAGATCAACGCGGGTGTGTACGTGTTCTCGCCCGGGTTCGCGGATCTGCTCCCGGAGCGGGGCGATCACGAGCGGACGACCTTCCCTCATCTGGCCCGTGAGCGGCGGCTGGCGGGGTTCCCGATTCCCCAGGGTGCGTACTGGCGCGCCATTGACACGGCGAAGGATCTGACCGAGGCCGCGAAGGAGCTGGCCGCTCTGGGGCGGTGAGGGCGCTCTTGGGCGGGTGAGAGCTCGGGGGGTGCGGTCGTCTTCTGACTGCGGGTCGGTGGGGGTTGATCGCGCCCACGCGGCGGAGCCGCACATTGAATACGCCCGGCGCCCCTTCCGAGCGCTGCAGCACCGCATGCTGAAAAGGTCCCGCACGTTTGTGTGCGGGACCTTTTCGTATGGACCCAAGGCTGAGCGGCTCTGGCTACCCCAGCAGGCCGCCCACCAGGCCCGGGTCGCCCGAGGAGGAGCCTCCGGAGCCTGTGCCGCCTTCTCCGCCGCCGGAGGTGGGGCCGGAGCTGGTGCTGGGGGCGCCGCCGGACGGGGAGGAGTGCTGGGGCGGGGTCCGGCCCGCGGTGCCCTGGGTCTGGCTGGGCGCGCCGCCGGTCGCGGTGGCGCCCGGTGTGGTCGCCCTGCCGGAAGGGGTGGAACCGGCGGTGGCGCCCTGGGTCGGCGTGTTCGAGGCCGAGGGCGACTGGCTGTGCCGCTTGTGCGGCTCCTGCGGGAGCGGGGATCCCGGCAGTTCGTTGCGCGGGGCCTCGCCGGGTCCGGGGACGATCACACGGTCGGCGTCACGGACCGCACCGCCGAGCAGCGAGCCGACGAGCAGGGTCAGGCCGGTCACGATCGCCGTGACGAGGGCGCCGCGGCGCAGGACGTAGGCGCGCAGGTCCCAGATGTCGGAGCAGGGTCCCAGGCGCCGCCAGGCGCTGCCGGCGAGGCGGCCGTCGATTGAGTAGACGGGGGCGCCGGCGATGATCAGCGGGGACCAGGCGGCGAGGTAGATGATGTCGGGGGCGTCGTAGGCGGGAACGGTCTTCCAGCTGACGGTGACGATCAGCGCGGCCGACAGCAGTGCGCCGAAGACGGCGGCGACCCGCTGCCAGCAGCCCAGGACCGTGAGCACGCCCACGACGACCTGTGCGAAGGCGATGACGAGACCGGAGCCGACGGGGTGCTGCAGGGCGAACTGCCGCAGCGGCTCGGCGACTTCCCAGGGGTGCAGGGTGTTGAGCCACTTGACCATGGAGCCGCGCTTGCCGCCGTCGAAGTAGACGGGGTCGCACAGCTTGCCCATGCCGGCGTAGATGGAGATGAAGCCGAGGAAGATGCGGAGGGGGAGGAGGACGACGCCGAGGTTCATACGGCGGCCCGGGTAGTAGGCGTGCCGTGCCGGATCGACGCCCTGGCGCCTGGCGGGCCGGTCGGTGTCCTCCTCGTCGAACTCACCGAACTCGTCGGGGTCCTCGAACTCGTCCGAGTCGTCGAACTCGCCGGTCTCGTCGAAGTCCTCGAACTCCTGGGCGCCGTAGGCGTGTTCCTCGTCGTACGTGCTGCCCGCGGTGCGCATGCCGGGGAGGAGGCGGGTGCCGACGATGTCGTCGACGGGGCGGCCGCGCTGGGCGCCGACGATCGGGGTCTCTACGGTCTGTTCCAGCTCGTCGTAGGCCTCGTCGTAGCCGCCGACCTCCACGCGCGGGATGACCTGGGTGGCTCCCGCGTCGACGGACGGGTCGTCGCCGTGCCGGACGCTGCCGCCGCGCACGGCCTGGAGCAGGCGGTGCGCGCCGGTGTCGTCGGGGGCCGACCGGCCGCTCCAGACGACGGGCCGCCGGCGGGCGCCCGCGCCCGCTCTGCTTGCGGCGGTACCGACGGCGGGCGTGCGGGTGGCGTCCTGGGTGGCGGTCAAGTGCCGTGCGATCCGCGGAGATCGGGTGCGGGCCGAGGCGCCGAGCTGCACACGGAAGCTCGCATGATTGACGATGACCTGCGCCGGATCGCTCGGCACCTTCACCATGCTCAGCGCGGGAGCGTCATCGAATCCCGACGGGCCGTCCCCCGGGGGCGTGCGGGGTGTTCTGGTGTCCACACTCATCTAACCGAGTGACGTGTGGTTAGGACACTGCTTTGACCCGCCGGATGTGTCCGGATCGCGTCAACGTTGTCCGGGACGCCCAGATTGACCCGTACGAGTGATGACACGAACGCGCGTTCAGTCGCGCCGACGAGCCGCCACACCCGCATTCAACGACTTCGCCCACCCGGCATCGGAGTCCGCACCCCCAAAGCCACAGGCCCCCTCCTGCCCGCCGCCCTCGCAGCTTCGCGCTTCGGACAGCTGCCCCCGGCCTCCGACCGGCAGGCTCCGGCCTCCGCCGACCGCCCTCAGCCCCGTCGACGAGCCGCCTCGTACAGCACGATCCCGGCGGCCACACCGGCGTTCAGCGACTCGGCACCGCCCGGCATCGGAATCCGTACCCGGAAGTCGCAGGTTTCGCCGACGAGGCGGGACAGGCCCTTGCCCTCGCTGCCGACCACGATCACGACGGGGCCCTCCAGGGCCTGAAGTTCACCGATCTCGTGCTCGCCGTCGGCGGCGAGGCCGACGACCGCGATGCCCTGCTTCTTGTACGCCTCCAGGGCGCGGGTGAGGTTCGTGGCGCGGGCGACGGGGGTGCGGGCCGCCGTACCCGCCGACGTCTTCCAGGCGCCGGCGGTCATGCCGGCCGCGCGCCGCTCGGGTACGACGACGCCGTGACCGCCGAAGGCGGAGACGGAGCGGACGACGGCGCCGAGGTTGCGCGGGTCGGTCACGCCGTCGAGGGCGACGATCAGCGGGTCCTCGCCGTCGTCGTGGGCGGCGTTCGCCAGGTCCTCGGGGTGGGCGTACTCGTACGGCGGGACCTGGAGGACCAGGCCCTGGTGGTTGAGGCCGTTCGTCATGCGGTCGAGCTCGGGGCGGGGGGCCTCCATGAGGTTGATCCCGCCGCGCTCGGCGGCGAGCTGGAGGGCCTCGCGGACGCGCTCGTCGTTGTCGATGAACTGCTGGACGTAGAGAGTCGAGGCCGGTACGCCCTCGCGCAGTGCCTCGACCACCGGGTTGCGGCCGACGACCAGTTCGGACGACGACTTGCCGCCGCGGCCGCGCGGCACCGGACGGCGCTGCGTCTGCTTGGCCTTGGCGGTCGCGATGCGGTTCTTCTTGTGCCCCTTGCGCATCTCGGCGGGCGGGGTCGGGCCCTTGCCCTCCAGGCCCTTGCGCCGCTGGCCGCCACTGCCGACCTGCGCGCCCTTCTTGCCGGACATGCGGCGGTTGTTGGCTGCCATGACCTACCTGTCTGCTCTCAAAAGGGTGAAGCGTGCGTTCGTACGTCTATGAAGTGTGCCGCCCGGACGGCCGGGCGGCACAATCGATCTTCTGATCAGCTGCTGGGTCAGCGCGGGCCGAGGCTCCAGCGCGGCCCCTGCGGGCCGTCCTCGATGGCGAGACCGGACTGGTTGAGCTGGTCGCGGATGGCGTCCGCGGTGGCCCAGTCCTTACGGCCGCGGGCCGCCTCGCGCTGGTCGAGGACCAGGCGTACGAGGCTGTCGACGACGCCGTGCAGATCGTCGCCGCGGTCGGCCTCGCCGGCCCAGTGCTCGTCGAGCGGGTCGAGCCCGAGGACGCCGAGCATGGCGCGCACCTCGGCGAGGCGGGCCACGGCGGCTTCCTTGTCGTCGGCGGCGAGGGCGGAGTTCCCCTGCCGGACCGTGGTGTGCACGATGGCGAGGGCCTGCGGCACGCCCAGGTCGTCGTCCATCGCCTCGGCGAAGGCGGGCGGCACCTCGGCGGACGGCTCGACGGCGCCGGCCTTCTCCACCACCCGCTGCACGAACCCCTCGATGCGCGCGAACGCCGACTCGGCCTCGCGCAGCGACTCCTCGCTGTACTCGATCATCGAGCGGTAGTGCGGGGTGCCGAGGTAGTAGCGCAGCACGATCGGCCGCCACGTCTTGACCATCTCGGAGACGAGGACGCTGTTGCCCAGCGACTTCGACATCTTGTCGCCCGCCATGGTCACCCAGGCGTTGTGCACCCAGTACTGCGCGAAGTCGTCGCCGTAGGCCTTGGCCTGAGCGATCTCGTTCTCGTGGTGCGGGAAGATCAGGTCGAGGCCGCCGCCGTGGATGTCGAAGGCGGTGCCCAGGTACTTGTGCGCCATCGCCGAGCACTCCAGGTGCCAGCCGGGACGGCCGCGGCCCCAGGGCGTCGCCCAGGTCGGCTCGCCCGGCTTGGCCGACTTCCACATGGCGAAGTCGCGCGGGTCGCGCTTGCCGGTCTCGCCGACGCCCGAGGGCTGCTGGAGGTTGTCGAGTTCCTGCCGGGACAGCTCCAGATAGCCAGGGAAGGAGCGCACGTCGAAGTAGACGTTGCCGTCCGCCTCGTAGGCGTGACCGCGCTCGATCAGGCCCTGCATCATCTCGACCATCTCGGTCACATGACCGGTCGCGCGCGGCTCGTACGTCGGCGGGAGGCAACCGAGCGCGGTGTAACCGTCGTTGAACGCGCGCTCGTTGTCGTAGCCGATCGACCACCACGGGCGGTTCTGCTCGGCCGCCTTCGCGATGATCTTGTCGTCGATGTCCGTGACGTTCCTGATGAACGTCACGTCATAGCCGCGGTACTCGAACCAGCGGCGCATGATGTCGAAGTTGAGGCCCGACCGGATGTGCCCGATGTGCGGGGCCGCCTGCACGGTGGCACCACAGAGGTAGATCGAGACACAGCCCGCTGTGAGCGGGACGAAGTCACGGATCTGCCGGGCGTTGGTGTCGTACAGGCGAATGGTCACCACTCCAGGGTAGTGGGCGCCGGGTAGTGCGTTGCGCCCCTTCCGCTCAAGGGGCACGGTTTCGTGACGTTCACCCCCGGTCGGCCCGCACCACCAGCGCCGTTGCCACCGCCATCAGGCCCTCCTCGCGGCCAGGGAACCCGAGCCCGTCCGTCGTGGCGCCCGATACCGACACCGGCGCACCGGCCGCCTCGGACAGCAGTTTCTGCGCCTCGTCGCGGCGCTTGCCGATCTTCGGGCGAGGTCCTACGACCTGTACGGCGATGTTGCCGATGCGGAAGCCGGCCGCGCGGACGATGCGGGCCGCCTCCGTGAGGAGGGTGATGCCGGACGCGCCCGACCACTCGGGGCGGCCCGTGCCGAAGTGCTGCCCCAGGTCACCGAGGCCGGCGGCGGAGAAGAGGGCGTTGCATGCGGCGTGTGCGACGACGTCCGCGTCGGAGTGGCCGGCCAGCCCGGGGCCCTCGCCCTCCCACTTCAGGCCCGCGCACCACAGCTCGCGGCCCTCCTCGAAGGCGTGGATGTCGGTGCCGATGCCGACCTGGGGCAGCGGCATGTCGAAGGAGTCAGAAGCCATCGTTCAGCCTCCGGCGGGCCAGGACCGCCTCTGCCAGGACCAGGTCCAGCGGGCGCGTGACCTTGAAGGCCTCCTCGTGGCCGGGTACGACCACGACCTGCAGGCCCAGCTGCTCGATCATGCTGGCGTCGTCGGTGACGTCGTCGGTCACGGTCTCGTGGGCACGGACGAGCGTGGCCCGTGCGAAACCCTGGGGGGTCTGCACGGCGCGGAGGCGGGAGCGCTCCGGGGTGGCCACCACCGGCTCCGGGTCGCCCGGTGCCGCCGCCGGCTCGACCTCCTTGACGGTGTCGGCGAGGGGCAGTGCGGGCACGACCGCCGGCGCACCTTCCCGTACCGCCTCGATCACCGCGTCCACCGTGTCCACCGGGACCAGCGGCCGCGCGGCGTCATGCACCAGCACGATGTCGAAGTCCGGCGGCAGCGCGTCGAGGCCGAGTCTCACGGACTCCTGGCGCGAGTCGCCGCCCGGTACGACGAGGAAGTCGGTCCGCTCGGGCAGCGCGTGGGCGTCGAGAAGCGACTTGACCTCGGGCGCGCCGTCGGGCGGTGCCACCACGACGACCAGGGAGACCGCGCGGGACGCGGCCATCGCCCGCACCGCATGGATCAGCATGGGGGTGCCGCCCAGCGCGCGGAGCGCCTTGGGGGCGCCCGGACCGAGGCGTACGCCCCGTCCGGCGGCCGGAATCACCGCGGCCGTGCGGGTTCCGGCGGGCGAAGGGCGCGAATCGTCAGACATCGGTTCCTGTCAGGTTTGTGTGCTGGCCTTGCGTGGGTATGGCCTGGGAAGTGCCGGGCGCGACGCCTTGACCGGACCCTTCCGTGACACCGGTCGAGCCAGCTGCCCGGGCCCGGCACGCCAAGTATCGCGGGGGAACCTCCCCGCCAGTGACGGCGTACGCAAGGCGTGCCTGGGTATGGACATGCCGCAGCGCCCGGCGACAGAAAATACGTCATCGGGCACCGCGGCATTTCAATGTACTGAGTGCTGAAGCGGGCTTGCGCCTGCTGTCAGGTTCAGGACGCGAGAACCTCGTCGAGCAGGGCCTCGGCCTTGTCCTCGTTCGTGTTCTCCGCGAGGGCGAGCTCGCTCACCAGGATCTGGCGGGCCTTGGCGAGCATCCGCTTCTCACCCGCGGACAGTCCGCGCTCACGCTCACGACGCCACAGGTCACGCACCACTTCCGCGACCTTGATGACATCGCCGGAGGCGAGCTTCTCCAGGTTTGCCTTGTATCGACGCGACCAGTTCGTGGGCTCCTCGGCATACGGCGCGCGCAGCACCTCGAAGACCCGGTCCAGCCCGTCCTGACCGACCACATCACGTACGCCGACGAACTCCGCATTGTCCGCTGGCACACGCACCGTCAGGTCACCCTGGGCGACCTTCAGCACCAAGTAGGTCTTGTCCACGCCTTTGATCTGGCGAGTTTCGATGGCCTCGATCAGCGCGGCCCCGTGATGGGGATAGACCACGGTGTCGCCAACCTTGAACGTCATGTGACAGGTACCCCTTCCGTGGCTATCCAGAGTAACACGGAAACCGCGGGTTCTGAATGGCGTTTTCGCAGGTCAGGGCATATCTCGGGGCTTGACAACAGCAACAGGAACGTGCTGCGCGGCCCCAGCGGAAGAAGGTATTCGCAGGTCGGAGCGGCTCTCCGGGGGAGGTGAAACCCGTACGTTACACACATCCGGAGGCCCACCCAAGGGGACGAACGTCCACATATGTCCGGTTCCAAGTGTGCGACTTCCGCTACTCCGTTCGGTGCCAGGAGTCACTTCCGCGTCGATTCCGGAATTGATCACAGGCGCCCGACTACGTGGCCTGTTGTTCTGTGGCTTGTTCCGCGTCGTGATCAATTCCGGGGGCGGTCGCGCATTCCTTCACGGAAATTTTGCGCCCCGCCGGACGGGGTATGCCAGGGGGACTTATGTGAATGCCGGACGGGCGTGGCTACCCCCTGTGGACTACTCCCTGGTGAGCCATGCCGGGGCCAGAGGGAGGGTCGGGTGCGGCGACTCGGGAACGGCTCGGTAACCTAAGGCCGCTGACAGACACTTAGGGCGGCTTTATCGGTCGCCACGCTCGAGTCAAGGAGTTGCCGCCGCCGTGAGCAGCAGCCTTCGACGCGGTGCCCTCGCCGCCGCCGTCATCGCGTTCTCGATCGCCTCGCTCGCCGCGTGCGGTGCGGGCGGCGACGCTCAGACGCTGGAAATCAAGCCGGACAACGCGGCGACCAAGGTCGGCGACATCAAGGTGCAGAACGCCCTGGTCATCACCCAGCCGGACGTCCAGGCTGCCGGTCCGGCCGTGATCTCGGCGACCCTGTTCAACAACGGTGGCACCGCGCAGACGGTGGACTCGATCACCCTCCCGAACGCCAACGCGACCGCCGAGATCAAGCCGGCCAAGGGCAGCGGCAAGCTCGTCGTGCCGGCCCACGGCTCCTTGGTGATCGGCGGCAAGGGCAACGCGAGCGCCGTGCTGGCCAACGGACGCGAGGCGGTCCAGGACGGCAGCGTCCGCAAGGTCACCTTCACCTTCAGCAAGACCGGCGACGTGAGCCTGAGCGCCTTCGTGGTCCCGGCCAAGAGCTACTTCGAGTCGTGGGGCCCGAGCGAGATCCCGTCGGCCCCCGCCTCCCCCACCCCCAAGCCGGGCAAGAGCACGACGGCGTCCCCGAACCCGTCCACCTCGGCCTCGAAGCCGTCCACGTCGGCCACCCCGACCGACGCGGCCTCCGCGAGCGTGTCGCCGTCGAAGTCGACCGCCGGTCACTGAGCAGCAGTCGTTACGACGAAGGGCGGGACCTCTCCAGGAGGTCCCGCCCTTCGTCGTCACGACGTAAGGCCCGGTGGCCGGCCTACGGCTCAAATTTGTAGCCGAGACCGCGGACCGTCACCAGGTACCGGGGCGCACCCGGGTCCGGCTCGATCTTCGCGCGCAGGCGCTTGACGTGGACGTCCAGGGTCTTGGTGTCGCCTACGTAGTCGGCGCCCCAGACGCGGTCGATGAGCTGCATGCGGGTCAGGACGCGGCCTGCGTTGCGCAGGAGCATCTCCAGGAGGTCGAACTCCTTGAGGGGGAGGTCGACCTTGGAGCCGGAGACCGTGACCACATGGCGGTCCACGTCCATACGGACCGGGCCGGCCTCCAGGGCGGCCGGGGTGACCTCCTCGGGCTCGCCGCGGCGGCGCAGGACGGCCCGGATGCGGGCGACCAGTTCGCGGGACGAGAACGGCTTGGTGACGTAGTCATCGGCTCCTATCTCCAGGCCTACGACCTTGTCGATCTCGCTGTCCTTGGCGGTCACCATGATGACGGGGACGTTGGAGCGGCCGCGCAGCTGACGGCACACCTCTGTGCCCGGCAGCCCGGGCAGCATCAGGTCGAGGAGGACGAGGTCGGCGCCGTTGCGCTCGAACTCGTCGAGTCCGTCGGGGCCCGTGGTCGCGATGGCGACCTCGAAGCCCTCCTTGCGGAGCATGTACGACAGGGCGTCGGAGAAGGACTCCTCGTCCTCGACGACAAGCACTCGGGTCACGGAAGGACCTCCGGGGCGGGAAGCGGTTCGTACGGGGATGACTGGGGGGTGGTTCGGCCGGCCTCGTCGTCGAGATCGTCCGGGTCGGGGTGGTGGTGCGCGCGGTCGCGGGCAACCCCCGCCTCCGGCAGCCTCAGGGTGAAAGTGGAGCCCTGACCCTCGGAGCTCCACACCGTGACCTCCCCGCCGTGCGAGGCGGCCACGTGCTTGACGATCGCGAGTCCCAGGCCCGTGCCGCCGGTGGCACGGGAGCGGGCCGGGTCCACGCGATAGAAGCGCTCGAAGATGCGCTCCTTGTCCTTGTCGGAGATGCCGATGCCCTGGTCGGTCACGGCGACCTCGATGTGGTCACCGCCGGGTGCGGTCACCCGGCGGGCGGCTATGCCCACGCGAGTGCGTGCGGGCGAGTAGTTGACGGCGTTCTCGACAAGGTTGCCCAGGGCGGCGGCCAGCTGACCCCTGTTGCCCCAGACGTACAGGTCGGCGGTGCCGCCTGCGGCCATGGTGATCTGCTTGGTGCCGGCCTGGTGGCGGCAGCGGTCGATGGCCTCGGCGACCAGTTCGTCCACCCGGACGGGTTCGGCGTCCTCCAGGGGGTCGTCGTTCTGCACCCGGGACAGGTCGATGAGTTCCTGCACCAGGCTGGTGAGCCGGGTGGCCTCGATCTGCATACGGCCGGCGAAGCGCTCCACCGCCTCCGGGTCGTCCGAGGCGTCCATGACGGCCTCGGAGAGGAGGGAGAGAGCGCCGACCGGGGTCTTCAGCTCGTGGCTCACGTTCGCGACGAAGTCGCGTCGTACCGCCTCGATGCGGCGGGCCTCGGTGAGGTCCTCGACCAGCAGGAGCACCAGGCGGGAGCCCAGTGGGGCCACCCGCGCGGAGACGGCGAGCGCCTCGCCGCCCCGCCCTGTGCCCCGCCGCGGCAGGTCCAGCTCGACCTGGCGTATCTCCCCGTCCCGCCGGGTGTCCCGGGCCATCTGGAGCATCGGTTCCACGGAGAGCCTGCCGCCGCGGACCAGGCCCAGGGCGTACGCCGCGGAGCTCGCCTTGACGACCGCGTCGGCCTCGTCGAGGACGACGGCCGAGGAGCGGAGCACGGACAGGACGGTGTCCACTCCCGGCGGAAGCACCGGGTCCGTATGCAGGGAGGTGCGGGTGGGGCGCTTCTGCTCCCGCTCGCTCCAGCGGAACGCCAGCATGGCGATCACGCCGGTGAGCACCCCGGCGATCGCTGCCGCTGCGGCGACCGCCGCGTTCACGTCCATGCAAACAGGTTAGGCATGGGGTAGGACATCCCCACAGCCGTCGAGGTGCGAGCTCGAACACTCGTCGCCCAGAGTTCACCTTGGAGCCAGTGATGGTTCATTTGGGGTGACGGAAACGGACGCGTACGGGCCGGAACGTGGGAGCGTGGGGTGCGAAGCGCCGTTTCTGGACGGCCGGTTTCGGCCGACGGACGCACGGGCCCCTGCCCCGGCAGCCCCGAAGGACACGTAAGAGAGGGATCCCTGATGCGGGACGCGTACCACGAGGAACTGGATTCGATCGGCGACGGTCTGGTGGAGATGGCCCGGCTGGTCGGGTCGGCGATCGGGCGCGCCACGACCGCCATCCTCGACTCCGACCTCAAGCTGGCCGAGAGCGTCATCGAGGCCGACAAGAAGGTCGACGACCTCCAGCACGATCTCGAAGCCCGGGCCATAGCCCTGCTGGCCCGTCAGCAGCCGGTGGCCACGGATCTCCGTATCGTCGTCACCTCGCTCCGTATGTCGGCCGACCTGGAGCGTTCGGGCGACCTGGCGCAGCATGTCGCGAAGCTCGCCCGCCTCCGCTTCCCGGAGCGTGCGATCCCGCACGACCTGCACGCGACCATCCTGGAGATGGGCCAGCTCGCGCAGCGACTGATGGCCAAGGCGGCCGAGGTGATCATCACGAAGGACGTCGACCTCGCGCTCCAGCTGGAGCAGGACGACGACGAGATGGACCTGCTGCACCGCACCCTCTTCCAGCACCTGCTGGACGATCGCTGGAAGCACGGCATCGAGACGGCGGTGGACGTCACCCTCATCGGCCGCTACTACGAGCGGTTCGCCGACCACGCGGTGTCGGTCGCCAAGCGCGTGGTGTTCCTGGTGACGGGTGAGCACGCGGACGAGCTGCAGGGCGACGTCCAGCCGGAGATCCAGCCGGTGGCCGGGGGCGACGGGGCGTAAGGCCAAGGGGATCCCGGGGGGCGTACACCCTGACGGCGGGGCGTGTGGACGCCACAGTGCGCCGTTGATGCGCCCAGCCCAGCGGGCATGCAATGGGCACAGGCACCAGCCTCTAGGCCTCCAGGAGGACCCATGGCCGAAGCCCCGACCACGCCCGACCCGACGCAGGAGCGCGAGACGGACCAGCCCGCCGAGATCAAGAGCCTCCCGCTCTTCGGCGCGTGCGGCTGCGGCTCGGGCTGCGGCTGCGGGTGCCAGTCGGGTAATCCCTGTCAGTGCGGCTGACCGCTCCGGTTGATTTCGAACGACTCGTACGACCGACTCGTAACGAAGGTGAAGGGCCCCGGTGCCAGTGCCGGGGCCCTTCGTCATGAGCGCCGAGGTCGCCCCGGACTCCCTACGAGCGCAGCATGGAAGCGGAAGGAGGTGCGATGCCATGGCGCAGTTCATGGACGTACACCACGGGATGAAGGGCATCACGGCCGAGCAGCTGCAACAGGCCCACCAGGCCGACCTCGACATCGAGAAGGAAGAGGGCGTCCACTTCGAAAGGGCCTGGGCGGACCCCGAGTCGGGCACGGTCTACTGCCTCTCGGAGGCCCCCTCGGCGGAGGCGGTCCAGCGCATCCATGAGCGGACGGGTCACAAGGCGGACGAGGTGCACGCGGTACCGCTGTCGGTCTGACGGCACGGCTCGCCATCCGTGAACGGCTCCCTGCCCGCGGGAGTACGCGGGCAGGGAGCCGGAACAGCAGGGGGGTGCCCCCGGATGAAGGCGCGGCTCATTCGGCCTTCCGGGTGAACATGGCGATCAGGTCGCGGGCGTTGTTGGTCTCGGAGTCGATCCCGGGCATCTCTCCGCCCTCGAAAGTGGCGGCCTCGGCACTGCGGGGGAACATGGCCTGCTCGTACTCGGCGAGCGCGGCCTCGGTGTCGTCGGGGTGCGCGGCTATGGCCACGGCGAGTTCGGCGCCGTCGAGCATGGCGAGGTTGGCGCCTTCGCCGTTGGGGGCCTGGAGGTGGGCGGCGTCGCCGAGCAGGGTCACGCCCGGCACCCGGTCCCACCGGTGCCCGGTCGGCAGGGCGTGGATCGAACGCAGAACCGGCGCGGTGTCGCTCTCGGTGATCAGCGCGGTGAGTTCCGGTGCCCAGCCCTCGAACTCCGCCGCGATCCGCGCGGTCGCCGCGGCGGCATCGGTGAAGTCGATGGCGGCGAACCAGTCCACCGGCTTGGACAGCGCCACGTAGGCGTGCAGGGTGTCGCCGCTCTCCCGGTGGGCGAAGATCTCCCTGCCCGGCGAGGGCGCGATGAGCATGCCGCCGCCGACCGCCTTCGCGGCGGCGGGGTGCCGGGTGTCGGCGTCGTACAGGTAGGTCTCGACGACCGACTGGCCGGTGTACGCGGGTGTGGCGTCGGAGAGCAGCGGCCGGACCCGTGACCACGCGCCGTCCGCGCCGACCAGCAGGCTCGTGACGACGGTGGTGCCGTCGGCGAAGGCCACCTCGTGGCGCCCGTCGCCGAGGGCACGTGTGCTGCGGACCTTGTGCCCCCACCGGACGGTGCCGGCCGGGAGCGAGTCGATCAGTATCTGCCGCAACTCGCCGCGCATCGCCTCGGGGCGTCCGCCGTCGCCGTCGTCGGGCTTGTCGAGCAGGATGGTCCCGTCCGTGTCGAGGACCCGCATCGCCTCTCGGCCCTCCAGGACGATGGCGCGGAACTCGTCCATCAGCCCTGCCGCCTGGAGGGCGAGCTGTCCGTTGTAGTCGTGGATGTCGAGCATCCCGCCCTGCGCACGCGCCGACGGGGAGGCCTCCGCCTCGTAGACGGTGGCCTGGATGCCGTGGACATGCAGAACGCGGGCGAGGGTGAGTCCGCCGAGTCCGGCGCCGATGATCGTGACAGGTGTGTTCATGGTGGCTCCTCAGGGACTTGGGCCGTCCGGCGAGCTCCGGCCGGCCCGTCCCTGGAAGGTGTCAGCCACCACCGACGGGCCACCTATATCCACCCGACAGCCCCTGTCGGTCGCCGACATCCGACCGACACCCCGATGTGAGTGGCCTCAGAAATCGAACACATGCTTGAATTCGGCCATGCGACCGTTCCCCGACGACCTCGCCCAGGCCCAGCAGGACTGGACTGCCACCTACCGCCGGCTCGCCGAGCAGCCCGGCCGCACCGAGCTGCGCCGGCGCCTGCACCGGCTCTCGGCCCAGCTGTACTTCCACTCCTACTGGCAGCAGCGGCGCCCCAGCCCTGCGGCCTGGTGGGAACTCCGTGACCTGGGACGGTCGGACGGAACCGGTAGTGAGCGGCTCCCTCGATGACGGGCTGGAGTGCAGGCCGGCACATACCGGATGATCCTGAAGACATGTCCGGACCGATTCGCGTGATCGTCCATCCGCCGTCCCCCACCGGCGGCCGACGCGTGCGCGTGGACGGCGAGATCCTCGGGCTGGCGCACAACGTGGCCGATGTCGCGGAGTTCCTCCGCCGGGCCGGACTGGAGATCGATCCGGCGGACGTGGCGCAGTCGCCGTGGATCGACTGGCGAGGGGTGGGGCCGGAGCGCTGGGGCCCGGAGACGTGACGGTCGAGAAAGTCTGACCGGCAAGGCAGTCGAACTCCCTTCCGTACCCGTCTTTACAGGGGAACGAGGGAGGGCGCATTGAACGCCGACGAGGAACGCCAGTTCCGCGAGTTCGTGGCGGCGCGGTCGAGATCGCTGCTGCACACGGCCTACCTGCTGACCGGGGACTGGGAGCAGGGCCGGGACCTGCTCCAGACCGCGCTTGCCTCCACCGCTCGGCGTTGGTCGAAGCTGCGCGACCGGGAGCAGCCGGAGATCTATGTCCGCAGGGCTCTCTACCACGCCCAGGTGGATCGCTTCCGGCTCCTCAGCTGGAAGCGAGAGACGGTCACGGACACCCTGCCGGACCAGCCGTCCGGGCAGACCGCCGACTGGGCCGACACCGTGGTCCAGCGGCAGGACATCATGGCCGCGCTGCGGCGGCTGCCCAAGCGCCAGCGTGCGGTGATCGTCCTGCGCTACTTCGAGGACCGGCCGGACCACGAGATCGCCGCGATTCTGGGCGTCGCCCAGGGGACGGTTCGCAGCCAGACCCACAAGGCCCTCGCCTCTCTCCGCACCACCCTGGCCGAGGCAGGGCCGTCGGCCGCCTCCTCCACCGCCGCCGGAAGGGGCACCATCGCATGAACGACTCGGCCGAACACCCGCTGCACGATGCCCTGCACGCCCATGTCCGGGAGAGCGGCAGGGACACCGCCGGTGCCCATCTGGTCGGCCTGGCCGACGGCGCGTTGCGGGTCGCCCGGCGGCGGCAGTGGCTGGCCCGCGCCGGCGTCGGCGTCGTCGCAGCCGCCGTGGTCGCCACCGCCTGGGTGGCCGTCGCGGACGGCGCGACCCCCCGCGCGCACGTGGTTCAGCCCGCCACCGGGGGCGGCACCCACAACACCGGGAAGGCGATCCCGGTCTCCCTCCTGCCGGTCACCTCGTCCGTGGAGCGCGTCTGCACCCAGGAGAGCGGCGGCTACACCGTGCCCGCGACCGCGACCCAACCGGCGTTCTGCGTCCACACCGACCGGGCCAAGGGCATGACCGACGTCCGCGCCACCTCCGCGAAGGCCGAGAAAAGCACCATCGACGGCACCTGGCAGGTCGAGGTGACCCTCAGCCCCGCCGACCGGGCCCGTTTCGCCGCCCTCACCGGCTCCATTGCGGCGGCCCCGATCCCGCGCAACGAATTCGCCATCGTCATCGACGGCAAGCTCTGGGGCAACCCCCACGTGGCCTCCTCGATCACCGGCGGCCGCTTCGAGATCGTCGGGGCCCACGTCGGGGACCTCACCAGCGCCACCGCCCACGATCTCGCCCACCGGCTGGATCCCGGCAGGTAAGTGGCCGACTGCCGCTACGGCGTCGGCACGGCGAAAGGCCCCTGCCTGCGGGAAATCCGCAGGCAGGGGCCTTCATCGGTGCTGCTTACTTCTTCTTGCCCTGGTTCTTGACCGCCTCGATGGCCGCAGCGGCCGCCTCCGGGTCGAGGTACTTGCCGCCGGGGGTGACCGGCTTGAAGGCGGCGTCGAGCTCGTAGTAGAGCGGGATGCCGGTCGGGATGTTCAGGCCCGCGATGTCCGCGTCCGAGATGCCGTCCAGGTGCTTGACCAGGGCGCGGAGGCTGTTGCCGTGGGCGGCGACGAGGACCGTGCGGCCGGCCAGGAGGTCCGGGACGATGCCGTCGTACCAGTACGGGAGCATGCGGACGACGACGTCCTTCAGGCACTCCGTGCGGGGGCGCAGCTCCGGCGGGATCGACGCGTAGCGCGGGTCGTCCGACTGGGAGAACTCCGTGCCGTCCTCAAGGGGCGGGGGCGGGGTGTCGTACGAGCGGCGCCACAGCATGAACTGCTCCTCGCCGAACTCCGCGAGGGTCTGCGCCTTGTCCTTGCCCTGGAGGGCACCGTAGTGGCGCTCGTTCAGGCGCCAGCTGCGGTGGACCGGGATCCAGTGGCGGTCCGCGGACTCCAGCGCGAGCTGCGCGGTGCGGATCGCGCGCTTCTGGAGGGACGTGTGGACCACGTCGGGGAGAAGGTCGGCGTCCTTCAGAAGCTCGCCACCGCGGACTGCCTCCTTCTCGCCCTTCTCGTTGAGGTTCACGTCCACCCAGCCGGTGAACAGGTTCTTCGCGTTCCACTCGCTCTCGCCGTGGCGGAGGAGGATCAGCTTGTACGGTGCGTCGGCCATGTCCCAGAGCGTAATCCACGCATTAGGGCCACAGGAGGCCCGCCCAGCAAGCGGACAGTTGACGGCATCTGTTAATTGAGTGGCCGCACCCCTCAGCCCGTGCGTAAGTTGTGCCTGCCACCTGCGCCACTTACGTCCATGGGGGATTTCCGATGTCAGTCGCCAGTCTGAGACGCGCCGCCCGGGAGACCGTCTCCGGACTGCCCCGCGAGTTCTGGTGGCTGTGGACCAGCACCCTCGTCAACCGGCTCGGGGCTTTCGTCGCCACCTTCATGGCTCTGTACCTGACGATCGACCGCGGGTACTCCGCCTCCTACGCCGGTCTCGTCGCGTCCCTGCACGGGCTCGGCGGGGTCGTCTCCTCGCTCGGGGGCGGAGTCATGGCCGACCGGCTCGGGCGGCGGCCCACCCTGCTGATCGCCCAGTCCTCGACCGCCGCCTCCGTCGCCCTCCTCGGGTTCGTGCACGATCCCGTCGCCATCGCCGCCGTCGCGTTCCTGGTGGGCATGGCGTCCAACGCCTCCCGGCCCGCCGTCCAGGCGATGATGGCCGACATCGTGCGGCCCGAGGACCGGGTGCGGGCGTTCTCCCTCAACTACTGGGCGATCAACCTCGGGTTCGCCGTCTCCTCCATGGCCGCCGGGTTCATCGCCGAGTTCAGCTATCTCGCCGGGTTCCTGATCGAGGCCGGGATGACGGCCGTCTGTGCGGTCGTCGTCTTCCTGAAGCTGCCCGAGTCCCGGCCGGTCGCCGGCGTCTCCAAGGGGGCGAAGGAGGACGCCGTCGGTCTCGGTGCGGTCGTCCGCGACAAGCGGTACATGGGTGTCGTCGGGCTGTCCTTCCTGGTCGCGCTCGTCTTTCAGCAAGGGTCCGTCGGACTGCCCGTCGCGATGGGGCAGTCCGGGTTCACCCCTGCCGACTACGGCATGGCCATCGCCGTCAACGGCGTACTGATCGTCGCGCTGCAGATCCCTGTCACCCGGTTCATCGAGCGCCGGGACCCCCGGCGACTGCTCGTCGTCTCGTCCCTGCTGGCCGGGTACGGCTTCGGGCTCACCGCCTTCGCCGGGTCGGTCGGCGTCTTCGCGCTGACTGTGTGCGTGTGGACGCTCGGCGAGATGGTCAACGCTCCGACGCAGACGGGGTTGGTCGTTCGGCTGTCGCCCGTGCACGGGCGTGGGCGCTACCAGGGCGTGTACACGTTGTCCTGGTCTCTTGCTGCGCTGGTCGCTCCGCTGATGTCCGGTGTCGTCATCGACCGGTTCGGGGCGGAGTGGTTGTGGGGGATGTGCGCGCTCGTCGGCACGGTGGCCGCTGTCGGGTACGGCGCGCTCATGCGGCGCCTTCCGGCAGCGGAGGAGGCGGCTACGGTTCCGGCCGCCGCCGGGGCGGAGGTGGCGGCGGGGTGAACTGTCCAACGCCCGGGCTGGGTCAGGCTTCGGAGGCGTACGTCACGAAGTCGGCCCAGGCCTGGGGGGCGAGGGCGAGCTGCGGGCCGTCCGTGGTTTTGGAGTCACGGACGTGGATGGTGCCGGGGGTGGTGGCCACTTCGACGCAGGAGTCGCCTTCGCTGCCGCTGCTGTAGCTGCTCTTGGACCAGTCCAGCGCGACTTCGACGCAGGAGTCGGCTTCACTGCTGCTGTAGCTGCTCTTGAACCAGGCCACGGCCACTTCCACACAGGAGTCGCCATCAGGCCCGCTGCTGTAACTGCTCTTGAACCACGCCAGTTCGGAGGCGTCACCGGCAGTGGACTTGCGGATCATGTTTCTCCCAGCAGTTGCTCGATGAGAGCCAGTGACTCTCCTGGTGGCAGAGCCAGGGCCCGGATGGTGCCATACCTCAGCTCAAGGATGCGCAACTGCTTCAGGTCGGAGACCGGACGGCCGTTGAAAGCCCCGTCGGAACGTCCAACGGCTCTGCCGTCCTCGAACTTCAGCAGTTCGATCCTGCCGCTCATGCCTGGGTGCGCCGCGCTGTTCATTGGCATCACCTGGAGCGTGACGTTGTTCAACCGCCCCACCTCCAGCAGGCGCTCGAACTGTTGTCGCCGCACCATTGTGCCTCCAACGTTGCGATGCAGCGTTGCTTCTTCGAGCACGAACCCGAGGGCCGGTGCCGGCAAGCGCTCGAACACAGACTGCCTGGCAATGCGAGCAGCCACCCTGCGTTCCAAGTCCTCGGGCGAGTAGGCAGGTTGCCACGACTCCAAGAGGGCTCGCACATACTCAGGTGTCTGCAAGAGACCGGCGATGTTGGTGCACTCGTACACCCCGATCTCAACCGCCTTGGCCTCCATGGCGGCCAGGTCCCGCACCTTCTTCGGGTACCGAACCTTCTTCACGTCCTCCCACGTCGCGGAAATGAGCCCACCCGCCCCCAGCACCTCGTCCGCCGTGTCCAAGTACTGCTGACGCGGAATCCGCCTCCCCGCCTCGATCTTGTAGACCATGTCGTCGCCGTACCCGACCGCCGCCCCGAACTCGGGTACCCGCATCCCCACCGCCTCCCGCCGCAGCCTCAACTGCCGCCCCACGGTGGCGATGACGGCCACGCCCCACTCGTCGTCCGGGTCCACCTCCCAACCCGGCTCGTCCGCCTCGGTCCTGAGCCGTACCGCCTCGCCGTCCACCGACATCCCGCACCCCTCCGTCGTACGACCGTGCCGCGACGCCCCTACCCGTACGCACCGCCCCGACAGCTTGGACACCCTGGACAAGCCCTGGACAGTCGCTCTACGCAACCGCGTCGTCACTGTTCACGGTAAACAGATGCGGCCACGCTGAGTGATGTGAATCAAGAAACCGCCACCTCCATCCGCAACTTCAGCGTCCTCCTCTCCCCGACGCCCCGCGGAGCCCGCCTCGCCCGTCTCCTGGCCACCGAGCAACTCCGCACCTGGGAGCTGCCGTTGGACCCGGGGGCACACATCGTGGCGGAGCTGGCGGCGAACGCGGCAACGCACGGCCGCGTACCGGGACGCGACTTCCGGCTCACGCTCTACGTCGTCGGCGGCACCCTCCGTATCGAGGTCACCGACACGCGCGGTGACCGGCCACCGTGCGCCCAACTTCCCTCCCCCGACGCCGAGTCCGGCCGGGGGCTCGTCCTCGTCGACGCGCTGGCCGACCGCTGGGGCGCCGCACCGGGACCGTATCCGCGTAAGACCGTCTGGGCCGAAGTCGCTCTCCCGGAACCGGTATTGGTACCGGAACCCGGCCGCCCGTGCTGCGGTGCCACGGGCGGTCTTTTCCAAGGAACTCAACGGTGAAAGAACCCCACCAAGCCCCACCCCTCCCGCCCACGGCGCACGCTCACCCTCGCGAGTGAACATCGCCAACTCAGCTGGATTTCGGCCCGGTTGCCTGCTCTACGCTCAGCGCGACACAGCACAACCGCAGACATGCGACGGCCCCCGCCGGGACTGCAATCCCAATGGCGAGGGCCTGACCACCGAGGAAGTTAGGGCCTTCCCGATGGACACCGAAAACACTAGCGCGCCCACGCGCGCCCGGTCCCGTATCCCGGGCAAAAACCACCCCCACCGGGACTCCCCGTCCGGCGGCGGCCTCACCCACGACAACACCCGCCACACCACCCGCTTCACGGTGATCGGCAACCACCTCACCCAACACGCCGAACTCTCCCTCCTGGCGATCGGCCTGGCCTGCCACATCCAGTCGCTACCCAAAGGCTCCCGCGTCGACATCAAGACCCTCGCCGCACGCTTCCCCGAGGGCGCCACCCGCATCGCCGCCGCCCTCCGCGAACTCGAAGCCCACGGCTACCTGCGCCGCGAACGCACCCGCGCCCCCAACGGCCGCATCGTCACCCGCACGGTCTCCTGCAACCAGCCCGGCCATCACCGCCGGGCCGCCGAGAACCACGGATCCGCGACCCCGAAGAAGCCGAGGCCACTCCGCAAGAAGGCCCTCCCCGCCGTACCGCAACCGGCCTGCCCGGCCCCCGCCCTCCTCCAACAGGCCACCGACCTCCTCGCGGACCTCCGCCGCCACGACCCCCGCCTGCTGCTCTCCACCAGCGACGCAGCCCATCTCGCGCCGGGCGTGGCCGCCTGGCTGGAACGCGACGTCAGCCCCACGGCCGTACGTCACGCGCTGACCGCGGACCTGCCACCCGAACCCCTGCACCGCCCGGCGGCCCTCCTGGCCCACCGCCTCGCAGCCCAGCTGCCACCACCGCCACCGTTCCGGGCCCCGGCACCACCGCCGACCGTCCGTCACCCGCTCCGAAACTGCGACGGCTGCGATCGCGCCTTCCGCTCCCCCACCCCAGGACGTTGCCATGACTGCCGCACTCCCGTTGCGCCGAGCGGGTCGCACTGGTCGCCTGCCTGACCGGTGATCCTCCGGCTCGTTTCGGGCATGGTGAACCGGCCGGCATCTCACGGAAGAGCCCTCGGGCGGCCACCGGTGTTCTCCGGTGGCCGCCCGAGGGCCGACGCATCAGCCGTCCAGTGCGCGGATCGCGAACGCTGATGCTGAGCACAGAGGCTGTCAGGTTGACTTGTACAACAGCATGAGGAAGTAGATGGCCGCGGTGTTGGCGAGTGTCTGGAAGTTGTACCGGCCGATCGAGGCGGCCGGCTGTACAGTCTGGTCCCGGAGTCGCCGCTGGAAGTTGTCGCCGATCGCCTGCCAGTTGGTTGTCAGGCCGTCGTCGGCCCAGTCGAAGCTGTATCCCCAGTCGTCGTTCCACGCGTTGATGATCCGGTCGGAGATGGCGTTGAACCGGGCGCCCTCGGCGACAGCTTCAACGAACCACAGGAGCGCTCCGGCCCTGTTGCTGTCTGCTTGGTTCGTGTCAGCGAGCACGTTCGCGTTGTCGCGGGCATAGCGGGTGCAGAATATCGGGCTCGTTTTGCTGTTGCCGGAGAAGTTGGTCAGGCCCTGCGCCGTCCCGCCACCCGGCACCTGGGTCGTGCCGGCGTAGTTGCCCGAGAACGGGAGTTGGATTGCAATCGGCCGGGTCGACGACGTGGACGGCAGCCAGTTCGCGTCTCGGAGGTCCGCGGTCGCGGTGTAGCGGTAGGTGCTGTCGTTGGGGTTGTAGTAGCCCTGCACATACAGGTTGTGGGCGTTCAGGACGAGCCGGGTCAGCAGGTTGGGCCCGTCGAACACGTTGACGAGGAAGTAGTCCCCGGCGTTGGACTCGGTGGTGAACACCGTCCCCGGCGAGCCGTTTCCGTAGATCGCCTGCTGCTCGACTCGGCCGCGGACATCTCTGATCATCTGCGCGTAACCGGACCGACCTTGGCTGATGTCCCAGGTGACGTCACGCGCGTCATCGATCGCGAAGGCTTTCGCGGCACCGAGGGGGCTGAGCAGGGCCAGGCACAGTGCGAGCAGTACCGCGCCGACGGTGGCTATGGTCATTCTGCTGCGTCGGCCGCGCAGAGGGCTGCCGACTGCGATCTCAGTACTCATGTGCTCCTCCTGATGTGCGGTGGCGCACCGTGCCCGCGTTGTCCTGCGCTTGCCCGGACGTGCGGCAGCAGGACTTGGTGTGCGACAGCACGACTTGGCGTGCAGCGCTGACATGGGCACCACGTGTGGGGGGACCGGATCCTTCCTGTGTCGGATGGGACCCTGGTGTTGCACGGCGGTGGCCTCAGCGTGGGGGGCGAGGCGGGCCGGCGTCTTGAGCAGTTCCGCTCAAGGTGGACATCTGCTCCCTTCTGTCCGGTGGGTACGCAACCGACTTTCCGGCGGGAGCGGGTTGATCGGCGAGCCGAATCGGGGAGCCAATCAAATTCCGAGCGCCCCAATCAACGGGTTCAGCACCTGTACGTAGTTGATTGATCACATTCGGTCGGGAGAATCAGCCGGCTGCGGTGGCCTCGTCAAGGAACGGCGTCCTGCGCGTGCTCTGGAGGTACCCGTGGAAAATCCTCCGCCCCACACCATGAACGTCACGGTGCGGGGCGGGGTGAGGCGGTGCGGGGTGGGGTGGGGCGATAGAAATTACGGCCCGGCGCTCAGGGCGCGGAAGCCTAGTTGAAAGTCCCCTCGAACTTGCCGAAGTCGGGGTCGCCGTTGACCTTGGCCACGTCGTTGAGCGGGTCGTCGTCGGGGCCGTCGGCGAGGGCCTGGGCCGCGCCTCCCAGCAGGACTGCCCCGGCGAGCGCGAGGGCGGCCAGCACGGCACGTGCACGCATAAGCGTCTCCTTCGGTAGGGGTGTGCTTGCCGGAGGTATGCCGCCCCGCCCCCGTGCCAGAAGCACCGACGCACACACAAGCACCCGAATGCAGCGCACATGGCGGCGCCCGCATGGGCGTAGGGGAAGGCATGACAAAGCCCCCCACCTGCGGTTGTCCGCCGGTGGAGGGCTTGTCGCCGTGGCTGTCGACCGGTGCCGGCGCTGTCAGGTCGCCGGCCGGGCGATCAGAAGCTGCCCGGCGATCAGAAGCTGGCGCTCAGGCCGACCTGGTGCGGGAGGGCACCGAGGGTGCCGCCGAGGGTCCCCAGGGCCGTGGCCTTGAGCGTGTCGAGCTCGGCCAGGGCGTCAGCGCTGCTGAGCGTCGTGGAGCCGGCGGTGAGGGAGACCTGCGGGGCCAGACCGCCGGAGACGGCGTCGAGGTCGGCGTCGGAGATCTCGGCGGTCTGAACCTGGGGAGCGGAGTTCATGGTGAAACTGCCCTTCGCATGGATGTGCCAGAGGGGGGAGCAGCCCCGCAGGGGGGACAGAAGGCGGGGCTCGGTGCGGAGGATCAAACCACGGTGCGTGCCCGGCATCCAGTGCGAAGGCGCCCGGAGCCGGGCCGTTGAAACGGCCGGCCACCGAAGCGTGTGGGTATGCACACGGATCGGTGGCAGCTTCTCTACACCGAGCGCCGCACAGGAAGCCGACAGGTATTGCCCCGGCTGCCGCGAACAGGACAACTCCGCATCAACAGAACTCACTCGGCACTCACTCGTACCGAGGTTGCGCATTGAGTGTGCAGATTCGGTCAGGGATGCATCCGCGCCCCTTTCAGCACCTTGTCCACGGCGTTCCTCGGCCCGTGGACCGCCATCCCCACCAGGTCCAGATCACCGGTCCGCACGGCCCGTACCGCCGCCCGGTTGTCGCGGTCGTTGCCCGTGGCGAACAGGTCGGACGTGAAGACCGACCGCGGGAGGGCCCGGGACAGCGCGCGCCCGTGGGCCGCCGTCAGCGTCTCCTTCGTACCCTCGAAGACCAGTACCGGCTGACGGAACATGGGCAGGTACCGGACGCCGTCCGCGTCCTCGTACGGCTCGCCGATCACCTCGGGAACCGCCGTCCCCAGGCCGCTGACCAGGAACGCGGTCACGTTCAGCCGCTGCCAGGGCTCCAGGTCCTCGCGCAGCAGGACGGCGATCTTGGTGTCGAAGCGCATCGGTTCAGTGCTCATGCACCGAGACTGCCGACCGCCGTACGAGCCCGTCTTGTACGTTCTTTGCATGGCCGCTCAGCGCCCCCGGCAGGAGGTCTCCGCCTGGCGCCCCCGGATACCCGGCGTCGTGGAGGTCTTCCACGCGCACTTCACCGAGTACGCCTACCCGATGCACGTCCACGAGGCGTGGACGCTGCTCATCGTGGACGACGGCGCCGTACGGTACGACCTCGACCGGCACGAGCACGGCACCCCGCACGACACGGTCACCCTCCTCCCGCCGCACATCCCGCACAACGGCTCCCCCGCCACCCCGCACGGCTTCCGCAAGCGCGTCCTCTATCTCGACGGAACGCACCTGAGCGACGATCTCATCGGGGCCGCCGTCGACCAGCCGGACCTGCGGGATCCCGTGCTGCGGCGGCGCGTCGCACAGTTGCACACGGCCCTCGCGCACGCCGGGGACGAGCTGGAGGCCGAGAGCAGGCTGACGTTCATCGGGGAGCGGCTGCGGTCCCAGCTGCGGCCGAGTGCCCCTCCCACCAACTCCCGGCCCGATCCCGCCCTGGCCCGCCGTCTGCGCGAACTCCTCGACGAGCGCGTGGTCGACGGCCTCACCCTCGACGAGGCAGCGGGGCTCGTGCACGCCCATCCCGCGCATCTCGTAAGGGCGTTCAGCACCGCCTACGGCATCGCACCGCACCAGTACCTGAACTCCCGCCGCGTCGACCGGGCCCGACGGCTCCTGCTCGACGGCCGGTCGCCGGGGGAGGTCGCGTCCGCCACCGGGTTCTTCGACCAGTCCCATCTCACCCGGCACTTCAGGAAGTTGGTGGGGGTGACCCCGGGGCGTTATGCGAAGAAGGTGTGACAAGGCCACCCATGCCCGACCCGCGGCCGTATCTTCCGGCTCATGGACTGGCATGAGTGGCACGACGCGTACGACTCACCCGACTCCTATCTCGGCCGGCGCCTGGCCCTTGTCCAGGAACGCATCCGGCTCGCTCTCGACGAGGCCCCGCCCGGCCCGCTCACCGCGGTCAGCCTCTGCGCCGGACAGGGCCGCGACCTGATCGGTGTGCTCCACGACCACCCCCGGCGGGCCGACGTCCGGGCCCGGCTGGTCGAACTGGACGAGCGGAACGTCACGGTGGCGCGGGCCGCGGCGCTGGCCGCGGGGCTGCCGGACGTCGAAGTCCTCGCCGGGGACGCCTCGTTGACCGACCACTACGCCCCGCTCGTGCCCGCCGACCTCGTCCTGGTCTGCGGGGTGCTGGGCAACCTGGTCGACGCCGACGTCGAGCGGACGATCGACCACCTCGCACAGCTCTGCCGGCCCGGCGGCACGGTCGTATGGACCCGTACCCGGCACTTCGAGCCCGACCTGGTCCCCCAGATCTGCGCATGGCTGGAGGAGCGGGACTTCCAGCGGCTGTGGGTGTCCGACCCCAGCCTCGGCTACGGCGTCGGGGCCCACCGATTCGCGGGTGAACCCCAGCCGCTGAGGCCCGGGCAGCGCATGTTCGACTTCATCGGCTACGACGCCCTGCGCCGCGCCTTGGTCACAGCTCCCGCTGCGCCTCGTACAGGTTCCGAGGCCGGACCTGGTCCGTCGTGGGATACAGCTCCAGCGCCGCATGCAGGTCCCCGGTGAAGTCAGGCACGTCGATCTGATCGAACTCCGTGACCTCGTTGACGCCGACGGTCGCGGAGTACGGCGCGAGTCCGTCGATCTTCACCAGGCCCGCCCTGCCGTTCGTCACGCGGATGTTCCAGTGGGTGAAACGGGCGCCGTAGAGGGGGCCGGCGTTCGCGTCGCCGCCGTGGCGGCCGTTGTTGTCGACGGTGATGTCAGTGCGGACGTTCGCGAAGGGCAGGCCCCGGTGGGAGTCGAAGGTGCCCATCTGCATGTCGCCGCGCGACCAGACGTTGTAGGAGGACAGGCCCTCGACGTTGATGCCGTGCAACTGCGTCCCCTCCGGGGCCGGGACCGTGCGCTGTTCGATCGTGAAGTCCTCGATGAGGTTGTCGTGCGAGCCCTCGCGGCAGAAGTAGGGGTGGTGCTCGCCGCGACCGCCGACCCGTGTGCGGCGCAGGGTGCAGGAGGACGCGGCGATCAGGCCGAACCCGTTGTCGACGTTGCGTACGGTCACGTCGTCCACCCAGCAGTCGTAGGCGCACTGCAGCGCGACTCCGTTGTAGCCCTTGTCGAGGAGGTGCGGAGACTGGGGGGTGTCCATGACGTCGAGGGTGAGGCCTTCGACACCTGATCCGGTCAACTCGCGTACATGTGTGGTGAATTGGGGGTTCCATTCGGGGCGCAGGTCGAGCGGGAGCGGGCGCTCCAGGGTGACCCTGCGGCCGCGGACGCGGGCCACCCGGACCGGCCACTCATAGGGGACGTACGACAGCAGCTTGGTCTTGTCCTGCCAGGAGTACGCCGCCGGGCCGGGGCCGCCGCCCGACATGTGCTGGAGGAGGGTGTGGCCGGCGTCGTCGGCGATGCGGAGCAGGACCAGGCGGCCGGGGCGCAGCCGTGACGGGTCGGCGACCGTCACCGTCCAGTCCCCTTGCCGCGCGGGCTCCACGGCCGTCAAGAGCTCCCACTCGTCCCGCTTGTTGCCGGTCCAGCCCTCGAAGGGCCAGGCCTGAGCCCTGATGGCGGCGACGAGTGAGTCCCAACGGGCCGTGGGCGCCAGCCAGATGAGGCCTCCCGCCCAGGACCAGGCCGACTTGGTGCCGCCGTATCGGGAGCCGTAGACGCCGATCAGCTCGGTGAGGCTCTTCGTCGCGTACAGCGTCGTACGGCCGCTTCCGGCACCCCGCAGCACGACGTTGTCGTACCCGATATGGATGAGGCCGTCGATGCGGAAGGTCCCCGGCGGGATGGTGACCGTGCCGCCGCCGGCCCTCCCGACGGCGGCGAGGGCACGGTTGATCGCGGGGGCGCAGTCGGTCGAACCGCCCGCCTCGGCGCCGTGGTCGCGTACGTCGGCCACGGCGGGGCGGCGGGGGAAGCGCGCCGCCCCGCGCAGGCAGCCGGCCCGGCCGACGTACGGGATCTGCGGGTGGGTGAAGGGGGTGCGGGTGAACTCCCGCCAGATGCCGGGGATCTGGCTGCCGGTCGGGTCGGCGGAGGCGGGGGTGCCGGTGACCGCGGCGGCGGCCACAGCGGTGGCGCCGGCGAGAAGGCTCCGTCTGGTCATGCCCTGGTGCGCCGTGCTCATTCCGTACGTCCTTTCCATGTGACTCTTCATGGATATGAACGACGTTCAGATCTGCGTCGGGCGTGAGCATGCCACGGAGCTCGGTGGTCGAGAAGGGGGTGTGCAGGAGTTATTCGGCAGAGCGCTGGGTCAGATGTGTGAACGCGTCCAGGTTCCGCGTCGACTCTCCCCGCGCCACCCGCCACGCGTACTCCTTGCGGATGGCGGACGCGAAGCCGAGTTCCAGGAGGGTGTTGAAGCTGCCGTCCGCCGCCTCCAGGACCTGGCCGAGCAGGCGGTCGATCTCGTCGGGGGCCACGGCGGAGAGGGGGAGCTTGCCCGCGACGTAGATGTCGCCCAGCTGGTCGACGGCGTAACTCACGCCGTACAGCTTGAGGTTGCGCTCCAGGAGCCAGCGGTGGACGCCGGGCTCGTTCTCGTCGGGGTGGCGGATGACGAAGGCGTTGAGGGAGAGCGAGTGGCGTCCGACGAGGAGGGAGACGGTCGTCTTCAACTTGCGGGTGCCGGGGAGCTGTACGACGTAGTTGCCGGGAGCGGGGCTCTCCCATTCGAGCTCGGCGTCCTTCAGGACACCCTCGATCACCTGGGCCGCTTTCTCTGCATCAGCCATGGTGGGAGCGTACGCGACGCCGGTACGACTGCATCGCGGCCGTATAGACGTCCGCCGTCGCGGCGGCCGCGGTGTCCCAGCCGAAGGACTGCGCGTGCCGGGCGGCGGCCGCGCCCATGCGGGACGCGAGTGTGGGGTCGTCGGCGAAGTCCGACAGCACGCGCGCGTAGTCGGCCGGATTGTGGCCCCGTACAAGGAATCCGGTCTCCCTGTCGCTCACGGCCACCGGCAGTCCGCCGACCGAGGCCGCGAGGACCGGAGTACCGGCCGCCTGCGCCTCGATGGCGACCAGGCCGAAGGACTCGCTGTAGGACGGCATGACGAGGACGGACGCGGCCCGGAACCAGTCCGCGAGCTGCTCCTGGCCGACCGGGGGACGGAAGCGCACCACGTCCGCGATACCCAGACGGGAGGCCAGCTTCTGCAGGCCCTCGGGCTTGGCGAGGCCGCTGCCGCTGGGGCCGCCGACGATCGGGACGACTATGCGGGAGCGCAGCTCGGGGCGCTCGTCCAGGAGGACGGCGACCGCACGCAGCAGCACGTCCGGGGCCTTCAGGGGCTGGATACGGCCCGCGAAGAGGGGGATCAGGGCGTCCTGCGGGAGGTCGAGGCGGGCGCGGGCGGCGGCGCGGCCGTCGGCGGGACGGAAGCGGTCCAGGTTGACGCCCGGGTGGACCACGGCGACCTTGCCGGGGTCGGCGCTGTAGTGCCGTACGAGCTCGTCGGCTTCCTCGGCGGTGTTGGCGATGAGCCGGTCGGCCGCCTCGACGATCTGGGTCTCGCCGATCACACGGGCCACGGGCTCGGGGGTGTCACCGTCGGCCAGGTTGGCGTTCTTGACCTTGGCCATGGTGTGCATGGCGTGGACCAGGGGGGCGCCCCAGCGCTGGGCGGCGAGCCAGCCGACATGGCCGGAGAGCCAGTAGTGGGAGTGCACGAGGTCGTAGTAGCCGGGGCGGTGGCCCGCCCAGGCCTGCATCACGCCGTGCGTGAAGGCGCACAGCTGGGCCGGGAGCTCCTCCTTGGCCAGGCCCTCGTACGGGCCCGCGTCGACATGGCGGACGAGGACGCCCGGGGCCAGCTCGACGCTCGGCGGGAGGGCGGCCGTGGTCGCGCGCGTGAAGATCTCGACCTCGATGTTGATCGCGGCGAGGCGCTGCGCGAGCTCCACGATGTAGACGTTCATGCCGCCGGCGTCGCCCGTGCCGGGCTGGTGGAGCGGTGAGGTGTGCACGGAGAGCATGGCGACGCGGCGGGGGCGGCGGTGCAGCCTGAGCCGAGGGGGCGTTGCCTGGGAGCGTCGCCCGAGCCTGCTGACGTACTGGCTCACGTGGCGTTCCTCCTTGTGCGGGCATGCCTGGGCGAGGGTGTGGGGCGCCCTCCAAGGGAGGCAACATCGCAGGGATGTGTTCCCATCCCCGGCGAAGGGGATTTTGCCGAGGCATTACCGGAGATCGCTCAACCGTTCGACACGCGTGTGCGTTGACCGCGTACCGTCCGCATACCCTCGTACGCATGACTTCCCGCGCCACGCCCCGCCCTGTGGGAACCGTGACACGCGGGACGACCAACCCCAACCGGCTGCGCCGCATGGACCGCTGGATCGCGGCCACCCACGGCGCCGAACTGCGCCGCGCCGCCGATCCCGTCGCCGTCGACCTCGGCTACGGCGCCGCCCCCTGGACGGCCGTCGAGCTCCTGACCCGGCTCCGCACGGCGGCCCCCCGCACGCGCGTGGTGGGCGTCGAGATCGAACCGGCCCGGGTGACGGCGGCCAAGCCGTACGAGCGCGACGGACTCGCCTTCCGGCACGGCGGGTTCGAGATCCCGGTCCCGCAGCGGCCGCATCTGGTCCGCGCGGCCAACGTGCTGCGCCAGTACGACGAGGCCGAGGTCGCCGCGGCGTGGCAGCGGCTGTGCGCCCGACTGGCCCCGGCGACCGAGCATTCCCGCGGCGGACTGCTGGTCGAGGGGACCTGCGACGAGATCGGGCGTCGGCACGTATGGGTCGCGCTCGGTCCCGAGGGGCCGCGGACGGTCACCTTCGCGACCCGGCTCGGCTCCCTGGACCGGCCCTCGGACCTCGCCGAACGCCTCCCCAAGGCGCTCATCCACCGCAATGTCCCCGGCGAACCCGTGCACGCCTTCCTGCGCGACTTCGACCGTGCCTGGTCCGCCGCCGCGCCCTACGCCTCCTACGGCGCCCGCCAGCGCTGGATCCGTGCGGTGCGGGATCTGACGTCCGACTGGCCGGTGACGGACGCGGCCGGGCGGTGGCGGCAGGGTGAAGTGACGGTGGCCTGGGAGGCGTTGGCGCCCCGCAGCTGACCGGCCGCCGCCCTTGACCTGCGGGGAACGATCTCCGTGAGTCGTTCGTCACAAAGGCGGGGAGATCGCGTACGGCAACGGCGAGGGGGGAAATCCGACTGGCGTGCAGCTCTGTCGCTTTGCGCGTCGGCGTGGCACGATCCCCCAGGCGTCGTAAGTTACTGACGGTAAATCAGATTTGGGGGTAGCGGTATGGGTCTGGGCAAGCGCGGCCTCATCGCGACGGCCGTGACCGTGGCCTGCGCGGTCACCGTGCTGGCAGCGCCGGGGACGGCGTTCGCGAATGCCGGCCGGACGCCCTCCCCCAGCACGTCTCCCTCTCCCAACACGTCCGCCTCCGTGACTCCCGCGGCCGACAAGGACCTTGAGGCGATCCGCGAGAAGCTCGACCAGCTCTACCACGACGCGGCCGTCGCCACGGACGCGTACAACGCGGCCGAGGAGAAGGCCAAGCAGCAGTCCGCCGCGATCGTCGACCTGGCGCAGAAGATCGTCAAGGGCCAGCAGAGGCTGGACGAGTTGAAGCAGCGGGCGGGCGCCGCGGCCGCCGCCCAGTACCGCACCGGCGGACTGCCCGACGAGGCACAACTGCTGCTCAGCAACAACCCGCAGCAGTTCCTCGACGGCGCGGGCCGGGTGCTGCAGGGCGAGCGCGCGACCAAGGGCCTGATCGTGGAAATGACCCGCACCCAGCAGGACTTGAAGCAGTACGCCGCCGACGCCGCCGACCAGTGGAAGAAGCTGGAGGCGGGCCGCAAGGCGAAGGACGCCGCCCGAAAGAGGATCAAGCAGCAGATCGCGGCCGCCGAGAAGCTGGAGAGCCGGCTGGAGAAGAAGGAGAAGGAGCGGCTCGCCAAGCTGGAGCAGGAGGCCGCCCTCCAGGCACAGACCGCCTGGCTCGACTCCGGGATCCTCGACGAGATCAACGGCAAGGCTTCCGAACTGGGCAAGAAGGCGGTCGCGTACGCCACGGCGCAGATCGGAAAGCCGTACGAATGGGGCGCCGAGGGCCCGAAGAGGTACGACTGCTCGGGGCTGACCTCACAGGCCTGGGCGGCTGCGGGGCACGGCATTCCGCGCACCTCGCAGGAGCAGTGGAAGCAGCTGAAGCACGTCGACATCAAGGACATGCGGCCCGGCGACCTCATCATCTACTTCGACGACGCCAGCCATGTCGGGATGTACATCGGCGACGGCGCGATCGTGCACGCCCCGCGGCCCGGGCGGACGGTGACGATCACGGGGGCGGGGTCGATGCCGATCCTCGGGGTGGTGCGGCCGGACGCGTGACGCTTCACGGGATGGGCGGCCACAGGTGAAGCCCGTCACGTGACCCACCGCACGCTGAACCCCCGGCAAACCCACGGCGGACGTGACGTTCGTCATTCCTGCCCCGCGCCCCTCCTGTCCAACTGCGGCACCAATCGCGGCATATGACAGTGACGCCTCACCAAGCAGCGTGTCTCACGTCATTCCTTTACCGCCCGGCCACCCGCTATGGTCCCCGTCGGTGGATCGAGATCTCTCGCTCCGCGTGCCCTCGGGGGGAGGGAAGGAACTCAACAAGATGCCCGTACCCATACCGCGGCAGAGAGCGATCCCGGCCGCGGAGAGTGGTCAGGCGCAGGCCGCGCAAGAAGGCGGCACCTCCACGAACCAGACCCCGCGCAAGGAAGCCACGGTCGACAAGAACGCCGCCACCACCACAAACCTGACGCTGCTGCTGATCGAGGACGATCCCGGCGGCTCCACCGTCATACCCGAGCTGCAGGACTCCGCCGGCCGTCCGATCCGCGTCCGCACCGCCCGCAACCTCACCGAGGCCGCGCGGCTGCTGACCGACGACGTCCACTGCATCCTGCTGGACCTCGCGTTGCCGGCCCCCGGCCGCGGCGATGACGACGACGAGCTCGCCGTGCTCAAGCACGTACTGGAGCTCGCGCCTCGGCACGCCGTCCTCGCGCTCACCGCGTCCGGCGACGCCGAGCGCGGCGCCGAGGCCGTGCGGGTCGGCGCCCAGGACTACCTCTTCCGGGACGAACTGGACGGACGGCTGCTGAGCCGGGCGATCCGCTACGCCGTGGAGCGGAAGCGTTCCGACACGGCCGAGCGGCGACTTGCCGAGGGCCGGGTGCGGGCACAGGAGAACCGGCGCCTGGAGCGGGGGCTGCTGCCGACGCCGCTGCTGGAGGGTTCCTCGCTGCGGTTCGCCGCGCGGTATCGGCCGGGCCGGTCGCGGGCGCTGCTCGGGGGCGACTTCTACGACGTCGTACGGACGCCGGACGGCACCGTGCACGCCATGATCGGCGATGTCTGCGGGCACGGTCCGGACGAGGCGGCGCTCGGCGTGGAGCTGCGGATCGCCTGGCGGGCGCTCACCCTGGCGGGGCTGTGCGGTGACGAGCTGCTCGGGACGCTGCAGCAGGTACTGGAGCACGAGCGGTCCGACGACGAGATCTTCGCGACGCTCTGCACGGTGGACATTTCACCGGACGGGCGGCGGGCCGGGCTGTGTCTGGCCGGGCATCCATCGCCACTGGTCGCCCGGCCGGGGCGGACGGCCGAGCTGCTGCCGTACGACAACAACGGGCCTGCCCTCGGGCTGCTGCCGGGTGCGCGGTGGCCTCGGATGCAGGTGGAGTTGGGGCGGGAGTGGAGTCTGATGCTCTACACCGACGGGCTGATCGAGGGGCGGGTCGGTGAGGGGCGCCTTGAGCGGCTGGGGCAGGACGGGATGGTGGAGATGGTTCGGCGGCAGTTGGCTGAGGGGTTGCGGGGCGAGGCGCTGCTGCGGGCTGCGGTGAACGAGGTTCGTGAGCTCAATGGGGGCGAGCTGACGGATGACGTTGCAGTGCTGCTGCTGGACCGCGGGGCTTGAGCGGGAATCCGCCGTTTTGGGTTCTGCCGTACGCCGACTGCCAGTCCGTTGTGGCTGATCGCGCAGTTCCCCGCGCCCCTAAAAGCAGGCGGTGCACCCGCCGACCGTATTAGCGGCCGCCGTTGTACGGGCCGTAAGGGCCGTCGCTGCTTGAGCCCCTGCGGTTGCGGCCGCCGCCGGCGAGGCCTCGGAGGGCCGGGCGGACGTCGACCATGTAGACGATGCTGGCCACCAGGCCTATGGCGGGCAGGAAGGACAGGATCGGGAAGATGAGGTTCACCACGAAGGCGATGGCGAGGATGATCAGCCAGAACGGCTTGGTCTGCTTGCCGACTGCGCGGTAGGCGTCCTCGCGGCGGATGGCCGCGTCGATCAGCGCGAAGCCGCTGAAAAGGATGAGGGCCATGCTCAGCAGCCACATCAACCCTGCGAATCCCTGCATCAGCACTACGTCCACCACCAGACTCGGCTTGTTCCTACGCGGTCACCGTACCCGTTCCCGAACACCGGCTACCCGCACAACGGGCCGGGCGCTCCAGGAGTGCCCGACCCGTTACCGATCACCCGTCCGTGTCACTTCGCGGGCGGCGTCGTCTTCTTCGCGGTGGTGGTCTTGCGGGCCGGCGCCTTCTTGGCGGCGGTCTTCTTCGCCGGAGCGGCGTCGGCCGTGGCCGGGGCCGGCTTGGCGGCGTCTTCCTTGACCGCGACCGGCTCGGCCTTCGGCTCGACGGCGACGGCCAGCTCCTCGATCTCCTCGGCCGCCTCGCCGCGCCAGGTCTTCACGGCCTGCTCGCCGTGCTCGGCGACCTTCTCGTAGGTCTCGCGGGCCTTCACGGCGTACTCGGCGGCGACGCCGACACCGCGCAGCGCGAGGTCCTGGGCCGACTCGCCGATCTTCTTCAGGTCGGCGTCGATGGTGGAGCCGAGCTTCTTGATGTCACCGTCGAGGGTCGCCAGGAACTCGGTGACCTTGGCCTGGAGGTTCTCCTGGGTCTCCTTGACCTTGGCACCGGCCTCCTTGGCACGGGCCTGGGCCTTCTCCTGGACGGCCTTCGGGTCGGTGGTGCGGACGGCCTCGAAACGGGCCGGGGCCTCGGCGCGCAGCTGCTCCACGAGACCGGGCACCTTCTTGGCCTGCTGAAGGGCCAGGTCGGCGGTGCCGGCGGCGAAGTAGAGCGGCGTCGGGTCGCTGAGGGTCTTACGGAGGTCGTCGGTGATGGCCATGGTGATGGTCCTCCCGGGTCGCTTGCAGCTGAGGGTTTTGGTTCCCGCGGGCAGCGTGGCCGGTCTGCTCAACCGGTGGGCCGCTGCGGGTCGTGCGGTTCGGCATCGTTGCCGTCGGACGTGCGGGGGCGGCGCGCGGCGGACTTTCGTCCGCCGGCCGTGCGGGTCTTGCGGGTACGGCGCTCACCGGTCAGCTCGCCGTCGTCCCCGCGGGGGCGGCGTACAGCGGTGTCGCTGTCCTGAGCGTCCTGTGTGTCCGTGGTGCCCGGCCTGGGCTCGGCGGTCAGGACCACCGCGCCGGCCTCCGGGGCCGCCTCGGTCATCTCGGCCGCCTCGCCGGCGATCCCGAACCCGTTCTCCTTGCGGAAGGACTCGTAGATCTGGAGCAGCACCTGCTTCTGCCGCTCGTTCAGCGTGGGATCGGCGAGGATGACGGCTCGCGTCTCCACCTCGTCCCGGTCCCGCTCGGCGTCGAGGATGCCGGCGCGGACGTACAAGGTCTCGGCGGAGATCCGCAGCGCCTTGGCGACCTGCTGCAACACCTCCGCGCTCGGCTTGCGCAGCCCGCGCTCGATCTGGCTCAGATACGGATTGGACACCCCGGCGGCGTCGGCGAGTTGCCTGAGCGACAACTGCGCGGTGCGCCGCTGCTCGCGCAGGTACTCGCCGAGATTGCCGACGTTGAGCGATGCCATGCCTCCACCTTGCACCACCCTCGCTAACTATTGCAAGCAGCCGCTTGCAATAGTGCGCCACGCCACTCGGGCGGGTGCAGCGCGGCTACCGCGCGGGTCCTACCGCGCGAGTTCGGCCGGTGTCTCCAGCCGGGTCAGCTTCCGGGGGTTTCTCACCACGTAGATCCGGGCGACCCGGCCGTTCTCCACTCCGAGGCTCACCGTGGACGGTTCGCCGTCGAAGTCGATGCGGCCGGCAGGTGCGCCGTTGAGCCATACGGTCGTCGTCCTGAGTGCCGCCACCTTGCGGTTCGCGCCCGCGAGCAGCCTCGCCACCGCCTCGGCCCCGTGGATCGGAGCCAGCGCTGCCGCCACGACCCCGCCGCCGTCGGCGATCATGACGACGTCCGGCGCCAGAAGCTCCAGGAGCTCCTGCAGCTGCCCGGTCCGCAGCGCTGCCAGGAACCGTTCCACCACGGCCTGCTGCTCGGACCGGCTGACCCGCACCCGCGGGCGCCGGGCCGCCACGTGCTCGCGGGCCCGGCGGGCGATCTGCCGTACCGCGGCCGCGGACTTGCCCGTCGCCTCGGCGATCTCGCCGTACGGCAGCTCGAAGACCTCGCGCAGCACGAACACCGCCCGCTCCGTCGGCCCGAGCGTTTCGAGGACGGTCAGCATCGCGATCGAGACGCTCTCCGCGAGTTCGACGTCCTCGGCGACGTCCGGGCTGGTCAGCAGCGGCTCGGGGAGCCACTCGCCGACGTAGTCCTCGCGGCTGCGCGACAGCGTCCGCAGACGGTTGAGCGCCTGCCGGGTCACGATCCGGACGAGGTACGCCCGCGGGTCACGCACCTGCGCACGCTCGACGCCGGCCCACCGCAGCCAGGACTCCTGCAGCACGTCCTCCGCATCGGCCGCCGACCCGAGCATCTCGTAGGCGACCGTGAACAGCAGGCGGCGATGGACGACGAAGGGGTCCTCGGTCATGCCGTGGTCACTTCCCCGAGGGCCGCTTCTCCGAGGGCCACTTCTCCTGGCGTCCCGGGACGCGCGGCCAGCGGGATCTCGCAGGCGTCGGAGAAGCCCTGCGACCTGACCCCGAGCGCCGTGTTGCTCCTGGCCGCGAGGTTGGCGAAGGCGATACAGCCGGTGAGTTCGACCAGCGCCGGCGCGCCCAGTTCTGCCAAGAGGCGTGCGGACAACTCGTCGGTGACGGTCGGCGGCGTGTTCGTCATGGCCTCGGCGTACGCCAGCACATCCCGCTCCAGCGGCGTGAACACCTCCGACTCGCGCCAGCGCGGCACCTGGCTCGCCTTGGCCAGATCCAGGTCCTTGTTCTGCGCCTGGAAGTAGTTGATGTCGAGGCACCAGCCGCAGCCGACCTGCGCCGCGACGGCCATGTGGGCGAACGACTTGAGGCTCTCGTCCGCCGCGTCCCAGCCGGCCACCCTGGCCCCCATCTCGGAGGAGGCCTCGGCGACCGGGGGGTTGTGCCAGGTGGCCTCCAACGGTTCGGGCACGACCCCGAACCGCTCGATCATGCTGTCGACGACCTCACTGCTGATCTCGGCCTTCGGAACGCGGAGCGCCATGGTGTTCTCCCTGTACATCGGAGTGTTTGCCATGAAGACACCGCCGGTCCCGTCACTGTGACAGCCACTCCTCCAGTACGGCGAAGTCCGCGTCGGTGAGCCCGTGGCGGGGGTCGACCCGGTGCAGCAGGGCGGGCGCCGGATGGTGTGCGGCGACCCAGGCACGGTCGGCGGGGGTGATCTCGTCGTCGACCCAGACGAACGGACGGCCGTCCGCCCAGGCCACGAGCGGCCGGGTCTTCCAGTGCAGCGGCGTCGGCGGTTCGTCCTCGTCGGGCCAGTCCACCGACGGCAGCGGGGGCAGGCCCAGCCAGGGCGCGACGCACACGTTCGCGTCGTCCAGCCAGGTCGTCGCCCACACCAGTTCGCAGTCCAGCGCCACCAGCCGCGCACCGAGCGCGGGGTCGATGCGGTTCAGCAACGGCTGCCCGGCGACCGCCGCCTGCGGCAACGGAAAGCGCGGTTCGTACGACGGGTACGGGTGCGCCGAGCCGAACGGGATCAGCGTTCCGTCGATGTCGAGGAAGAGAAGCATCAGGGACAGGATCAGCCCTCGAAGCCCTGCTCCGCCAGGATCTTGTCGATGCGCGCCCGGTGCGTGGTCTCCCACTGGTCCAGCGACTCCTCGGCCTCCTTCGCGAGCTTGGCCCGGGCCGCCGCGAGCACCTCGTCGCGGCGGGCGGCGGGCACGGCGACGACGCCCTCCTCGTCGGCCACGACGATGTCACCCGCCTCGACCCGCACGCCCCCGCACGTCACCGGCTCGCCCAGCGGCCGTACGACCGACTTGGCGCCCGGGATCGGGATGACGCCCCGGGCGAACACCGGGAAGCGTGCCTCCCGCACCTCGGCGAGATCGCGGATCAGCCCGTCCAGCACGAAGGCCTCGACGCCTCGCCGCTGGGCGACGGCACAGACGTTGCCGCCCGCGAGCGCCCAGTCCAGGTCTCCGGACTCCACGACGACGACCGATCCCGGCTCGGCGCGGTGGATGGCCGCGTGCAGCATCAGGTTGTCGCCGGGCGGGCAGCTGACGGTGAAGGCCGGTCCGGCCATCCGGCCGTGCGGTCCCCACAGGGGGCGGATCCCGATGTCCATGACCTGTCCGCGGCCCAGGAGGTCGGCGAGGGTGGTGGTGGGGATGGTCCGGAACTCGATGGCGTCAGTCATACGTCGGACGTTATCGTCCAGTACATGACTGCCGGGTCGGCCTTGTGCCGTGAGCGAGTTGGGTGCCCGGCCTCTGAGTGAGGCCAGGGCGGGCGCGAAGCCCGCCTCTTTCTCTGCGCCGCCTTCGAACCTTCGGAAGACACGAGTCCTTCGGAAGACACCAGCTGCAGAGAAAGAAGAGAATGCCCAACGACGACAACAAGAAGTTCATCGACTTCAACCAGCAGGTCATCGACGAGTTCCGCGCCCACCACGGCCACGTCGGCGGCCCCTTCGAGGGTGGCCGGCTGCTCCTGCTGATCACCACCGGCGCCCGCACCGGCACCCCGCACACCACTCCCGTCGGCTACTTCCCCGACGGCGGCGAACGCGTGCTGGTCATCGCCTCCGCGGCCGGCTCCCCCAAGCACCCTGACTGGTACCACAACCTCCTCGCCCACCCCCGAGTCACCGTGGAGAGCGGTGTGTTCACGTACGAGGCCGAGGCCGTCGTGCTGGCCGGCGAGGAGCGGGAACAGGCCTGGGCGCGGGCGGTGGAGGCCGACCCCGGATGGGCCGAGTACCAGAAGAAGACCGAGCGGATCATCCCGGTGGTCGCCCTGCACGCGATCACGAACGGCGGCCCGGGGAGGATCAACGCCTCCTCGCCCGGCGAGGCGATCAAGGTGGTGCACGACGCGTTCCGCCGTGAACTCGCCCTGATCCGAAAGGAGATGGCGGCCGGCAACGGCACCCTCGGCGCCCAGCTGCGCGTCAACTGCCTGACCTTCTGCCAGGGGCTGCACAACCACCACACCGGCGAGGACACGATGATGTTCCCGTACCTCGCCGACCGTCACCCCGAAGCGAACCCGGTGTTCGAGCGCCTGGGCGAGGAGCACGAGAAGATCGCCGACCTGGTGGCGGAGCTGCGCCGCGTGCTGGCCGACGAGGACCCGGCCGCGGCCCGCGCCGAGGTCGAGCGCCTCACCCTCGACCTCGAAGCCCATCTGACGTACGAGGAGGAGGAGTTGATTCCCCTCCTCGACGCCCCGGCCTGACCGGCGGGCGGCCGCGACCGTTCTCGGGGACCGGGTCTCCGGGCTAGAACGGCAGCGGCCGCCCGTGCACCACCTCCAGCCGCGAGACCGCCCGGGTCAGCACGACGTACAGCCGGTGCAGCCCGCGCGCCTCCGCCTCCGCGATCGCCGCGGGCTCGACGGCGACGACGTGGTCGTACTCAAGTCCCTTGACGAGCGCCGCCGATACGACGGTCACGCGGGAACCCAGCTCGTCCGGTCCCGCGGTCGGGATCCCGGCCGCGGCGAGCGCCCGTGTCACCCGGTCCACGTCGGCGTCGGCGGCGACAACCCCGACCGAGCCCTCATGCGCGAGCGCATCGCGTACGGCGTCCACGACCGCACCCGGCAGATCGGCTCCCGCCTCCCGCACCCTCAACTCGCCGTCCCTGCGCAGCGACCGCCCCGCCGGGACGTCGACGTCCAGCCGCTCCAGCAGCCGGTTGGCGAGCGTGACGACGGCCCTCGGCACCCGGAACCCCGTCGTCAGCGGCACCACCGCCGCGTCCGGTTTCCCCAGGTGCCGCAGGGCCGTGTCCCAGGACCGCGCCGCCCAGGGAGTGGTGCCCTGCGCCAGGTCACCGAGCACGGTGAGGGAACCGAAGGCTGCGCGTCGCGCGATGGCACGGCACTCCATCGGGGAGAGGTCCTGCGCCTCGTCGACGACGACATGGCCGTAGCCCTCGGGGTGCTCGACGAGCCCGGAGACCTCGTCGAGGAGCACCAGGTCGGCGGCCGACCAGCGAGCCGACTTCCACGACCGCGGAGGCTTGGCCCACAGCAGTGCCCGCTGCTCGTCGGCGTCCAGCAGCCCGTCGGCGGCGACGGCCAACGCCCCTGCATCCGCGAGCAGTCGGGCAACGACCTCCTCGGGCCGTACCCGCGGCCACACTTGGTCGACGTACTCCCGGACCGCCCGCGCCCGCGAGATCCTCTGCACCCAGGCGTTCGACTGCGGCCCGGCCCGGCGCTCGGCCTGCGCCTGAATGCACCGCACGACCCGCATCCGCACCCGCTCGCGCCCGATCCCGTACGGCGGCTCCTCACTCCGCACGCCCTCGACGATCCGCACGAGTTCACCGGCCTCGACCCGCCACCGGTACGAACCGTCATCCACGGTGACGGGGTCGATCCCCTCGCTGGAGACATGCGCATACAACGCCCGGCGCAGTACCTCAGCCATCCGGGCGTCGTGCTTGACGACGGCGGCCCGCTCGCTGTCGGTCCCCCCGACCGGGTGCGCGGCGATCTCCTCCTGGAGGGTCGACTGCCGTACGCCGGTCTCGCCGAGGGCGGGGAGCACCTGGGAGATGTAGGAGAGGAAGGTCCGGTTGGGCCCGAGGATGAGCAGTCCGCCGCGCTTGATGCGCTGCGGGTGGGTGTAGAGGAGGTAGGCGGCCCGGTGCAGCCCGACGGCGGTCTTGCCGGTGCCGGGAGCGCCCTGCACGCACACCGAAGCGCCCAGGTCCCCTCGTACGAGATCGTCCTGCTCGGGCTGGATGGTCGCCGCGATGTCCCGCATGGGGCCGACGCGGGGCCGTTCGATCTCCCGGGCGACGATGTCGCTCGCCCGGGACTCGCCCCGGTCCAGGTGCTCGTCCTCGAGACCGGTGAGGTCGGCGGAGTCGCCGCTGCTGCCGGGGGCCCAGCCGAACCGGCGCCGGACCGCGACGCCCTGCGGGTCGCCGGCGCTCGCCTGGTAGAAAGCGCGGGAGACGGGCGCCCGCCAGTCGACGACCAGCGGCGGGGCGGCGATGTCCTCGCTGATCCGCAGCCGGCCGATGTGCAGTGACTGCTCGGCGGTGTCCAGCCGCCCGAAGAACAACGGCCCTTCGGGCAGCTCGCGCATCTCCTTCGCCCGGCTGCGCAGCCGGTACCCGAGCACTTCGGCGTCGGCACCGGAGGCGGAGACGTCCTCGCCGGTGACGACGTGCTCCTGGGCACCGTCCACCATGGCGGCGAGGGCGGTGCGGCAGCGGTCGTGGTGGGCTCGTTCGTGATGGAGGGACTCTTTCAGGGCGGGCGGGGCGGGCTCGGCTGACGTCATGGGGAGGAGACTACCCAATTAACGTAACCGAGTTAAATATTTTACTCAGTCTCACCTATGCGAGATGCGGCATACCTGCCGCCAGCACCCCGAACGCCCGCTCCGCCGCGACCACGGCATCCGCCCGTACGTCCTCCACCCGCTCCCCCTCGGAGATCCGCCGCCAGTTCTCCATCGCGAGGATCCGCTGCACGGCAATGATCTGCCCGGCGGCGAGCCGCGCCTCCAGCCCACCACCGAGGACCTCGGCGAGCGCGGCCTCGGACCGCTGCTGGTAGGCGTACACGCGGGCGACGAGGGCGGGGGTCCCGTAGAGGAGGGAGTGAAAGGCGAGAACCTGCGGATGATCGTTCAGCCCGGTGACCGGATCGCCCCGCTCCAGCCCGTCGAGAAAGTGCCGCCGCAGCGCGGCGAGCGGCGTAGGCCCCCCGGCCACGACCCGCGCGGCCTCCGCCTCGTGATCGGCGATCCGGTGCAGGACCAGATCCTCCTTGGCCGGGAAGTACCGGAAGAGGGTCGGCTTGGAGATCTCGGCGGCGGCGGCGATCTCGGCAACGGACACTGCGTCGAAGCCACGCTCCAGGAACAGCCGGATGGCGATCTCGGAGACGTCTTGGTACATCCGCTGCTTTTTGCGTTCACGCAGGCCGGGCTCGGTCATGGCGGTGAGCCTACGCACTGGGTCAGTTCATGGGCCACGTTCCAGAGCGTCTCGAAGAACTCCCTGCGGCGCCGGATGATCTCGCGGGCGCGGTCGCCGCCGTCCAGGGACCAGCGGGTCAGCAGGGAATCGTAGCCGACGAGGTCCAGGAGATTGCCGTCGTCGGCCGCAGGGGCGGTGGTCGACGGGTCGGGGCGCAGATCGAGCTTGTCGTAGATCCCCTCATACACCACGTCGTTGTTGATGAAGTAGAGCTTGAGCGAGGGCGACATGTGCAGGACACGGAATTCGACCTTCAGCGTCCCCCGTCTGGCGACGGCCATCCGGCCTATCTGAGATTTCAGACTGCTCGCGTGCTCAGCGATCTGACGCCCCAGGTGTTCGCGGAAGTCCGGAGCATCGGAGATCTTGCCGCCCGAGCCCACCTGGCCGGGGACCTCGATCTCCTTGGTGAAGTCCGGTACCAGAACTCGGAGGCTCACGGTGCGCAGTGGATCCGCGCCCAGGCTCTGGAGAATGTTCTTCAGCGGGACGGCGAACGTCTCTCCGGTGAATCCCATCGCTGTGAGCCGGACCTCTCCCCCGGCCTCAAGTGCCTCCTTGAATTCCCGCTCCAACTCGCTCGGCGTGACCCCCTCTCCCCCTCGCGGGCGCAGCACCGTGTTCAGGCGCTGCACCTCGTCGTCGAGCCGCCGCATCAGCTGGTCCAGGGCGTCCCCGTTCTCCCGCTGCGTCGCGTGCGCCGCGTTGAGGCGCTGCACCTCGGAGTAGAGCACGTAGCCCACCACTGTGAGCAGGGCTCCGCCCAGGTAGGCCTTGTCCTCAAGCGCGTCGCCGATGGGCTTCACGAACTGTGCCAAAAGTCCGAGTGCGAAGACGGCGCCCAGAAAGAGCCTCGTGACCGTGGACTCCGCACGCCCCCATCCGGCAGCCAGTCTGTCGCTCCAGGACGGTCTTGTGTCCGACACTGATTCCCCCCGCCAGTCGGCGACTTGAACCGAGCCTGTTCATGGTGCCCGGATGGACAGACCGTCAGGAAGAGGGCAGTTCCAAGTCCAGTGCCTCATCGAGGTCCAGGGAATCAGCCCGGTTGACCGGGTTCCGTAGCGCGCCGCCGGCGCATGAGGGCCGCCATGATCTCCGTCTGGCTCGGCACTTCGGCAAGATCGAGCGGCCCGGCCGCGGCGACCAGGACGCTCTGCAGTTTCCGAGCGGCCAACGGCAGCGCCGCCCAGTTGAACCCCATCCCGTCGCCCAGCGACATCGACACACGGATGACGTCGGTGAAGACCGACTGCGCCTTCTTGAAGTCGAGGAGCACATCCAGGTCGTCCGCCCAGCCGTACGAACCGCCGGGGTTGGCGCTCTCGACCACCCGACACCATTCCGTGGCCATACGGCGTTGTTGATTTTCCGGATAGCGCATCAGGTACAGATGGGTGGCGAGGTCGTAGAGGGGATCGCCAAGCATCGCCAACTCCCAGTCGATGGTCCAAAGTTGACCGCGGGAGTCGACGATGAAGTTCTTGCGGTGCAGATCCGCGTGCAGCAGGCAGAAAGGGCGCTGCCGCAGCCTGGACATCTTCTTCTTCAGGCGGGTGAACGATTCACTGCCCACGCCGAGCTGGTCGAAGAGGTCCCCGAATTCCGCAAGGTTCCTCTCGTAGACCTGATCCTCTATGAAGACGATCAGACGCTCCAGGAATCCGCCCGTGTCACGGTCTGCGGCACGGTCCTTCGGCAGACAGCGCCGCGGCACACTCTCGAGCATGGCGGGTCTGATCAGCGCCATCTGCCGGAAAAGCTCGACGATCTGGTCGAAGACGGCGTCGGAGACGCGTCGGCCCGCCCAGCGTCGCGTGGGGAGGGTGCGCCCTTCGATGAATCCCTGGAACCCCATGCCCGCGACGTCGAGGACATCGGGGATCCGCTCGACCTTCCCCTTGAGAGTGCGGAGCAGCTTCTCCTCCGACCCGAAGCACCGCCGATCGAACCAGAGGATCTCGGCACGCGGCTCACGGACCTTGACGATCTGCGTACCGCCGTCCAGCCACAGCACATAGGTCTCGTGGTGGTACCCCTTGAGCGGGCCCTTGATCACACCCCGTTCCGCACCGGGCACTTGGACGGCGCGTTGTCTGGCGTCAGAGGCTACTTGGGGTGGCATTTCTGGGTTCAGCTCGTTCCGGTGGAGCCCATGGGGTAAGAGGGGACGCACGTTACTCCACAGGCACCCGGCGGAGTGGTGCGAACCCGGTAATCAAGAGCTGCCGTCCCTGACATGGGCGAACCTGCGCACGCGCGAACGCACTGAAGACGCACTGAAGACGCACTGAAGACGCACTGAAGACGCACTGAAGACGCACTGAAAAGGTACCCGTAGCCGCACACCGACCGCCTCGTTGAGATCCGCGAACCCCCGAGGGCACACCCGGGTGCGGATGAACACGAGGAATCCCATGACGGACACCATCGACGATCAGGAAGCGCTACTGCAACTGCTCGCCCGCACAAGCGCCGTACTGTTCGACTTCGACGGACCTGTCTGCCGTCTCTTTCCCCACCCCACTACGGAGATTGCGCGGCACATCAAACGGACGGCGGAGGCGCACTGGGGCGCCCTCGATCCCGACGTCCGGGAGTGCCACGACTCTCACCACGTCCTTCGGCCGTTGTGGCGCATGTACGAGCGGCTTTACGAGGAGCAGGTCCCGGAGCGGCCGCCCAGCCGCCATCCGCTCGAGTTCGCCGAGATGACCGTCGCCGAGGCGGAGCTCGCAGCCGCCGCCAATGCCGTCCCCGCGGAGCACATTGACGAGCTGCTGACGCACCTGCGCAAGCTCCGCATGCGTCTGGTCGTCGTGAGCAACAACGCCGAGCGCGCTATCCAGAGGTGTCTCGAAGGCATGGGCCTGACGGAGTTCGAGGCGGTGTTCGGCCGGGACCCGCATGACGCCCGGCTCATGAAACCGCACCCCCACTGCGTCCGCCGCGCCCTCGCCCACCTCGGGGTTCCCGCCCGCGACTGCCTGCTGGTGGGGGATCAGATCACCGATCTCACCGCGGCCCGGACGGCCGGGACACGTTTTCTCGGCTGGACGCAGGACGAGATCCAGGCCAAGGAGATGGAGCGCGACGGATCGGACGCCGTCGTCTCCTCGCACCTGCCGTTGGCGGCGGCAGCCCGGAGGCTCTTCGAAACCGGGCATTCCGCGGAGTCGGTCAACGGCCGAGCAGTTCCCACACGGACGTGAACCAGGCCTGTTGCTTCTCCACGAACTCCGTGCCCTGGGAGGAGGGGTCCTCGTCCTTGACGTAGTGCGTGAGACCGGCGCCCAGGCCGATCACGTCAAGGCCCTCGACCTCCAGGCCGCCGTCCAGTTCAAAGGTGCGGATGTAGACCTCGTACGGGCCCTCCAGAGCCTGAGCCCCGTTCACCAGGTAGAGCTTGGAGTACGGAACCAGTCCAATGTGACGGATCTGGAACTCCACCGAGGGGACCAGTTTCATGGCTCGCAGATCGCTCGCGAGGGTGCGCAGTGTCGCCGTGAGCCCACGCCTGAAGTCCAGATAGCGCTCCTTCAGGACCTCGTCGTGGGTGGGGTCGCCGGTGCGCCAGTACGGCATGTCGACCGACTCGGAGGGCAGCAGCACGCGCAGGGCTATCCGCTGCGGGGAGATGTGCCGTGCCTGGATCCGCTCCGCCTGCGTGCGAAGGTGCGCGCCCAGGGACTCCGATGTCAACGTGAAGACGTCCAGGGTCACTTCGGTCTGCTCGAACGCCTCACCGATGAGCTCCCCCAACGTCACCTGGTGGTCGGGATCCTTCGCGCTCCTCGGCGAGTGGATGTGCTGCTTCCAGATCACCCGGGAGCCGCTGCCCTGACGCGACTCGATCCAGTGCTCGCTCTTGAGGTCCCTGAGTACCCGCTGCACGGTGTCGCGGGAGACCTCGAACTCGTCGGCCAGTTCACGCTGCGACGGCAGGCGCCCGTTCCACGGATATACGCCGCTGGTGATGCGGGCCCGCAGCGCCTCGGCGACGCGGTCGTACTCCTTGCCGCCCCGCTCACCGGTGGGAGTGGTGCCAGTCACACTGCGACCCTACTCCAACTTGCCTGCCCGCGTTAAGCGATCAGCAGACAAGGGCATACCCCGATTAGTCAACCAGTCCAATTGGACTGGAAGTTGATCGCTTGCAGGAAAGCGACAGCTAGGGGGAGTACTGGTGATCACGAACACGATCATTGAACTGGGGATCGGTATCTTCTTCATGGGCCTCGACCAGCTGGCCCAGTCGCAGTTCGGCGGACTCGGACTGCTGCTCCTGCTCCTCGTCGGAGTGGGCATCCGGACCCGCAACGGAACCTGTCTGTCCGTCGCGGCCGTACTCCTCGTCCTCGTGCTCCCGATGATCTCTGCCTAGCAGCGCTTCGTCGGCGGCTGGTTCGAGTGCAGGCTGTGCCACTTCCGCAGAGCTTCGACGATCTGCTCCGAGTCCGGTACGTGATAGAGGTGCAGGGGCTCACGGGCCCGGTGCATGGCCCGGCTCACCCGCTCTCCCGCCGCCCGGAAGTGCTGCTCCCCGGCATCGGCCGGGAGGGCGAGCGCGGCCCGCATGACGTCCGGGAACACCGACTGTGCGTACTCGAAGTCCAGGTAGGTGCCGAGATCCTCGTCCAGGCCCGCGGTGAGAGAGCCGAGGCCGGCTTCCTCCATGGCCTTGGCCCACAGGGTGATCATCCGCTGCTTTTCCTCTTCGCCGTACCCCATCCGCACGATGTGCGTCGCCAGGTCGTGCAGCGGATCGCCGTACATCGCCAGCTCCCAGTCGATCACCGAGATCCCCTTGGGGCGGAGGAGGACGTTGAAGCCGTGGAGGATGATGTTGGCGCGGTGGACATCGGTGTGCAGGAGGACGAACGGGCGGGAGGCCAGGCCGCAATGGTTCCTCTTGAACGCCGTCATCGCGCCAAGGGGAATCCCCACAGCGTCGAACAGGTCACCGAATCGGTCCCGGTTGGGCAGATGCACTCGGTACTCGGTGAAGTCGACGAGCCAGTGCAGGAATTTGTCACTCTCGCCGTCAGTCGGCCAGCCCTCGGGGCACGCCGGGAGTTCCTCCGCCGGCACCGCGGCAGTCCGGACGAAGAACGCCGCGAACTCGTCCAACAGCCTGGTGGGGATACGGCCGTGGGGATTCCACTGGCTGAGCGGGATACCGCTGCAGTACCGGTGCAGGGATCGGTCGCCTGATACGGCCAGACCGCGCGGCACTTCGCGCAGATACCGGCAGACGACCTCGAGCACATCGACCTCACGGGGCCAGATGCGCGGAGCCACCTCCATCGCCTCCAACGGCACCCGGTACTTGAACCGCACGAAGGGCGCGATGCCGAGCAGCAGAGCCAGGAACAGACCCACACGAAGGACATAGTTGGTGTTGTGGTGGCCTGTCAGCACAGTGGCCGAGCCTCGGCGGCGGCGGGCCTCCAAGAGGTGATGCGCCAGGCGATGCGCCAGGGGATGCACTGACGTTTGACATCTTTGGTGAGCATGCTGGGGCATGGTGGGCGAGGTTAGCGGCTCCCTCTCAAGGACATGCTAACGAGCTCATAACCTTCCATAGCCGACGGAGTCACCCCCGCAACGCCTCCAACAGCGGCTCCAGAGACCCCACGATGTCCGTCGCCCCGGCGACCTGGAGCAGCTTCTCCTTGTGCTCGTTACGCGCGTATCCGAGAAAGGGAACGCCCGCCTTGCGGGCCGCCTCGCAGTCCGTGGGCGTGTCGCCGATGAACAGGGCGCCGGTGGGGGCCACGCCCATGGCTGTCAGGGCGCGGTTGAGGTAGTGGGGGTGGGGCTTGAGGTACTGGAGGTCGTGCGTGCGGCCGTAGATGTGCGGCAGGAAGCAGTCGAGCAGGCCGCGGCTGGTCAGGTAGGCGTGGACGACCTTCGGGGAGTTGTTCGTGGCTATCGCCAACCGTGCGCCGACCGCCTTCCAGGTGCGGATCAGCGGGTCGGCGTAGGGGGTGGGCTGAGCCTTGGGCACCGCCCGCAGTTCCTCCTGGGTGAGACGTTCCTCCACCTCCACCACAAGGTCGCTGGCGGGGTGCCGGCGGTCGACCGCGCGCAGCACCGCATGGGGGTCCTCGGTGTCCCGCTCGTCCTCCGTGAGGAGATCGTGCAGCCCCCGGCCTTCGAGCCAGTCCACCAGGTCGGTCGCCACGCCCTCCGCCGAGTGCCCGGCGAACAGCCTGCAGATCGGTCCGTCGAAGTCCCAGAGCACGACGCGGGCGCGCCCGATCAGCTCCTGCAGTCGCTCGGTCTGTGCCGCCATCGGATCAGTCTGCGTCGTATCACTAGTCACTAGGAGAGTGTCAGGTCCGTGGTGATGGTTTCCCAGAGGGCGTCGAACCACTTCTGGGATTCCTCCACGAACGCGGCGTCGCGATGGCCGGCCCTTTTGACGAAGGAGAAGAGGACGGATGCGGAGCCGAGGGCGTCGTACATCTCCAGGGTCTGGCTCTGCCACTCCTCGGCCCGCTTGGTGGGGATGTAGTAACCGATCAGGGCCTCCTCCCCGTTGAGCATGTACAGCTTCACGGGCGGGGTGAAGGGGAGGGCGCGGAAGGTGACCTGTACGTCGATGCCGTGAGTGGACCGTATGGCCTGCAGGTTGTGGCGCAGCACCCGTGCCTGTGCGTCGCGCATCGACAGCCATCGCTGGTGGACCATGTCGTCGTCGTCGCTGCCCTCGACCAGCACGGGAAAGGCGAGGTTGATCTCGCGGCTCGGCAGCAGGATGCGGAAGGTGATCGACTCGGGGCGTATGCGGCCTTCGTGGATCAGGCGGACGGGCTCACTGAGGGCCAGCAGCAGCGTCTCGGACGTATGGCAGACAACGTCCACATGCACGTGCTCCGCCGAGAACGCCTCCGTCAACCGCGGCGCCAGCCCCACCATCGTCGGCTGCGGCTCCCCCCGAGCAGGCGCCGGTGGCTCCGCGATCCGTGGTGGGCTTCCCTTGCTGACATTGCTGAGCAACCCGTCTTGCTGGAGGGCGCGCAGGGCCTGGCGGACGGCGCCGCGTTCCACGCCGAACTCGTCTGCCAGTTCGGCCTGGGTGGGCAGGCGGTCTCCGGCCTTGAGGTCGCCGTTGTTGATCCGTTCCCGCAGGATGTCGGCGATCTCCTGGGGCGAAAGCCTTCTGCTGCCGTTCACTGCCACGTTCTCCTGGGTCACGACCAAACGCTACAACTCGGATCCATCTATCGGGAGTTGTTTGTGACTTGTTTATGAGTAGGTGCCAAGTGGGGATAACTTAGTTGAAGTTGGTTGCCAACTTGGTCCAGTTGGCGGAAGTTTTGCTTCCTTGGATCCGTTTCACCCCCCACGCACCGTCCCGCCCGCGAAGCCTGAAGGGGGAACCACCATGCCCGTCCTCGCCCTCCTCTCCGCCGTCTTCGTCGTCGGCATCGAGCAGACCGTTCAGTGGAAGTACGGCGTCACCGGCATCATCGGTCTGCTGCTGCTCACCATAGGCATCAAGGCGAAGAACCCGGCCGTCAGTTCCATCGGGGCCGTCGTGCTCGCCCTGCTGGTCGCGGGCCCCGCTCTATGAGCGGAAGGCGACCTGCGGCCCGGCCGGCCGCTGCCTCAGTCGCTGTGGGAGACGTCAGCTCGTGAGCACAAGCTCCGAACTGATCGTCTCCCACAGTGCGTTGAACCACAGGTGCGACTGCTCGACGAAGGTGGTGTCGCGCAGGCCGGCGCCCTGTTCGAAGGCGAACAGCATGGACTGGGTGCCCTCGGCGTCGTACATCTCCAGGTGCTCGTGGTCGATCTCCTCCTCGCGCCGCGTGAGCGTGTAGTACGCGAAGAGCGCCTCCTCCCCGTTGAGCAGGTACAGCTTCACGGGCGGGGTGAAGGGCAGGGCGCGAAAGGTGACGTTCACGTCGATGCCGTGCGTGGCGCGCAGGGCCAGCAGGTTGTGCTGGAGCACCTGGCCCTGGGCATTGCGATTGGCCAGCCAGCGGCGCTGCAGCCGGCCGTCGACGGACGGGTCAACCGGGATCGGGAAGGCCAGGTCGATGTCGCGGCTCGGCAGCAGTACGCGGACGTCCACCTTGGCCGGTTTCAGCTGTCCGGCGTGGATCCGGCGCAGCGGTTCGCCGATGGCGAGGGTCAGCGAGACGGCGGTCAGACAGAGGGCGTCTATCTCCACGTGATGCGCGGCGAAGGCGTCCGCTATGCGTGGGGCCAGAGCCACCATGGTCGGCAGCGGCGGGGCTCCGGGGCCGGTCAGGGCCTTGCTCAGGCCCAGGTCGGGGGCGACGGTGGCGGGGGCACCCTTCGACACATTGGTCAGCAGGTGCTCCGACTGCAGGATGCGCAGGGCCTGGCGTACCGCGCCGCGTTCGACGCCGAACTCGTCGGCCAGTTTTGCCTGCGTGGGCATGCGTTGACCCGGTTGGAGCTCGCCCGACCTGATGCGGGCGCGCAGCTCGTCTGCCACGTCTCGGTGCGACGTCTGTGACGTCTGTGGCCGCTGCGACCTCTTCCGCCCATTGGCGGAGGCGTGTTTCGGGTCCACGACCAAACACTACAACTTCCCGCCATCTTTGGGCAGTTCCAGGGAAGGTGGTTATAAGCCGCTTCCAAGCGGAGATAAGTACAGAGAAGTTGGTCACCAACTTCAACAACATGGTCAAACTTCAGGAGGGTTGGCCGCAACCAGGGGTCCGCCTCCCCGTCCCGAAGGAGGGACCGCCATGCCGCTCGTCGCCCTCGCCGTCGCCGCCCTCGCCATCGGATTCGAGAACCTCGTCCAGTGGAGGTACGGGCCGATGGGCATCATCGCCTTCGCCGCCCTGTCCATCGGACTCAAGGCCAGGAACGCCACGATCGGCGGCATCGGAGCGGTCATCCTCGTGATGCTGCTCGCGCAGTCCGGCTGAGTCCGGCCCGACCGAGCCCGACGGGTTCGACGGGTTCGCCGAACCAGGATCCGGCTGGCCGGGCTCCCTTCCGGAGGGGAGCCGGGAGCCCGGTCAGTCTGCACCAAGCGCACAGCCACAACTGAACAGTTTCACCGGTACAGCCACAACTGAACAGCTCCATCAGCACAGTCACAACTGAAGAGCACAGCTACGGATGAGTCATCAGTCGTCGTCGGAAGGAAGGGGGCTCAGAACATGTCCGGGCACCAAGGCCGCCTGGACGTACGCAGCAGGGCGTCGGCCACTCGGGCGGCGCCCGCTCGTTCTTCCCGCACCCGGCCCAGGGCCGCCAGCCGCACGACCGACTCGTCGCCCAGCCACAGCTGCCCCAACTCGGCGATGTCCAGCGTGAGTTCGGCGCTCTCGGTGGTCGGCGTGCAGGACGCGCCCTGCGCCGACGCCTCCAGCCGGTAGCGGCCGCCCGCCAGGCCGGCGCGGTCGGTGACCTCCAGCACCAGGGAGCCCGACCCCTCGTACGTCCGCGACTCCAGCGCCCGTACGACATCCAGGATCCGCACCCACAGCCAGTCGGCCTGCGAAGTGATACGGGCGGCCCTCGGGTCGGGGAGGAAGAGGGGGAGCAGGTCGTCGGGGGCCCGATGGCCGCTCTTGACCTGGGTGACCCAGTCGATGGAGCACAGGTAGCTCCACAGGGCCCGCTCGGCGGCCGGGGTCGCCGCGATCAGGCTCCGCACGGTCGCCGTGTCCAGCGGCTGCCCCGCGTCGCCCCACTTGTCGTCGACCTCGTACGCGACCAGGCCCTCGACCTCGCCGTCCGCTGCGCGGTACAGGGCGAAGAACGGCTCGGTCCACTTCGGGTCGACCTGCACGGCACCGGTGTTGAGCTGCCACCACCAGTCGCCGCGGGTGACGGCGCCGGGGGTGGTGCGGCGGACGCGGTCGTGGAGTTCGGGTCCGAGTTTGCGTATGTCCTCGGGGTCCACGAGGTCGATACGGCCGCCGTCGGCCGGGCCGGACCAGCGGGGGTCGAGGCCCGTGCGCGGGACGTCCACGGTCCACTCGGCGGCCGAGGTGGCGGGGCCGAAGCCGTAGCGGCCGTAGATCGGGTACTCGGCGGCGATGAGCGTGGCCACGGTGTCGCCGCGCTCCTTCGCGGCCGCGAGGTCCCGGTTCATCATGCGGGTGAGGAGGCCGCGGCGGCGGTGGGTGGCGGTGACGGTGACGGCGGAGATGGCGTTGGCGGTGACGGGGGTGCCGCCTACTGCGGTGACCTCCTGGGCGAAGGAGCGGAAGGTTGCCACGCAGCGGGGGCCGTCGAAGGCGCCCAGGTATCTGTTCGGCTCGAACTGGGGGCGGCGGGCTTCGAGTTCGGGCTGCCAGACCTGGGGCTGCTGTACGAATCCGACTTTCACGGCGCGGAGCCACTCGGGGAACTCGGGCTCGGTGATCGGGCGGATGTCGATGTGGGGGTGCGCCTGGGTCATGGGATCACGGTATGTGCGGTGTGGGGTGGTGTCGCGCGGATTTTCCTCGCCCCCGCCGCCCCTACCCGTCCCGTCCCCAGGGGCTGCCGCCCCTTCGACCCCGCCAGGGGCTGCGCCCCTGAACCCCGGCGGGGGCTACGCCCCCTGAACACCCCGGCTGGGACTGCGTCCCCTGCACCCCTCGCAGGGCTCCGCCCCTGCACCCCGTTTCGGGGCTCCGCCCCGGACCCCGATCGGCCTGAACGGCCTCGTCCTCAAACGCCGGACGGGCTGAGGGGGCACGGCCCGGCCCTACGACGACCACACCCCGCGGGTGGGCGAGGGATCGGGACGGCACCCCCGAACCCAAACACCCGGCCAGGCTGAGGGCACCGACCGGCACCACGACGACCACACCCCACGAGTGGGCGAGGGATCGGGACGGCACCCCCGAATCGAAACACCGGCCCGGCTGGAGGGCACCCCAAACCCCGCAGCAGCCCGGCAGGGCGCCCCAGGGCTCAGGTCAGCAGGTCTTCGACCTGGGCCTCGCCCTCGCGGTAGCGGCGGGCGATCTCGCCGCTGCAGTCGTCCGTTGTGCGTTGGAGGCGTTGGCGCCTGAGAGAGACCTGCTGTTCGTAGCGGACCAGTCGGCCCATCGCCGTGTTCAGTTCCAGGTCCGTGCGGGCGGCCAGGTCGGAGAGTTCGACCTCGGCGAGCATGTCCGCGGCCAGTTGGCCGTACTCCTCGTTGTACGGCGTGCCCAGCGTCACATGGCGGGCGGAGGAGCGGTGGCGGGCCGGGGCGTCCGTGAGGATCTCCGGGAGCCGTTCGACCACGGAGCCCGCACCCGCCGGGGACCGGTGGGCCAGTTCCGCCCGCAGGATGTCGATACGGCCCTGCAGCAGCCGCCGTACATAGCTGAGGTCGGCCTCCTCGCGCTGGGCGTCCCGGCGCAGGGTGCGCAGCTCGGGCAGGCTCAGCACGGCCAAGTCGTGCTCCGGCGGGCCGACGGGCAGGTGCGGGCCTCCCGGGCCGTCACCAAGGTCCCCGCCGGTCACGATGTCCGGGCTGTCCGGGCTGTCCGTGCGCTGAGTGGGCGGACGCAACGGCGCCCGCTCTCCCGTACGAATCAGCGAGACTGCCCCAGGAGGCTGCCCAATACTCGGTGTGCTCATGTGCCTCAACCGTCCCCTCGACCGGCGTGTGGAAGCATCGTGCCACCCCAAGTGGCCGCTATGTGACCGAGTGCCCCCGATCAGCCCCAGATGGGGGGTTAAGGATCAAAAGGAAGGTCCAGTCAGACACCCTTCGGGCGCACGGCATCATGGGTTCATGCGTGCAGTGGTGCAGAGAGTGGACGGCGCGAGCGTCGTCGTCGAGGGCGAGACGGTCGGGGAGATCATCGGCGAGGGGCTGTGCGTCCTCGTCGGGGTGACGCATGAGGACACCAAGGAGAAAGCGGCCCAGCTCGCGCGCAAACTCTGGTCCCTCCGCATGCTGCAGGACGAGAAGTCCTGCAGTGATGTCGATGCGCCGCTGCTGGTCATCAGCCAGTTCACCCTGTACGGCGATGCCCGCAAGGGGCGTCGACCCACCTGGAACGCCGCCGCGCCCGGCCATGTCGCCGAACCCCTCGTCGACGAGGTCGTCGCCCAGCTGCGCTCCCTCGGTGCGACCGTGGAGACGGGGCGATTCGGCGCGCAGATGCGGGTGTCCCTGACCAACGACGGACCGTTCACCGTCCTCGTCGAGATCTAGGGCCCGGAGACGACGTCTACGGCTCTACGACCGTCTCCTGCGCCGCCGCCGTGTCCCCCGCCACCAGCCGCGCGTCCACCGGCACGTTCCGCTTCACCAGGGCCAGCGCGACCGGGCCCAGCTCGTGGTGGCGCACGGAGGTCGTGATGAAGCCGACCTTGCGGCCGTCGGGGTCCTCGTCCGCGAGGCGGAGCTCCGTGCCGGGGGTGGGGAGGTGGACCTCGCTGCCGTCCAGGTGCAGGAAGACCAGGCGGCGCGGCGGCTTCCCGAGGTTCTGGACACGGGCGACCGTCTCCTGGCCTCGGTAGCAGCCCTTCTGCAGGTGCACCGCCGTGCCGATCCAGCCCAGCTCGTGCGGGATGGTGCGGTGGTCGGTCTCGAAGCCCAGGCGGGGGCGGTGGTGTTCGACGCGGAGGGCCTCGTAGGCCAGGATCCCGGCCGGAGGGCCGGCCTTCTCCGCGTACGACTCTAGGTCCGCGCGCGGGAGGAACAGGTCGCGGCCGTACGGCGTCTCACGTACGGCGACGCCCTCCGGCACTTCCGCGATCGAACCGGCTGGCAGGTGCACGACCGCGAACTCGGCCGTGCGGTCGGCGACTTCGACCTTGTAGAAGAACTTCATCGACTCCAGGTACGCGATCAGCGCGTCCTGGGTGCCCGGTTCGACATGGACCCACACCGTCTCGCCGTCGTCGACCAGGTAGAGCGCGTGCTCGATGTGGCCGTGTGCGGAGAGGATCAGCGCCTCGGTGGCCTGGCCGGCCGGGAGGTCGCTGACGTGCTGGGTGAGGAGCAGGTGCAGCCAGTTCAGGCGGTCCTCGCCGGTGACGGTGACGACCCCCCGGTGCGAGAGGTCGACGAAGCCGGTGCCGTCGGCGAGGGCGCGCTGCTCACGGAACAGTTCGCCGTAGTGGGCGGCGACGCCTTCGTCCACGCCCTCGGCGGGGACGGCGCCGGGCAGGGACAGGAGGGGGCTCTTCATATGCACAAGCCTACGACTCGGTAGTTGAACTCTTCAGCGAACTCTTCTGCGAACAGTCCCGGCATCTGCCGAAGATCGCGAAGTGCTTCATGTCCGTCTCGAAGCCGAACTCCCGCCGCAGCTTCGCGGTGAACTCGGCGGCCACCGACACATCGGCCTCGATCACGTTCTGGCAGTCCCGGCAGACCAGGTGGATGTGGTGGTGACGGTCCGCGAGATGGTACGTCGGCGCGCCGTGCCCGAGGTGGGCGTGGCTGACCAGTCCCAGCTCCTCCAGCAGCTCCAGCGTCCGGTAGACGGTGGAAATGTTGACCCCCGACGCCGTCTTCTTCACTTCCGTGAGGATGTCGTCGGGGGTCGCGTGCTCCAGTGCGTCCACGGCTTCGAGCACGAGTTGCCGCTGCGGCGTCAGCCGGTAGCCGCGCTGCCTGAGGTCGCTCTTCCAGTCGGTGCTCACCACACCGAAGAGTCTAGAACTACTTGTACTTGTCAGAACTACCTGAAAACGCGACCGGACTACTTGAAGAACGCGATGCCGTCGTCCGGCATGTCGTCCGGCAGGGCCTTGGCCCAGCGCTCGACGTCCTCCGGGGTGACGACCTTCTTCAGGTGCGCCGACATGTAGGGGCGCAGCTCGACCTCGGGGGTCTGCTTCTCGCCGACCCACATGAGGTCGCTCTTGACGTAGCCGTACAGGCGCTTGCCGCCGCTGTACGGGCCGGAGGCGGCCGTCCGGGCGACGGCGTCCGTGACCAGGTCGATCTGCGGCTTCTTGTCGGCCATCTCGCCGTACCAGATCTCGACGACGCCGTCGTCGCGGACCATCGTCACCTCGACCTTGCGGTCGGCGTCGATGCGCCAGAAGCCGTGCTCGGTCTCCAGGGGCCGGACCTTGTTGCCGTCGTTGTCCAGCACCCAGGTGCGGGACCGGTACTCCAGGAAGTCCCGGCCGTCGTGGCTGAAGGTCACCTCCTGCCCGAAGTTGCACTTCTCGGCACCGGGGAAGTCGTGCACGCCCGCGCCTGCCCAGTTGCCGAGCAGGAAGGCAAGGGGGACGAGGTCCTTGTGGAGGTCGGACGGGATCTCGATCATGGGATCGGCTGTTCCTTTATGCCTTTACGGGGGTCAGCGCTGGCCCTGGTACAGCTTCTTCACGGTCAGCCCGGCGAAGGCGAGGACGCCGACGCAGACCAGGACCAGCAGGGCTTCGAAGAATGCCTCAAGCACGGGGTGCTCCTTGATGAGCTGAGGGTGGGCGGTACACAAAGGCCGGGCCCCAGCTTACGCGGCCGGGGCCCGGCACTCCTTGTGAGGTACGCCCAAGCGGGACTCGGGCGGACGTCAGCCGAGCAGCTCGCTCTGCAGGGCCATCGTCTGCCGGAACGGCACGGCCTTCGCCTCACCCTCCCTGGACTGCACGATCACCGCGAGGACGTCACCGGCGGAGAGGTACCCCTGCCGGGTCTGCTCGGCGCCGTGCGGCCTCTTCTCGATGTAGGCGGAGTACTGGACGTTGTCGTTGTGGGCCTCGGACGGGAAGTCCGTGTCGAAGACGGAGCCGTCCGTGCCGCGCAGCTGCTGTTTGGGGCCGTCGGCCGGGGCCACGTGGGAGAACAGATCGTCGACGACCTCCGCCGTGCCGAACTGCAGCAGGTAGACGCGGGTGCGCGTGCCGTCCGGAGTGGTCCAGCCGCGGGCCGCGATGTGCCGCAGACCGTCGTCGACGAACTCCTGCCGCAGGTCGGCGCGGGCGGCCCCCGGCGCGTACTCGGCCAGGAAGTCCTCCGTCGCCAGCCAGCCGTCCTTGCCGCGCAGCTTCTCGTCCTGCACCGCTCCCTCGGGTGCGGGCAGGACGAGTTCACGCAGGTCGGCGTAGTGGGCGGCGGCGGTGTTGGTCACGGCGAAGGGCTCCGGGCTGCCGGAGGGCAGCGGCGGCTTGACCAGCGTCGGGTAGTCCCAGCGCCCGTCCGACTGCGTTGCCAGTCCCGGTACGTCGGTCCGCTTCATGGCCGTGATGCCGTACGCCGTCCCCGCACCGGCCGCCGCGAACACCACGACAGCGGCGGTCCAGCGCAGGGCCGCCCGCAGGACGCGGCGGTTCTTCTTCACCGGGGCCGGGTCCGGGACGGGGGCCGGGACGGGGTCCTGGCTCGGGGCCGGAGGCTGGTGGGGCGGCTCCACGACGATCTGCGGCTCGGTCTGCACTGCGGGCTCGGCCTGCACGGTCGGCTCGGCCTGCACGGTCGGCTCGGCCTGCACTGTGGGTTCGGTCTGCTCGGTCATACGGCCTCTCCCGGCTCGGCGATGCGGTCGAGCTGGTCCTTCAGGAGCTCCGCGATGCCCTTGGCGTCGAACGGCTTGACCCCGTCAGCGGTGACGGTGACCAGGACGTTTCCGCGGTAGGCGGAGCAGAGCATCGCATCGAGGTCCTCGTGGGAGTCCTTGGGCGGCAGGAAGCACGCGGCGTCCTTGTAGCCCTCGATCTTCGGGCCCTTGCGGAAGACGTCGAGCCTGTCGAAGAACTCGTTCTGGGACGCCGAGATGTTCCGGACGGCGGCCCTGTTCTTCATCTGGGACAGCTGGATGTTCACGGCGAGGGCGCTGTCCGTGAAGAACGCGGCGCCGGCCTCCCTCACATAGCTGCGCATCGCCATGCCTTGGATGTGCTGCTTGTCGATCAGCTTCTCCAGCTGTCTGCGCTGGGTGCGCGGCAGGTCCCGCAGCGACTCCTTGCGCTTGGCGGTGGCCTGGGCCCCGGTGAGCTCGGTGTCGGCGGCGAAGTCGCCGAGGTCGGGACCGCGCTTCCAGCCGTTGGTGTAGGTCAGGAGCATCCCGGAGAGGCCTTTGGCGCGGGCTTTCTTCTCGTCGTCGGCGCTCTTCGGCTTCGGGAACTTCCAGACGGCCGCACCGGCGTCGCGATCGGCGCCGTTCACGGTGACGACGGTGTAGCCGACCCCGGCGGCCACTGCCACGGCGAGCAGAGCGGACCCGGCGATGGCGGCGACACGACCGCGACGGCGGGGCTTGCCGGCGGGGGCGTCGGGCTCCGTGGAAGCGACTGTGGGCTCGACAGGCCCAACCGACTCGACCGGCTCGACCGGCTGCTCGTTGACGTTCTCGCTCACAGCCGCTCCATCTGCCGCTTGGCCAGATCCATGATCCTGGCCTTGGTGATCGGCTTCGAGTCGTAGATCCAGACCTCCATGGCGATGTCACCGCGGTAGGCGTGGGCCTCCGCGCTGTACAGCGGCACGGAGCCGAGGCTGGTGTCAGGTCGGTTGTGGACGTACGCCATGCCGCTCCCCGTCCCGGGAACGGACCAGCTGTCGGTGTCGGACTTCCGGTCCGCCCAGTACTGGCCGTTGTCGCTGGAGTCGGAGGCCTCCATGGACTCCTGCTGGCGGAACTGGACCAGCCGGATCTCCACGGTCTGTCTGCCTTCGGTCTCCCAGCCGGTGACGGCCGCGCGGCGGAACTCGTCGCGGACGAGGTTGCCGAACATGGTGCCGGGCTTCTCGAAGTCCTCGGCGTACTCGGTCAGGTTCATCCAGCCGTCGCTGCCCAGCCATGCCGCCTTCTTCGCGCCACCCGGCTTCTTCAGCAGCAGCTTGCGCAGGTCGCCGTCGGTCTTCACCTGACGGTCCTGGGCGGCGGACAGCGGCTCGGGGGCCTTGCCCGTCGCCTGTGCCAGCTCGGGCTGGGACAGCGGGGGCAGGGCCGTCGGGCTGCGGTCGGCCTGGATCAGATAGCCGGTGCAGGTGCCGGCGACCACGCCGAGGAGTGCGGCGCAGGCGATGAGCGCAGCGGTGCGGCCGCGGCGGCCGGGCACGGCGGGCGCATCCGGCGCAACCTCCGCAACCGGTGCTTCAACCACCTCTTCGGTTACTTCCAACACGTCCCCCCACAAACTTGAAGCGCGCATTCCGTACGCGCGCTCACAGGAGACCCATGGCCGACACTGCTGGTTGTAAGGGAGTTGATTACGATTCAGCCATGGCGAAGAAGCTCGTGATCAAGGTGACGGCGGGGGCCGATGCGCCCGAGCGGTGCTCGCAGGCGTTCACGGTGGCGGCGGTGGCCGTGGCCAGCGGTGTCGACGTCTCCCTGTGGCTGACGGGCGAGTCCGCGTGGTTCGCCCTGCCGGGCCGCGCCGCCGAGTTCGAACTCCCGCACGCGGCCCCGTTGCCCGACCTGCTCGACGCGATCCTCGCCGCCGGGCACGTCACGCTGTGCACCCAGTGCGCGGCCCGCCGGGACATCACGGAGAAGGACGTCATCGAGGGCGTACGGATCGCGGGGGCGCAGGTGTTCGTCCAGGAGTCCCTGGGGGACGAGACGCAGGCGCTGGTGTACTGAGCCGGGCGCTTTCTCGCCCCCGCCGCCCCTACCCGTCCCATCCCCAGGGGCTCCGCCCCTTCGACCCCGGCGGGGACCGCGTCCCCTGCACCCCGCCGCTCCTCAAACGCCGGAGAGGCTGACCTGGCTCCCTAGCGGGGGCGCTTCTTGCCGTCCAGTTCGTCCCACCACTCGTCGGACTTCGGGTCCCCGGACGGGTCGTCCCACCAGCGGTCGTCGGGGCCGCGGCGGTTGGCGACCATGGCGGCGACAGGGGGGATGACCATCGCCACCACGCACATGCCCACGGCAGCCGGGATCGACCAGATGCGCACGACTCCCCAGGCCAGGACGAACAGCGTGATGCAGGTGCCCATCATGGCGAAATAAACGCGACGCCGACGTGCCAGCATGCCTCCAGCGTAGGCCCGCACACACCGGTTCGGCGCGAACGCCGAGACCCCACACACCCCCACCGGCACCGGCCCACCACCGAAGCGGCGCGAAGTGCGCAGCGTGTCGGCATGCCTTCAGCCCGGGCCCGGGTGCCGGGCACGGCGAAGGGCCGCACCTCGGGAGGTGCGGCCCTCGGCCAGGCAGGTGCTCAGACCGCGATCGCGACCTCCGCGAGGCCGCCCTGCTCGGCGACGACCGTGCGGTCCGCGGTGGCGCCGGGGACGAGGGCACGGACGGTCCAGGTGCCCTCGGCGGCGTAGAAGCGGAACTGTCCGGTGGCGGAGGTCGGGACCTCCGCGGTGAACTCGCCGGTCGAGTCCAGGAGGCGGACGTAGCCGACGACGGGCTCGCCGTCCTTCGTCACCTGGCCCTGGATGGTGGTCTCACCGGGCTTGATCGTCGAGGCGTCCGGGCCGCCGGCCTTCGCTCCACACATGTCTTTCTCCAGATTCAGAGGGGTCTGACCGGAAGGAAGGCCGGTCGGGATGAGGGGTTTTCGGGGCTTACTTGTTGGCGCCGAGCTCGATCGGGACGCCGACGAGGCTGCCGTACTCGGTCCACGAGCCGTCGTAGTTCTTGACGTTCTCGACACCGAGCAGCTCGTGCAGGACGAACCAGGTCAGGGCCGAGCGCTCACCGATGCGGCAGTAGGCGATGGTGTCCTTGGCGAGGTCCACCTGCTCCTCGGCGTAGAGCTCCTTGAGCTCGTCGTCCGACTTGAAGGTGCCGTCGTCGTTGGCGTTCTTCGACCACGGGATGTTGCGGGCGGTCGGGACGTGACCCGGACGCTGAGACTGCTCCTGCGGCAGGTGCGCGGGGGCCAGCAGCTTGCCGCTGAACTCGTCGGGCGAACGGACGTCGACCAGGTTCTGCGAACCGATGGCCGCCACCACGTCGTCACGGAAGGCGCGGATCGCCTTGTTCTGCGGCTTCGCCTTGTAGGTGGTCTCGGGACGCTCCGGGACCTCCTCGACCAGCTCGCGGGCGTCCAGCTCCCACTTCTTGCGGCCGCCGTCGAGGAGCTTGACGTTCTCGTGGCCGTAGAGCTTGAAGTACCAGTAGGCGTAGGACGCGAACCAGTTGTTGTTGCCGCCGTAGAGGATCACCAGCGTGTCGTTGGCGATGCCCTTCGCCGACAGGAGCTTCTCGAAGCCCTCCTGGTCGATGAAGTCGCGGCGGACCGGGTCCTGCAGGTCCTTGGTCCAGTCGATGCGGATCGCGTTCCTGATGTGGTTCTTCTCGTAGGCGGACGTGTCTTCGTCCACCTCCACGATCGCGATGTTCGGGTTGTCGAGGTTGGCCTCGACCCAGTCGGCGTCGACCAGGACGTCGCTGCGGCTCATGCTCTTTCTCCTCCGGGGCAGTTGCGGCGGGGCGTGCGAGTGTGAGGGGTGCGCGCGCTCGTGCAGGGCGGCACACGTGTGCCCTGAGCAGGGCGGGGGATTGCGGAGCTGTGCGCTTCCGCTCAGAAGGTGCGACAGAGCATGGCGGCGACGCGGCACAGGTCGACTGCCCGCCGCTTCGTGAGATCCGCATGTCGCTTCATGGGGTCGATCGTAGGGACGGACAGCCGGACGTGTCACCGGCGTGTCGTATCTTGAGACGCGATCGTCCGGGATATGGGATGCGATCAGCGGCCGCCGCGCGTCCGCGCGGCTTCCGGGCCCATGTATCCGTCGTCACAGCTGCGGTGCGGACGATGCCGTCTCACCTTTCGGACTCCGTCGTTCCATCGCCGGTCGTATTACCCCGCGAGCCGCACGTTCGAACCCTTCACCGTGATCTCCACACCGTTCTGCGCAGCCTGCACACTGTCCAGCTTCACACCGCCCGGGAGCTGGTGGATGGCCTGCTGGAAGTCGGTGATCGACCGGATGCGGGAGTCCGCGAGGTCGACGACCAGCTTGGGCAGGTTGTCCGCGTGCACCTTGACGGTGTCGCCGTCCACGGTCACCGAGCTGAGCACGGGATACGTCTGCGTGGCGCCCGCGGCGGAGACCTTGACGTCCACCTTGATCTTGCCGTTGCCGCCGTCGGAGAGGCCGACGACCTGGGCATTGACCCCGGGGATGATCCGCGTCGGCTCGGACTTGGCCGCCTTGAGGAGTTCGTCGTAGGCGATGGTGGCGGTGCCCGTCGCGGTGGCCGCGGTGGCCGAGCTGTAGTCGCCGGAGAACTTGACGCCCTTCATGTCGGCCTTCAGATCGTCGATACGGATCGTCTTCGGGCCGCCGTTGCCGCTGGTACCGGTGCCGGTGTCGGCCTCGTAGTCCTTGATGCCGATCTCGACGTCGTCCAGCTCGCCGGAGGCGGCCTGGGTGAGGAAGGGGAAGCCCTTGATGGACACGTCCGGGGTGGTGGCGAGGTTCTCGGTGGTCTTCACCTTGTCCGCCGCCTCGTTCTCGGCGAAATGGACCGCGACACGGTCCGCGATCACGAAGAGGCCGCCCAGGACCACGACGAGGATCAGAAGTATTCGCAGGGCGCGCATTCGGTGTTTCCCCCACCTGGCCGGACGACGACGGTCACGACGGCCGGGTGGCCGTCCAGCGCGAGACTAACCCTGCGGCGGGCTTTGGCCGGGGAATTGTCGATCAGCTGTGACAGGGATGCCGGGGCCTCGTCCTCAAAGCCGGACGGGCTGGACTACGCCAGCGCCCGGCCCAGTACGAACACCACCGGTGCCACCGCCGTCAGTGGCAGGGCCACGCCCGCCGTGAAGTGGACGAACCTCGACGGGTAGTCGTAGCTCGCCACCCGGTGGCCGATCAGGGCGCAGACCGCCGCGCCCGCGCCGAGCACCGCGCCCTTCGCGCCGTAGCCGGTCATCCCGCCGACCGCGATGCCAGCCCCCGCCGCGGCGAGCAGCGAGACCACGATCGACGCCGGGGTGGGCAGCGGCAGGGCGCGAGCGAGGACGGCCACCGCCACGGCGGCCGCGCCGACGGTCACCGCGTCCGGCTCGGCCGCGAGGTATCCGGCCGCAAGGACGGACAGCGCCGCCGAGGCGACGGTCGCCATCAGGCCGTACATCCGCTCGTCCGGGTCCGCGTGCGAGCGCAGCTGGAGGACCAGGGAGAGCAGGACCCAGACCCCGAGGGTGCCCAGGATCGCGGCGGGGGCGTTCTCCCGGCCCGCCACCAGCAGCGCGACATCCGCGGCCAGCGCGCCCAGGAAGGCCAGCGCGATGCCCTGCCGGGCCGGCCACATACCGTTCAGCCGGAACCAGCCCGCGGCGGTGACCGCCTGCAGCGCGATGAGCGGGACGAGCAGGGCGTACGAGTTGATCGCCGCCGCTCCGGACACGAGCAGACCCAGCAGCGCCGTGAGCCCGGCGGGCTGCATACCCGGCTCGATGATCGGGGAACGCCCCTCCTCACGGGCACGCTGAGCGTCCGTGATGCGGGAGTTCCCGGCGAGGGTGGCGGGCCCGTAGTCGGAGTCCGCGTCAGGATCCTCCCCGCCTTGGGCAGTCGTCCCTCCCCCAGTGCCTGAAGGGCCTGGGGGGACCCCCAGGCCGGACGGGTGGGCAAGGCCACCACCGCCGGGCACCTCGTATCCGGGGTCGACTGCAGCGCCGGCATACCCCTGCTGCGCCACCTGCGGCTGTGCCGCCTGTGCCGCCTCCCACGTCTGCCCCTGCCACGGCTGCGTGTGCTGCTGGTACTGCTGAGCCTGGGCGGCATGCGCGTCGTCGTACCCCTGGTACCCCTGATACCCCTGATACGGCTGCTGGTGCTGCTGGTGCTGCTGGTGCTGCTGCTGATACGGGTCGTACCCCTCGTACGAACCCTCGTACGGCTGGTCGGTCATCGTCACCCTCCTGCGAACGGCGGGAGCACCTCGACCGTGCCGCCGTCGGCCAGCCGTACCGTCTCATGTCCGCGGGTGCCCACGGGATCACCGTCGATGAGGAACGAGCATCGCTGCAGGACGCGCGTGAGTTCTCCGGGGTGTCGCGCGCGCACGGCGTCGAGCGCATCGGCGAGGGTGGCCGCGTCGTACGGCTCCTCGGCGACCCCGGCCGCGGCCTTCGCGGCGGCCCAGTAGCGCACCGTGACCTTTGGCATCCGGTTCCTCAAGTAGTGGATCGCCGAGTGTGCATCGGCGTTGTACACGGTCAGGCTAGCCCGCCTGCGCGGCACCCCAGGCCCCGATACGGGCCAGCAGGTCGTCGGTGGCCGCGTGTTCCGCGTGGCCCATGCCGGGCTCCAGCCAGAGTTCGCCCCGGTCACCGGCCGCATCGGCCAGCATGCGCGGGTGGTCGACCGGGAAGTAGCCGTCCCGGTCGCCGTGCACGATCAGCAACGGCGTGGGCGCGATCCGCGGAACGGCCTCCACGGGGGACAGCGGCACCGGATCCCACTCCCGGTGGTGGATCCGGGTACGGAATCCGTAGCGGCCCACCAGCCGGCCCTCGGGTCGCGTTACCAGCCAGTGGAGCTTCCGCATAGGGGCGGTGCCCCGGTAGTACCAGCGGGCGGGGGCACTTACCGAAACCACGGCGCCCGTCGCCGCCTCCGTGCGCCCCTCGCGCCCCTGTCCGTACAGCGCCGCGTGCCGCAGCACCACGGAGCCGCCCATCGAGAACCCGACGGTCACCACGCGCGCGTGCCCGAACCCCCGCGCCCACTCCACCGCGGCGGCCAGATCCAGGACCTCCCGGTCGCCGACCGTGGAGCGCCCGCCGGAGGCTCCGTGGCCGCGGAAGGAGAACGTGACCACGGCCCCGTACTGCGCGAACGCCTCCGCCACCCGCCGGACATGCGGCCGGTCCACATCGCCCGTGAACCCGTGGGCGACCACGAACACCGGGACAACGGAAGGTGGCGTGGAGGCGTCGTATACGACCTCGCCCGGGTCGTATACGGAATCGATCGCAACCCCGTCGTCCGTGCGCAGAAACGTACGGAAAGGCCCCCCTCTGCCCGTCTCAGTACTCGGACGAACGATGGATCGCGCCACATGACCTGCCGGAGTGATGCTCATGTGGGCTATTCTGCTGGGCAGAGGACTCGGGCAGCGACGCCCCCGGGTCCTTTTGTGCTTTCGGAAGCGTTGTATACGAAGCGGGAAACGCAAGTTGACCGCAGGTGTACGGGGCCCCGGGATCGCAGAGCAGTGCCGCACCGCACACGTCCTCGCAGGGACCGAGGAGGAACCAGACGTATGAGTTCTCTGCTGCTCCTGACCAATGCCCTCCAGCCGTCTACGGAGGTGCTCCCCGCCCTCGGCCTGCTCCTGCACAACGTGCGAGTGGCTCCGGCGGAGGGCCCCGCCCTCGTCGACACCCCCGGTGCCGACGTCATCCTCGTCGACGGCCGCCGTGACCTGCCCCAGGTCCGCAGCCTCTGCCAGCTGCTGCGCTCCACGGGCCCCGGCTGTCCGCTCGTCCTCGTCGTCACCGAGGGCGGCCTCGCGGCCGTCACCGCCGACTGGGGCATCGACGACGTACTCCTCGACACCGCCGGTCCGGCGGAGGTCGAGGCGCGACTGCGGCTGGCCATGGGCCGGCAGCAGATCGTCAACGACGACTCCCCCATGGAGATCCGCAACGGCGACCTGTCGGTCGACGAGGCGACGTACTCCGCGAAGCTCAAGGGGCGGGTCCTCGACCTCACCTTCAAGGAGTTCGAGCTCCTCAAGTACCTCGCACAGCACCCGGGCCGCGTCTTCACGCGCGCGCAGCTGCTGCAGGAGGTCTGGGGCTACGACTACTTCGGCGGCACCCGCACGGTCGACGTCCACGTACGACGCCTGCGCGCCAAGCTCGGCCCCGAGCACGAGTCACTGATCGGGACCGTCCGGAACGTCGGTTATCGATTCGTTACTCCCGAGAAGGCCGATCGCGTCTCCGACGACGCAAAGGCCAAGGCAGAACGGGCAAAGCCGGAGGATGCGGACGAGACCGTCGCTCTGGATGCGGCCGAGGTGTCGGCCGAGGCATAGCGGACCGCCGGAAGGGGCATTGCTTCCGCACAGAAGGCGTGGGAGCAAGCTCCTTCTCGCCCTGCCCAGGGCCGGTATATCCGCGTAGACTCCGCGCGTGGCCAAGGTGACTAGGGATGATGTGGCGCGGCTGGCGGGGACTTCGACCGCCGTCGTCAGTTACGTCATCAACAACGGACCCCGGCCGGTCGCCCCGGCCACGCGCGAGCGTGTCCTCGCCGCCATCAAGGAGCTGGGGTACCGGCCGGACCGGGTCGCCCAGGCGATGGCGTCCCGACGCACGGATCTCATAGGCCTGATCATCCCGGACGCGCGCCAGCCCTTCTTCGGGGAGATGGCGCACGCGGTCGAACAGGCCGCCTCCGAGCGCGGGAAGATGGTGCTCGTCGGCAACACCGACTACGTCAGCGAGCGCGAGGTCCACTACCTGCGCGCCTTCCTGGGCATGCGGGTCTCGGGGCTCATCCTCGTCTCGCACGCCCTCAACGACCAGGCCGCCGCGGAGATCGACGCCTGGGACGCCCGGGTGGTCCTGCTGCACGAGCGGCCCGAGGCCATCGACGACGTCGCCGTCGTCACCGACGACCTGGGCGGCGCCGAACTCGCCGTACGCCACCTCATCGAGCACCGCTACGAGTACGTCGCCTGTATGGGCGGCACCGCCGAGACCCCGGCGGTCGGCGACCCGGTCTCCGACCACGTCGAGGGCTGGCGGCGCGCGATGGACGAGGCCGGGATCTCCACCGAGGGGCGGCTCTTCGAGGCGCCGTACAACCGCTACGACGCGTACCGCGTGGCTCTGGAGATCCTCTCCGGGCCGCGGCGCCCGCCCGCGATCTTCTGCTCCACCGACGACCAGGCGATCGGCGTGCTGCGGGCCGCCCGCGAGCTGCGGATCGATGTGCCGGGGGAGCTGGCGGTCGCCGGGTTCGACGACATCAAGGAGGCTGCGCTGGCGGATCCTCCGTTGACGACTATCGCCTCGGACCGGTCCGCGATGGCCCGTGCGGCCGTGGACCTCGTACTCGACGACGGGCTGCGGGTCGCCGGCGCTCGGCGGGAGCGGTTGAAGGTGTTCCCCTCGCGGCTGGTGGTGCGGGGTTCCTGCGGGTGCCAGTAGCGCCCCGATCGGGCGGCGTAGCTCCAGGTAGCGTCTTTATATCGGGCAAACGAGGTTCTGCCGGGCTTCTCAGCCGGCACTCAGGAAGCTCTCATGGTTGCGGTTCAAGCTCAGTGTCATGACCGAGAGCTTCCGCCGCAGCGGCGAGTACGAGAGCTATGACGGCTACGGGAACCCTCAGCAGGGCGCCCCGCAGTACGCCTCCTCCCCTGTGAACCCCGAGTGGCCGCCCCCGCCGGCGCAGCCGCCGGTGCAGCAGGTCATGGCCGAGCCGGTCGCTCCGGCGCCGAAGAAGCGGGCCCGGGGCCCCCTGGCCCTGCTGGCCGCCGTGGCGATCGTCGCCGCGGCGATCGGCGGCGGCACCGCTTACGCCTTCCAGGAGCTGACCGGCAACGACACTGTCGCCACGAGCAGCACGAGCACCCATGTGGTGCCGGCCGGCAAGAAGGGCGACGTCGCCACCATCGCCGCGGCCGTCAGCCCGAGCGTGGTCGAGATCAGCGCCACCCTGAGCAACGGCTCGTCGACCGGCTCCGGCGTGATCATCACCAGCAACGGCGAGATCGTCACCAACAACCACGTCATCTCCGGCGCCTCGTCGATCAAGGTGACGACCAGCAGCGGGAAGTCGTACACCGCGAAGGTGGTCGGCACCGACAGCAAGAAGGACCTGGCCCTGATCAAGCTGGAGGGCGCGTCCGGGCTGAAGGCCGCGACCCTCGGCAACTCCTCCGGCGTCCAGGTCGGCGACACGGTGGTGGCGATCGGCTCCCCCGAGGGCCTGAGCGGCACGGTCACCAGCGGCATCGTCTCGGCCCTGAACCGCGACGTCACCGTCTCGACCGACGAGGGCCAGAGCCAGGGCCAGGGCGGCGGTGACGGCAGGTGGCCGTTCTCCTTCGGCGGCCAGCAGTTCAACGGCGACACGGGGTCGTCGACCACGACGTACAAGGCGATCCAGACCGACGCGTCCCTCAACCCGGGCAACTCCGGCGGCGCGCTGATCGACGCCGCGGGCAACATCATCGGCATCAACTCCGCGATGTACTCGGCCAGTTCGCAGTCGTCCTCGGGCTCGTCGGACGCGGGCAGCGTCGGCCTCGGCTTCGCCATCCCGATCAACACCGTCAAGTCCGACCTGGCCACGCTGCGGTCCGGTTCCACCAACTGATCCCGCACCCCACCAGCAGGGAGTACGTCATGATCATTCAGGTTTGCCACACGGACGCCGGCACCGACCCGGCCGGTCTCCCCCTGGCCCTCGCGGTGGCGTACGAACTGCACGCACCGGAGACGCGGGCGCCCGAGGTGGCTCCGCAGATGATGGGCCTGCACACCACGGCCGCGCGCCCGCACCGACGCAAGGTGCCGCTGAAGCGGATCGCGGCGATGCGTGGCTGATATGCGAGGCTGAAGGCGTTCAGCACGTTCAGCATCTTCCGCTGGTTCAGGCCCTTGTCGTCCCACCGCACCGAGGAACCCGAAGCCCATGAGCCCCGCCGATGGCGACCGTGACCCGCAGCGCATCCTGATCGTCGACGACGAGCCGGCGGTGCGCGAAGCACTCCAGCGCAGCCTCGCCTTCGAGGGCTACGAGACGGAGGTCGCGGTCGACGGTGCCGACGCCCTGGAGAAGGCGACGGCATACCAGCCCGACCTGGTCGTCCTCGACATCCAGATGCCGCGCATGGACGGCCTGACCGCGGCACGCCGTATGCGGGGTGCGGGTACGACGACACCCATCCTGATGCTGACGGCGCGCGACACGGTCGGCGACCGCGTGACCGGCCTGGACGCCGGTGCCGACGACTACCTGGTGAAGCCCTTCGAGCTGGACGAGCTGTTCGCGCGCGTCCGTGCCCTGCTGCGGCGCAGCTCGTACGTGGCCGCCGCGGCCGCCGGGGCCCTCCAGGAGGACGAGGCGCTGACCTTCGCGGACCTGCGGATGGATCTGGCGACGCGGGAGGTGACGCGGGGCGGGCGCCAGGTGGAGCTGACCCGCACGGAGTTCACCCTCCTGGAGATGTTCATGGCACACCCGCGTCAGGTGCTGACCAGGGAGCAGATCCTGAAGGCGGTGTGGGGCTTCGACTTCGAGCCGAGCTCCAATTCCCTGGACGTGTACGTCATGTACCTGCGCCGCAAGACGGAGGCGGGCGGCGAACCGCGCCTCGTGCACACCGTGCGGGGCGTGGGGTATGTGCTGCGGCAGGGCGGCGCGGAGTGAGGAGGGTCCTGCGCCGCTTCCAGACGCTGCCGATCCGCTCGCGGCTGGCGATGCTGGTGGCTGCGGCGGTGGCTTTTGCGGTGGCGGCGGTTTCGGTGACGTGTTGGTTCATCGTGCAGGGGAAGCTGTACGAGCAGGTCAACGCCGACCTCAGGAAGATGTCGCAGCCACAGCGGCTCGGCCAGGTGGCGGAGCTCCTCGATGCCTGCCCCCACACGGTCGAGAACGACCAGAACGACCCGGGCGGCCAGACCGGCACCAGTGGCCTGCGGACGCAGAGCAGCTACATTCAGCTGGTCAAGGCGGACGGAACGCCCTGTGTGTCCTCGACCTCGACCGGTACCGTCAAGGTCACCAGCGCCGACACGAATGTGATCAAGGAAGCGGTCAGCGGCAAGGGGAACCTTCTCGACGGGATCATCCGCAATGGCACCGACAGCGACGGCAACACCGTCCGCGTGTTCACCACGCCTCTGCTCGTCAGCCAGGGCCCGGGCCTCCCGCCCCAGCTGTACCCCGACACCGCACTCCTCATCGCGGTCCCCCTCAAGAACACCGAGAAGACCCTCAACGACCTGGCCCTGATCCTCCTCCTGGTCTCCGGCATCGGAGTGATCGGCGCCGGAGCAGCCGGCCTCGCGGTGGCCCGCGCCGGTCTGCGCCCTGTCGACAAGCTCACGGAAGCCGTCGAACACGTGGCCAGAACCGAGGACTTGAGCATCCGTATCCCCGTGGACGACGACACCGAGGACGAAGTCGCCCGGCTCTCCCGCTCGTTCAACTCGATGACCGCGTCCCTGGCCAGCTCCCGTGACCTGCAGCAACAGCTCATCGCCGACGCCGGTCACGAACTCCGCACCCCCCTCACCTCCCTCCGCACCAACATCGAACTCCTCAACCGCAGCGAGGAGACCGGCCGCCCCCTCCCCCCGGCCGACCGCAAGGCGCTTCTCGCCTCCGTGAAGGCGCAGATGACCGAACTGGCAGCCCTGATCGGCGACTTGCAGGAGCTGTCGCGGTCGGAGGGGCAACGAGGCGAGAGCGTGCAGGTGGTGGCGCTTCAGGACACGGTCGAGGCCGCGCTGCGTCGGGCGCGGTTGCGTGGGCCGGAACTCACGATCAACGCCGACCTCCAGCCCTGGTACGTCCGCGCGGAGCCGTTCACCTTGGAGCGGGCGATCATCAACATCCTCGATAACGCGGTGAAGTTCAGTTCAGAGGGCGGAACCATCGACGTCCAGCTCAACGAGGGCGTGCTGACCGTCCGCGACCACGGTCCCGGCATCGACCCCGACGAACTCCCGCGCGTCTTCGACCGCTTCTGGCGCTCTCCGAGCGCCCGCGCCCTGCCAGGATCAGGTCTCGGTCTGTCAATCGTGTCCCGCACGGTCAAGCAGGCGGGCGGCGAGGTCAGCCTCGCGCGTGCGGAGGGCGGCGGGACTGTCGCAGTGGTCCGTCTACCTGGAATGCCGACGGCCACGCCCGTGATGCAATGACCCTACTCCACGGAATACAAACTCGCATATGCGAGGAGACTATCCCCCAATAGCTAGTGATGCCCACCAGGTATTGGTGGGCATCACTAGCTAAATATGAGGCATGACCATCGATTGCCCAACGCAATTAATTGCGCTAAGCGGTCACCAAATGCATCTCAATCTTGGTCTCAACGCAGCCGGTGCAGGTTCGGTAAACATCTATCCAGTACTGCTTGCCTTCGGTGAGGTTACCCGTGCTCCACCCAGAGCAGTAACCGGCTCCGTGCCCCCTAGTACTTACCTCGCGACTAGTTCCACGCAATACCGCCCGCAAGGCCCAGCCATCAGAGACAGTGTCACAGATCCGAAAGGAATCACCAGTGGGCAAGCAGCCGGTCGGATCCTGAACCCAGTCCAGGCGACCCCTCAAATGGCTACCATCATAAACATCGCGACCCTCATAGCATGAGGCCTGCGCGGCAGCATGAGCCGAAGCCATCGGCAAGGACGAGATGACCAACGCGGCAGCAACCATGACAGATCGAAACAATTTCGACAAAGGAATTACCCCTCTTTCGAGATTCAGGCGATCAAATTCGATCCAATCATACTTGCCTGGCGCCAGCCGCATGAAGAGATGACGAAAACGCTACATCGTGAGGCCGAAAACCGACCTCCATGACTTCGACCATTTCTGGCGCTCACCGAGCGCCCAGGTGCTGCCCGGCTCGGGCCTGGGCCTGGGCCCCGCCCTGGCCGCGGGCGTTCTCGATGGTGGTGCGGCGCAGCTGCTATTGGAGGGTGGCCGACGGGACGGCTGCTGGCGGCTATGCGTCCGCCGGAGGTTCCGTAGGCGGTTCGAATCCCAGCCAGAACAGCTCTTCCACAATGATCTGGGGGTCTGCGATGCGGGGTACGAACGTGTACTTGAGCCAGCCGTGCTCATCGTCGAAGAGAAGCAGACGAGCGCCCTTCGGATCACTGGATCGGACCGGCATGACCTGCATTCCGTCAGGAAGGCATGTACCCATCTTGATGCCTCGGAAATAAGGGTCCTTCGCCGTGACCAGCTCGACCCGCGCGGCCTGGACCATCTCACGGACGTGGCCGGGCAGTGCCTCGAAGGCAGCGCGGGCCTCAAGCCTCCAGTCCATCTGCCAAGGCGGCCCCATAAACCCGTCGGTCACTCGCCGGGCTCCAGTTTTTGCATTCGGTGACGAATCTTCGAGGCCTCTTCGAGGAGGGCCCTGGCTTCGGCGCCGTCGGTGGACTCCGAAGCCCGGATTTCGAGATCGTGCACATGCGCGTCCAACTTGGGATCGCGGGCAAGGGCGTACTCGCCCCACCAGAGGGCCATGAACGCCGGCACAGGGCCGAGATTGAAGGTATCGGCGATCGCCCTTTTCCAGTGCCTGTCGAAGTCGGGGAGCAGCACGGGGGCGTGCTCTGCGATGGCCGCACGCAGCGCCTGTGGCGTCCGCTCCGGCATGGGCGGGATGACCTGGTCGTTTTCCGTGGCGTGAGCAGTCATGGCCGATGCCCTCCTTCGACGCTTCGTCTCTACGACCATAGCCGCCTCGCACCTCGTGGATCAGTCGTTCGTGTGGTGGTCACGAGATCCAGCGTGGTGGCGGTGGCGCCTCGAACATCAGGGCTTCTGGCCTATGTCACCCGAACGTGCGCACGCCTCCATCGCCCTTGACCCCGTCGACGAACACGGACCAGGAGGCGGCAGAGAAGAGCAGCGGGCGGGCTGCGGGGGTCTTGCTGTCGCGAACAGGGACGGTACCGGGGTGGCCGTCGGCGACCTCGACGCAGTCGTTGGCTCCCCCTTCGCTGTAGGACGACTTGCGCCACACGGCGGTGCTGAGGTCCGGGATCACGCGGTTCCCTTCACGTCACGCACGAACGCGGACCAGGAGGCGGCGGAGAAGACCAGCGGGCTGGCCGCCGGGGTCTTGCTGTCCCGGACCGGGACTATGCCGGGGTAGCCGTCGGCGACCTCGACGCAGTTGTTGAGTCCCCCGTCGCTATAGGACGACTTGCGCCAGGTGGCGGTGCTGAGGTCAGGGGTGTGCTTCATGATCTGTGCTCCTCCAGTACGTCCCTGATGAACGTCAGCGAGTCCGACGGGGACAGCGCCAGATCCCGGAGCCGATCGTAGGACAAACGGTGACGGAGGACGTCCTCCGAATCGTTCGTCAGCAGACCGCTACTGTCACCTTCCGTGTAGGCAACGGCACTTCCGTTCTCCTGCCACAGCAGGGTCAGTGATCCTCTCCCCATGAGATGGTGGACACCTGCCGAGAACGGCAGCACCTGGACGACGACGTTAGGCCGCTGCGCAACGGCCTCAATGTGCAGCAGTTGGCCTTCCCAAGTCTCCGCACTGGCCGAGGGTCGGCGAAACGCAACCTCGTCAATGACGAAGCGGACGCTGGGAGCTGGGTTCTTGCGCAGCAGAAGTTGTCGCCCCATGCGCGCAGCTACCTGTTCCTCGATCGCCTCGACGTCCTTTGCCGTTGCCTGGGGCCCAGACAACACCTCCCGGGCGAAGTCCTCGGTTTGCAGGAGCCCCGGCACGCCCGGCGTGAACGCCCTCATCACCCGAGCTGTGGCCTCTAGCCTCACGACGCTCTTGTACTGATCCTTGAACGCCTCCAGCCGCGCGATCTTCCAGTGACTCAACAGCAGGTCATCAGTGCCGTAGTAGACGTCCAGGTCTTCCATCACAGCCATCTTGGACAGCCGCTCACCCGACTCCATACGGCTCAGATAGCTCTTGTCGTACCCCGTCTCGTCGGCCAGTTGCCCCAGTGACTTGCCCGCCTTCTCGCGGAGGAACTTCAGCGTCCGCCCCAGCACGGCCCGACCTGAATCCCGTTCCACGTCAATGACTTCGCCCACGTCACCCCTCCCCGTTGCCCGGCGCGCCAGACAACACCGAACCTCTTCCGCAGCGTACGCCGCACCTGTGACGATCGAGGCACGAACGGTAATCACCGCTCGTCAGACCCCTGCCATGCCAAAACCCCCGCAACCGATGCACCGGTCCGGGGGCGTGGCCGACGCGTATCCCAAGGAGCGCCGACATGCGCGAACGTACCGCCGGATTCCTCGAATTGCTACTGCTCGCCATCGTCCGGGCCCTGCTGCCCGCCCGCGGACGGCACCGAGCAGCCCCCGCCGCCCAACTCCCGCCCGCGGAACAACCGTTGGCCGCCCCCGGAACCCACCACCCCCTCGACGTATGGCCCTTCGAGCCCGACACCCACCTCGTACGCCCGTACCTCCTCACCCCGCACGAACGCCACGAACGCCGGCTGCAGCGCAGGCGCCGCCGTGCCCTCTGGCTCGCCGCCTACGGCATCGACGTCGGCCCGCGCCGTATCCACGGAGTGGAGGTGTCCGCGTGAGCGCGACCGAAGAGATCCCCACGCTCGGAAAGCTGCGGCTGCTGCCCTGGACCACCCCCGAAGGCAAACCCTGCTACCTCAGCGCCGACGGGGACGACAGCAGACTCTCCCTGCTCGCCGACGACGTAGAGGCTGCTCAACTGGACTCCGGGGAACAGGTACTCGCGGGCGCCAGGGCCGTGCTCGCCGACTCGAAGGCGGGTGAGCGGGCAGTGCGCTTCGCGCTCACCAGGGCGGCCGAGTCGCTGGAGGACGTGATCCGCGTCGCGGTCAGCCGAGGCGGGCGGGTGACGCCGGACTGATCACCCGTTGCGCACCAGGGTCCACCGATCCCCGTGATCACTGCGGCAGACCGACCTCTGCCGCCCGGCGGAACGCGTCCCCGCACGTGGGGCACGGTACCGGCGCGCGTTCGGCGAGGACGATCAGCGCATGGTGCGCTTCCGCTCCCAGCTGGTAGAGCCGGTAGCTGTCCTGTCCACCCTTGTAAATGCACAGACGAAAGACGCTGACGGCCAGTCCGTCACGGTCGTCGGCGAGGGTGTCCGGGAGCCCGGCGAGCAGTTCGTAGTCCTGCTTGCCGGTCGCGGCCTCTGCCACGGCCTTGAGGGGCAGAGCGTCGAACTCCCCGGCGGACAGGGAAGCGTCGACTGCGACGGCGTGGGCAGCCAGGGCCACGAAGATCTCGATCAGCCGCTCACCGGTCACCGTCGATACACCCCGGGCCCACAGGATCTCGCGGCGCCGGTCCTGTCGCCATGGCTCCTGGTCCACCAGCGGCAGCAGGACACGGCCCAGGAGCGCGCAACGGCGCCACAGCATGTGCTGGTCCGATCCCACGGTCGATCCTCTCTGCGTAGCTCCCCGTGACGCGCAGGCCGCGGACCAGGAGGTCGCGGACTGGCTGGGCGACTGGACGCCTTCCGCGTCCTGACGACTTCCTGACGCCTCCCCCGTCCCGACGTCCACAGTCCCCGCCCTACGATCACCTCGGACACGGATGCCGGGGAGGGCACATGGGCGGGGACGAGGTCGGGGACACGAGCGGGATCGAGCGGGTGTACCGAAGACGGCGCAAGCCGCCGTTGCAGTATCTCGGTCTGATGGGGCTGCTCGGCGTGAACGGCTTGTTCCAGGCCGGCCGCTTCTCCGATCCGTACGCCTATCCCGACGGACCGCCCGTCTGGGAGCCGTTGGCTGTCGGGCTGCTCCTGGCGGCGGCCTTCGCCCGGCTCGCCCTGGAACAGCTGCGGGCGCACACCCGCGTCACGGCCGCGGGCATCACCGTCCAGGGGCGGCTGCGGTCGCGCTCCTGGACCTGGGGCGAGGTGTACGACATCCGGGTCGAGCGCGCCCCACGCGGTACGGGACCGCAGGGTGGTGCGCAGTGGCTCACCTATCTGTACGACTTCGAGGGCCGTCGGCGCCTGCTCTGGCATCTCGACGACTGGCAGCTGGCCGACCCGTACGCCGAGGTCTCGGAGCTGTGCCTGTCGGCCGCCCCGTACCGCAGTCTGGCCTGGGAGCCGCGCCCTCAGGTCGAGGCGCTGATCCTGCGGGGTGCGGCTCGGCGCAAGGCGTGGACATGGGCCCTCTGGGGTGCGCTCGGGGTGCTGGCCGCCATGTTCGTGGTCGACTTCGGGGAGATCATCGACGGGCGGCCGGACCACCCGTTCCTGCTGCTCGTCTGCGTACCGCTGGCCTCCTTCGCCGTCCTGGGCGCCGTACTCGACCGCTACTGGACCACCCGCCCTCCGGGCTCCCTCGCAGGGCAGCCGTAGCTCACGCCTGTCCGTCTGCCGCCTCCGGTCCGGCTGTTCGCCTTCCGATCGCCCGATCGAGTGATCCCACGACAACGCCCCAGGTCATCCCCATAGCCGTCGTTACGGTGATCGCGTTGCTTGTGCCGCAGGCACACCCAGCCCAGACTTGAGGAGGAGGTGCCACCTTGACCGCTCTCGCACACGAGAGGCCCGAGACCATGTCCCACGCTCCCGCTGAATCCCTGAACGGACCCGACCTGGACGAGGTCCTATGGCAGGCCTGGAAGGCCATGGAACTCCCCGAGGGCTACCGCGCCGAGATCATCGAGGGAGCCATCGAGGTGTCGCCCACCGGCCGCTTTGCCCATTCCCAGGTCGTCAATCGTCTCCGGGACGCCCTGACGATCTATTTGAAGGACAGCGAGTACGGCGCCTGGAACGACACGAACGTGATCCACGCGCGCAGGGCGTGGATTCCAGACGGGCTCGTCGCACCTCGAGACGCGGAGCTGATCGAAGATGAGGACGGCCTCGGGATCAAGGCTTCCGCTCTCTCGGTGGTCGTCGAAGTCGTCTCCCCCGGCAAGAGCAACCAGGACCGCGACCGCATCCGCAAGCGCCGTGAATACGCCCGTGCCGGCATCCCCATGTACGTCCTCATCGACGACTACGACGGCCAGGGTGCGGTCACCCTCTTCACCGGCCCCCGCCCCGACAAGGCCGACTGGGACGACATCCACCGCGTCCCCTACGGCACCGACGTCACCATCCCCGAAGGCCCCGCCAAGGGCTTCGTGATCGGCGAGGCGATCACCGGCCCCAAGCGGGGGTGAACCGGGCGGCGGACGTCAGGTCCACCACCAGCTAGCCGGTCCGGCCGACAGCCAACCCCGCCCCCTCGATCCGCACCCTGATCCCGTCCTTCTGCACCCGTACGTCCCTGAGCCGCAGCTCACCACGGTGCGGTGTGGGCAGGTGGAAGCCCAGGGACAGACGGTCGGCCAGCACCGGGCGGGTGAGCCGGGGCAGGGCGTCCAGCAGCGACGGGTCGAAGCCGAGCCGTTTGAGCAGGGCCGGGTGTTCCAGGGCCAGGTCGATCAGGTTGAGCCGCATGGCCCGGTGGATGAAGCGTGGGGAGCCTGTCACGCGCGCCAGTTCGGTGTCGGAGCGCAGGGCCGCGCGTACGGCGGAGTCGGGTACGCCGAGCCGCCGCACCACCGCCGGGACCGCGAACAGCGCCTTCAGCTTCTTCGTCTCGCGGGTGAGGCGGGCGGCCGAACTGCGGGTCAGATGCAGGCCCTCGGAGGCACGGGTGCCGGGCCGGTAGGTGGCCAGGTCCCCGATGTCCAGGCGCATTCCGTCGATCTGTGTGGCGATGCCGTGCTCGCCGTCGCGGCCGATACGGGCGTCGGCCCGCAGCCGGAGGTCGTGTCCGGCCACCGGGAGCGTGCCGCGCGCCAGCACCCGGTCGTGGCCGTGTCCCGTGAACGTCACCTGGGACGCGCCGAGTTCGCGGTTGAGGTCGTCGAAGGAGAGCAGTACGTCGCCGTCGAGCCGGGGAATCCCCGCGCCTCGTAGGGAGGTCGGCCCGTCCGGCGCGATCAGCCGTACGTCGTGCGCGGTCGCCGTCACCCTCGCCAGCGAGACCCGGTCGGCCGCCACGTCCGGCACGGTGACCTTCACCGACTTCAGCCTGCCGTCGGCGAGTTGGGTGAGGAAGGGGAAGCCGTCGATGTCCACTTCGGGCGCCGCGCTCAGGTGCATCCGGTCCTTGAGCTCATCGGCCGCCCGGCGCTCGGCGTACAGCAGCGCCCAGCGGTCGGCGAGGGTGAGGAAGGCGGCGAGGACGACGACGCCCACCACCGCCTTCAGTGCGAGCGGGAGACCCGCGAAGCGGTTTCGCCTGCGGCGGCCGCCGCGGCGGTGGTTGGGCGGAGCCCAGGGCTCGTCCTCCTCTTCCTCGGCCTCGCTCGCGACAAAGGAGCCCGCGAAGAAGTCGTTGATGTTTGTACCAGGATGCGTCGTTATGTGGTGGGGGGCACGCATCGAGCCATCCGACCATGCGAACGCCCCCCACCCGCAAGCTCTACCTCAGGTATGCGATCTAGCTCACGATCGTGATCCGGCCGGCCGCCGGAGGCGAAATCGGGCTGGTGGCTGAGGAGTTGGCGGTCAGGTACTTCTCCAGGGCCGCCAGATCGTCGGTCCCCACCAGGTCGCCCGTACCCTGCCCGAGCGTCGGGAAACCGTCGCCGCCGCCCGCGAGGAAGCTGTTGGTGGCGACGCGGTAGGTGGCGGCCGGGTCGATGGCGGACCCGTTCAGCTTGATGGAGTCCGTCACCACCCGGTCCGCGCCGGTCTTCGTCAGGTCCAGGGTGTACGTCAGCCCCGACGACGGCTGCAGAATCTTCGGCGCGGCGGCGTTCGTACCGCTCACCTGCTCCTTCAGGATCTGGATCAGCTGGGCGCCGGTGAAGTTCTGCAGATTCACGGTGTTGGAGAAGGGCTGGACGGTGAAGCCCTCGGCGTAGGTGACCACTCCGTCGCCCTCGCTGCCCTTGGCCGCGTAGGTGAGACCCGCCCGCACACCGCCCGGGTTCATCAGCGCCAGGTCGGTCTCCGGGTCGAGCTCCTTGCCGTACGCCAGCTGCGCGTCGGCGATCAGGTCGCCCATCGGGGACTCGGTGCCGGTGTTGGTGATGTCCGCGGAGATGTAGCCGATCGCCCGGTTGCCGATGGGCGCGGCCAGGGTGTTCCACTTGCCGATCAGCTCGGTCATGTCCGGCGCCTTGGCGACGGTCCGGGTGACCACGTGGTTCGCCGACTTGACCGCCGTACGGGCGATGTCACCGGTGACGCGGTCGTACGTCAGCGTGGTGTCCGTGTAGAGGCGACCGAAGGACGCGGCCGAGGTGACCATGCGGGGCTTGCCCGCCGGGTCGGGGACGGTGCAGACGTAGGCCGCGTGCGTGTGGCCCGTGACCAGGGCGTCCACCGCCGGCGTGATGTTCTTCGCGATGTCGACGATCGGTCCGGAGATGCCGCTGCCCGCGCCCGCCGAGTCGCAGTTGTAGTTGTACGCGCCGGAGGCGGGGAGACCGCCCTCGTGGATCAGCGCGACGATCGACTTCACGCCCTGTGCCTGGAGCACGCGCGCGTACTTGTTGATCGTCTCGACCTCGTCCTTGAACTTGAGGCCCTTGACTCCCTCGGCGGAGACGACTCCCGGGGTGTCCTCCAGCGTCACACCGATGAAGCCGATCTTGACGTCCCGCTTCTTCCAGACCCAGTAGGGCTTGAGGATCGGCCTGTTCGTCTTCTCGTCGAGGACGTTCGCCGCCAGGTAGGGGAAGTCGGCGCCCTCGAACTCCTCGTCCGTGTAGCAGCCGGCCGTGGGGTGGCAGCCGCCGTACTGCAGCCGGGCCAGTTCCCTGGCACCCTCGTCGAACTCGTGGTTGCCGACGGACGTGACGTCCAGGTCGAGCTTGTTCAGCGCCTCGATGGTCGGCTCGTCGTGGAACAGGCCCGAGATCAGCGGGGAGGCGCCGACCATGTCGCCGCCGGCCGCGGTGATGGAGTACGGGTGTCCCTGGCGGGCCTCGCGCAGATGGGTCGCGAGGTACTCGACACCGCCCGCGTCGATGGTCTTGGTCGTACCGTCGGCCTGCAGCTCGGTGACCCGGCCGGACGAGCCCGACGGCGGCTCCAGGTTGCCGTGCAGGTCGTTGAAGGACAGCAGCTGTACGTCCTGGTAGCGGCTCGGGTGGTGGCCGCCGCCCTTCGTCTCGTGCGCGTCCGCCGGGAGCGCGGCGGCGAGGGCACCGGCGGTGGCGAGTCCGGCGGCCGCGGCCACGAGACGGAACGTCCGTCTGCGGCGCGGGTACGGCTGGGAAGTGGCTGGCATGCGCCCCCCTGTGGGTCCGTTGAGGCCTGCGGGTCTGCTGGATGTCATGGCCTCGTCGGGCGCAGCCTAGGGTCAACGCGCGTAGCACGAAAAGGGATTCGCGGTTACATCCTGGTTTCCCTTTGCCCTTCCGTTGACCCCCACTTTGCGGGGCGCTCCGCTTACCCTCGTACGCATGACCAGCGACGACACCGTCCGGCCCGGCCGGAACCGCTCCATCGAGACCTACTCCGCGCTCTCCCCGGAGCAGACCGAGGCCGTGCTCGCCCTGCTCGCGGCGGCCGCCCAGGACGACGGCCAGCAGGCAGTGTCCGAGCAGGGGCGGCTGCAGCTGCGCGGCGGCGAACGCGAGGGCGTGTCCCATCTGCTGCTCAGCGTCGGCGAGGAGCTGGTGGGTTACGCGCAGCTGGAGGACACCGACCCGGTGGAGGCACCGGCCGCCGAACTGGTCGTGCACCCCGCGCACCGCGGGCACGGGCACGGGCGGGCGCTCGGCTCGGCGCTGCTCGCGGCCTCCGGCAAGCGGCTGCGGGTGTGGGCGCACGGCGGGCACTCCGCCGCCCGGCATCTCGCGCAGGTCCTCGGGCTCACACTCTTCCGCGAACTGCGGCAGATGCGGCGGCCGTTGACGGACCTGAACCTGCCCGAGCCGGTGCTGCCTGCGGATGTGACGGTCCGTACCTTCGTCCCCGGCGAGGACGACGCCGCCTGGCTCGCGGTGAACGCCGCCGCGTTCGCGCACCACCCCGAGCAGGGCTCCCTCACCCAGCGCGACCTCGACGACCGCAAGGCCGAGCCGTGGTTCGACCCGGCGGGCTTCTTCCTCGCCTTCCGCGGGGGCGAACTCATCGGCTTCCACTGGACGAAGGTGCATGCGGCCGACCGGCTGGGTGAGGTGTACGTCCTCGGGGTGCGGCCCGGTGCGCAGGGCGGGGGGCTGGGCAAGGCCCTCACCACGATCGGGCTGCGGCACCTGGAGGCGCAGGGGCTGCCGACCGCGATGCTGTACGTCGACGGGGACAACAAGGCGGCGGTGTCGGTGTACGAGCGGCTCGGTTTCACCACGTACGAGACGGACCTGATGTACCGCACCGAGACGTGACCCCTGGGGGCTACGCCCCCAGACCCCCATCGGCCTGTGGCCTCGTCCTCAACCGCCGGACGGGCTGAAGTTTCCGCAGCGGCTCCGGCAAGCACACCCCCCAAGCCACCGCCCCGACCCCCAGCAGCACCCCCCACCGCTCGTGCGCGGCCGCCCAGCGGGGATCGCCCGTCGCGGCCAGCAGGGTCCAGCGGGCCGGGATCAGCAGGGCCCCCAGGGTCGCCGTGGTCAGGACGGCGGCCGCCACCGACGGGCCCGGCTCGGGCTCGTCCGTGAGGCGTACGGCGGTGGCCGCCGCGGCCAGGGCGAGGGCCGCGGTCGCGCCGGCCTCCAGGGTGACGGCTCCGACCGGGGGACGTACGCCGTGCGGTACGAGGGCCAGGGCGACCGTCCACCACAGTGCGGCCACCGGCACCACCAGGACCACCCGCAGGCACGTGCGCACCCAACGCGGAGTGGTGACGGGTGTGGTGAGGTGCCGGGCAGGGTCGTCCAGCAGGAAGGTCAGGCCCAGGGCGAAGACCAGGGCGGCGGCCCGCAGCAGGGTGAGTGCGAGCCAGGCGCCCGGCGGGCCGTCGGACAGACATGGCAGGGCGACGAGCAGCAGCCCCACGGCCGCGCCCGCCCCGATCGCCCGCCACGGCACGGTACGCGCCACGGCCGACACCAGTGCCCCGCTCACCGGCACGACGATGCTCCGCTCACTTCCCACACTCGTCCGCCCCCTTCGGCACCTCGGTCCCGAGCACCCGGGCCACCTCGGCCGTGGTCACCCCGGGAGCGGTCAGCTGCGCCCAGTGGGACTTGACGGCGGACGTCACCTCGGCGCGCGGACGAGAGAGCAGTTCCCGTACGACATCGGTCTGTCCGGCCGACATCGACACCGGGTTGGTGGGCGTCAGCGCGATCGCGGGCCCGCTCAGGCTGTCGTCGAGGCGGACGTTCCGGAGGTCGGCGACGGGGTCCGCGTCGCGGCCCAGTGCCAGCCACATCACCGTCACCACGCGGCCGTCGCAGAGCTCGCTGCCCTTCTTCTCGTCGCCGCCGACCAGCACGGACGCGACACCGACCGCGAACTCGGGCACTCGGTTGCCGCCCCAGCGTGTGTCGACCGTCACCTGGCCGGGTGCGGTGGACGGTTCGATCGCCGCGTCGCCGTCCAGGCCGTAGCGGGCCTCGATCCGCTGCCGTACGAGAAGGGGACGGCTAGCGGCCGTACCGCCGGCGAGAGCCTGAACCCGGTCGACGACACCGGCCCAGGTGCCCGTCCGGCCCTTCCACTCGTCGAAAGCGCAGTACTCCGAGACACCGTGGCGCACGCACGACTGCTCCTTCTCCGGGGAAACCGAGGCCCGCTCCCGGGCCGCCGCAAGTTCAGGGGACACTCCTCCGGACTGTCCCACCGCGCCGGTCACCACCAGGACAATGGCACCCCCGAGCCCCACCAGCGCCCCCAAGGGGCGCGGGGAACTGCGCGACCAGCCACGACGGGCCGGCAGCCGACCGACGGCCAATCGCGGCACTTCCCGCGGAGCGAAAAACACCGCGGCCATGGCCGCCACCAGGGCCAGCCCAGAGAGATACAGCGCATGCCACCCCGCAGGCCGACCGACCAGGTCGGACGGCAGCGTCGAGTTGCTGCTCTCGCTCACGACCGGCGACAGCCAGCGGCTCCACTCCGTATCGCCCGTTCCCGTGGCGACGAAGAGCAGGAAGGTGAAGAGCCCGATCACCACGAGCGGCGCGGCGAACGCTGACGGGATCAGCCGGGCGACCAGCAGCCCGAGGAACCCGAACAGCAGCACATACAGGGGAGCCACGGCCAGTTCGGCCAGCGACCCATGCCCCACCGCACCCGGCCGCAGCGCCTGCCAGGTGAACTGGACCAGCACGACCAGCGCGGTCAGGAGACCGAACGGCACCACGGACAGGGCATGCCCGGCTGTCCGCCGCCACGGCTCCATGACCAGCACGTCGAAGTGCCGGTCGGTACCGCGCCGACGAGACCGCAGCGCGGCCCGGTTGACGCAGACGAACAGGGCGATGCCGAACAGTATGGGCGTCGTCTGGGTCGCCCGGTCGACGTCCTGGAGCGCCGGGTAGGCGGCCATGCCGTCCGGTGGGGAGAGCAGCCTCCAGCCGGTGTAGCCGACGTAGAACAGCAGGGTCGCCGCCACCGGGATGTACTGGAGCAGTTCGCGTGCCTCGAAGCGGGCGAGGGCGAACACGGCCGCCCAGCTGCGGTGCCGTTCCCCGTGCACGACGGGCGGGGCCGTCGCCTCCATGAGCGTGCTCATGCCGCCGCCACCTCCGCGCCCGCGCCGTCCAGGGTGAGCAAGTAGCCGTCCTCCAGGGTGGGTTCGAGCAGGTCGGCGCCGGGCGGCGGGCTGCCGACGTTGCGGAAGGTGCCCGTGCCGGTGCGCCAGCCCGCCTTCGCGCCGGGGTCGCGTTCCGTGCTGCTCCACACCCGTCCGGCCGCCCGTGCGGTCAGCTCGGCCGGGGTGCCGTCGAAGCGGATGCCGCCGCCCGCCATGACGAGTACGCGGTTGCAGAGCATCGCCACGTCCTCGGTCTGGTGGGTGGAGAGGAGGACGGTGCGGCCCTCTCCGGCCTGTGCGATCAACTCCCTGAAGCGCATGCGCTGTTCGGGGTCGAGACCGACCGTCGGCTCGTCGAGGACGAGGAAGCCGGGGTCACCGACGAGCGCGGCGGCCAGCGCGACCCGCTGCCGCATACCGCCGGACAGCTTCTTGATGCGCTTGCCGCGCACATCGGCGAGATCGACCTCGCCCAGCACCCGCCGCACCTCGCGGTGCCGGGCACCCCGGTCGGTGATCTCCTTGAGGATCGCCACGTAGTCGACGAACTCGAAGGCCGTGAAGTCCGGGTGGAAGCCGGGGGTCTGCGGCAGATAGCCGAGCCTGCGCCGCACCTCCTGCCGGCCGGCCACCGTCGCCGGGTCGTGCCCGAGCACGGTGAAGGCGCCCCGGTCCGCGGGCACGGCGGTGGCCAGCACACGCAACAGGGTGGTCTTCCCTGCCCCGTTGGGCCCGAGCAGCCCGGTGACGCCCGAGGTCAGCCGCAGCGACACCTCGTCGAGGGCCTGGGTCCTGCCGAAGCGGAGACTGAGCCCGGAAGCGGAAACGGTCGGTGTCATACGGCATCCCCCTGGAAGCGGTCGAAACGGTCACGTACGAGGAAGAGCAGCCCGCCGGCGAGCGCGGCGACCGCCGCCGCCACCCCCTGGCCGGCCGCGGTGAACGGCACGGGCGTGGCGCCGGCGTCGTAGGCATGGGCCGCCAGCAGCAGCGTCACCCACACCCCGCCGACCAGCGACGGTGCGAGCACCGGGCCGAGCCGCGCGGTGAGGACCAGGCCGGTCGAGGTCAGGGCCAGCGCGGGCAGCAGCCAGGCGAGGGCGCCCAGCCCGTACCCCGGCAGCGCGAGGGTCGCCAGGCCGCTGAGGCCCAGCACGGCGGTGACCACGGCGACCGTCCGCACCATCAGCAGCTTGAACCCGTGCATCGGCGCGACCACCGCCATCTCGTACGTCGGGTCCAGCGCGGGCCCGTAGGACAGCGCGACCCCGCCGAGGGGCAGCAGCGGCGCGAGGGCGAGGAAGAGCGTGGGCGAGGCGGCCGCCGTGCCCGTGTGCGCCGCCACGACGCTCATCAGCAGCACGGCGACGACCGCACCCAGCCAGGAACGGCGCAGCACGGGCGTGGCCGCGAGCAGCCGCGCGGTGTGATCGGCGACCCCCAGCCGCATCAGCAGCCCCTCGAACACCCCCGGCCGGGGCGCGTCGAGCTCTGCGTCCAGCCGCTCCCAGCCGACGTCGACCCGGTCCGGGTCACCGACCTCGGCGAGAAGCGCCCGGCACTGTGCGCAGGCGACAAGGTGGGTGTCGGCGGACCAGAGCAGGGGCGGCGCCAACTCGCCCTGGGCGTAGGCCCGTAGGTCCTCTGCGTCCACATGCCAGGTCATGCCGTCACCTCCTGCGTCGGCGCCCGGCCCGGCAGACCCCGGTCGCGCGCCTGCCTGCTCACAAGGCCACCTCCATGCAGGTGCTCCGGCCCCGCGGCCCGGCAGACCCGATTGCACTCCCGCCCGCTCATGTCAGCGCCTCCCGCAGTTGCTTACGGGCCCGCATCGCCCGTGTCTTGACCGTCCCCGGCGGTATCCCGAGCAGCACGGCCGCCTCCCGGGTGGTCAGGCCGTCGATGACCGTGGCCTGGAGCACCGCGCGCAGCTCCGGTGAGAGCCGGACCAGGGCGCCCGCGAGGTCCCCGTGCTCCACCCCCGCGAGCACGCGTTCCTCCGCGGACGCCTCGTCCCGGTGCCGCAGCCGGGCCAGCGCCTGCCGCAGCCGTCCGCGTGCCCCGTCGCCCCGCAGCGCGTCGATCAGCCGCCGTGAGCCGATCCGCCACAGCCATCCGGCGACGTCGCCGTCCTCCCGGTAGCGGGCCTTGCCCCGCCAGATCGCGAGGAACGTCTCCTGTACGACGTCGTCGACCACGCCCGCGTCGGCGCACCGGCCGCGCAGCCGGGCGGTCAGCCACGGCGCATACCGCCGGTACAGCTCCTCGAAGGCGCGCCGGTCCCCGTCCGCGGCGGCCCGCAGCAGCTCACCGTCGCTTCTCGTTTCGCTCACGTCCCCTCATCGGTCCGGTCCCGCGGATCGGTTCACACGATTCCGCTCGACTTTCTCAGGCGGCTTGACTTTCGGAGGCCGCCTGCACCACCCTTTCACTACTCAATTAGTGAAAGGGTGGTTGTCCGCGTGGTCGAGTACCGCATCGACCGGCGCTCCGGCGTCGCCACCTACGTCCAGATCGTGCAGCAGACCAAGCAGGCCCTCCGACTGGGCCTGCTGGAACCGGGGGACAAGCTGCCCACAGCCCGCGAGGTGGTCGAGGCCACCGCCATCAATCCGAACACCGTCCTGAAGGCCTACCGCGAGCTGGAACGCGAGGGCCTGGTCGAGGCCCGGCGGGGCCTGGGGACCTTCGTACGACGGTCACTGGGCACCGCCCCGGCCGAGTCCCCCCTGCACGGGGAGCTGGAGGCCTGGGCCGCGCGGGCCCGAGCGGCCGGCCTGGACCGGGACGACGTGGCCGCGCTCTTCACCGCCGTACTCGATAAGCACTTCGTGGACCAGCACAGTGCGGACCAGCACAGCTCGGACCAGTACAGCCAGGGGGACCTTTCATGACGGACACCACCGGCTTCGCCCTGGAGGCGACCGCCGTGGGCAAGCGCTTCGGCAGGCGCCGAGGGGCCGGCGGCTGGGCGCTGCGCGACTGCGGCTTCCGGCTGCCCGCGGGCCGCGTGTGCGCCGTCGTCGGCCCGAACGGGGCGGGCAAGTCCACGCTCCTGGCACTCGCCGCCGGGCTGCTGGCCCCGACCGAGGGCACGGTCACCGTCCTCGGCACGGACCCGGCCGCGGCCCGCACCCGCGTGGGCTTCGTCGCCCAGGACAAGCCGCTCTACCCGCAGCTCACGGTCGCCGAGACGCTGCGCATGGGCGCCGACCTCAACCCCGGCCGGTGGGACGCACCGACCGCCGAGCGGATCGTCGCCGACGGCGGCCTCGGCGCCAGGACGAAGATCCGCGCGCTCTCCGGCGGCCAGCGCACCCGGGTCGCTCTCGCCCTCGCCCTCGCCAAGCGGCCCGAACTGCTGCTCCTGGACGAGCCGATGGCCGACCTCGACCCGCTGGCCCGGCACGAGCTGATGGGGACGCTGATGGCACAGGCCGCGCAGTACGGCACGACGATCGTGATGTCCTCGCACGTCGTCTCCGAACTGGAGGGCTCCTGCGACCACCTGCTGCTCATAGGCGGCGGCCGCGTCCGCCTCGCCGGGGAGATCGACGAGCTGCTGGAGGCGCATGTGCGCGTGTCCGGCCCGGCGCAGACCTCCCTCGAACCGCACACCGTCGTCGAGTCCCGTACGACCGGCCGCCAGCTCAGCGCGCTGATCCGCCCGGCGGGCCCGCTCCCGGACGGCCTGCGCACGAGCACGCCCTCCCTGGAGGAGCTCGTCCTCTCCTACCTGCGCAACCCCGAGGCCCCGGGTACGACGCCGGCCGACGCCGCGTCCGAGTCCGAGAAGGCCGCGCTGTGAGCGCGCTCTCCGTGCCGGGACTGCCCCGGACGGTCCTGCGGCTGCACCGCCCGGCGCTGATCGTGTGGGGTGCCTTCGTCGCCGCCCTGATCGGCTGGCTGGTCTGGCTGAACACGGTGACGTCTCGCGCGGGCGAGCGGGAGCGGGCCTACTGCGACCATCACGAGACCTGCAACATCCTGGACCAGCTGAACTACGGCCAGCGGACCGTCTGGGTCGCGACGCTCGTCTGCTACAGCTCCCTCGCCGTGGCCGCCTGGGCGGGCGCCTCCCTGATCGGGCGCGAACTGGAGTCCGGCACCGCGCAGCTGGCGTGGACGCAGGGCGTCTCCCCGGCCCGCTGGCTGGCCGCCAAGCTCGCCGTGCCCGCGCTGCTGCTCACCCTCGGCACCACCGCGCTGGTGCTGGCGTACCGCCGAGCCTGGAGCGCCCACCCCGGCCTGCGGGACGGCGACTGGTTCTCCGTCGTCACCTTCGTGGCCCGCGGCCCGGCGACCGTGGCGTACGCCCTGTGCGCGCTCGCCGTCGGCACGCTCACCGCCCTGCTGCTGCGCCGCACGCTGCCCGCCCTCGGCGTCTCCCTCGCCGCAACCTGGGTGCTGCACTTCGTCCTGGAACGCTTCCGCGAGCACCTCTGGCCGGCGGTGAACCGCGTCACGGCGACCGAGGAGCTGTGGCCCAGGCACGCATGGGTACTGGAGAGCGGGGCCATCCGGCACGGCCACCGCGTCGCGTACACCGGCAGTTCGCCCTGCGAGGGCAACCCTGCCCAGGTCAAGCAATGCGCGGCCGACCTGCACATCACCGGCTACTACCAGGTCTTCCACCCCCAGGCCCACTACTGGCCCCTCCACCTCGTGGAGACCGGCATCGTCCTGGCCGTCGCCGCCCTCGCGACCGTCCTCGCCTTCCGTCTCCTGCCCCGCCGCGCCCGGGCCGCCCGCAAGGAGTCCCTCGCATGACGGCCCTCGACATCAAGGTGCCGGTCACGGCCCGCGGCGGCGGTGAGAGCGCGGGCCTGGTGGCTGTGCTGCTACGGCTGCACCGCCCCGCGCTGGTCGTCTGGGCCCTCCTGGTCGCCCTCACTTCGGCGCTCCTGCTGTGGGCCCACGGCCCGGGGGCCGACGCGGCGCACGCGGAGTGGCTGCGGAGCTGCGGCGGCGGGGAGCCCTGCACGTGGGGCAGCGCGATCACGGACTACTACCGGGCCCGCACGCTCGCCGAGGCCGTCGCCGCCGTCCTCCCCCTGCCGGTCGCCGCCTGGGCGGGCGCCGCACTGATCGGCCGTGAACTGGAGTCCGGCACCGCACGCCTTGCCTGGACCCAGGGGGTGAGCCCCACCTGTTGGCTCACCACCAAGCTCGCCCTTCCGGCCGCACTGCTCACCACCGGCTCGGCGCTCCTGGTCGTACTGCACGGCCTGCCGGCCGCGACGGCACCGTTCCCGTACGACTGGCGATGGCAGAGCCAGAACCTCCCGTCCGATGGCGCCCTCGCCCTGGCGAACCCCCTCCTGGGTCTCACCCTCGGCACCCTCGCGGGCCTCGTACTGCGTCGGTCCCTGCCCGCACTGGCCGTCGCCGTCGGGGGCACGGAAGCGCTCCTCGCCACGACCGGCTGCCTCCGCAACCCGCACGCCTCGTCCCCCTCCTGGCCGCTCCTCCTCGCCGAGACCGGCCTCGTCCTCACCGTCGCCGCGGCAGCCGTGACGATCTCCTTCCGGCTGCTGCGCCGCAGCACCGTGTGAGGCATCCGATGCGCGTACGTCCTTCCACGGGGGGATGGACGTACGTATCCTCGGGGCGGCTCCCAGCGGCCTGTTACGTCGGTCCCGCCGACGTAGACGCCCGGGAGCCGCCCCCAGATATCCCGCACGCCATGTCGCCGTAACCAACGGTTCAGACTGGCTTGCGACGCTCGGCCAATGACGCCCTCCGTGCCACAGCCTTCGCCGTCCCCCGAGGGGTCCGCGGGGAACGGGGACGCCCTCCCGCCCGTCAAGGCACTCCCGCCCGCGCTTTCCGACGCGCCCGTTTCTCCGGGAACGCGGAAGAATGGGTTCATGAGTCAGCCAGAAACCGCCCAGGCACAGGTCCAGCACGCGCAGCCCTCCGTGGGCTCCATAGCCGCGCACCGCCCGCACACGGTGGCCGCCGCGGTCTCCGACCTGGAACCCGACATCGATGCAGATCTCGATGCCTACGAGGAGTCGCCGTACGACGGCCCTCAGTTGCCGCAGGGTCGTTTCCTCGACCGGGAGCGCAGCTGGCTGGCGTTCAACGAGCGGGTCCTCGAACTCGCCGAGGACCCGAACACCCCCCTGCTGGAGCGCGCCAACTTCCTCGCGATCTTCGCGAGCAACCTGGACGAGTTCTTCATGGTCCGGGTGGCCGGTCTCAAGCGCCGTATCGCGACGGGTGTCGCCACCCGCTCCGCCTCCGGCCTCCAGCCCCGCGAAGTGCTGGAGATGATCTGGGCCCGCTCCCGCGAACTCATGGCCCGGCACGCCGCCTGCTACCACGAGGACGTCGCCCCCGCGCTCGCGGAGGAGGGCATCCACCTGGTCCGCTGGAGCGAGCTGACGGAGAAGGAGCAGGCCCGCCTGTTCACCCTCTTCCGCCACCAGATCTTCCCGGTGCTCACCCCCCTCGCGGTCGACCCCGCGCACCCCTTCCCGTACATCTCGGGCCTCTCCCTGAACCTGGCCGTGGTCGTACGCAACCCGGTCACCGGCCACAAGCACTTCGCCCGCGTCAAGGTCCCGCCGCTGCTCTCCCGCTTCCTGGAGAGCTCCCCCGGGCGCTACGTCCCCATAGAGGACGTCATCGCCGCCCACCTGGAGGAGCTGTTCCCTGGCATGGAGGTCCTGGAGCACCACGCCTTCCGCCTCACCCGCAACGAGGACCTGGAAGTCGAGGAGGACGACGCCGAGAACCTGCTCCAGGCCCTGGAGAAGGAGCTCATGCGCCGCCGCTTCGGGCCGCCGGTGCGCCTGGAGGTCGAGGAGTCCATCGACCGCGAGGTCCTGGACCTGCTGGTGCGCGAGCTGAAGATCTCCGAGGCCGAGGTGTACCCGCTGCCGGGTCCCCTGGACCTCACGGGCCTCTTCCGGGTCGCCGGCCTCGACCGCCCCGAGCTGAAGTACCGCAAGTTCGTCGCCGGCGTCCACCGCGACCTCGCGGAGGTCGAGTCGGCGTCCGCGCCCGACATCTTCGCCGCGCTGCGCAGCCGGGACGTGCTGCTGCACCACCCTTACGACTCCTTCTCGACGTCGGTGCAGGCGTTTCTGGAGCAGGCGGCCGAGGACGACGACGTCCTCGCGATCAAACAGACCCTGTACCGCACCTCCGGCGACTCCCCCATAGTCAACGCGCTCATCGACGCGGCCGAGGCCGGCAAGCAGGTCCTCGTCCTGGTCGAGATCAAGGCCCGCTTCGACGAGCACGCCAACATCAAGTGGGCGCGCAAGCTGGAGGAGGCCGGCTGCCACGTCGTCTACGGCCTGGTCGGCCTGAAGACCCACTGCAAGCTGTCCCTGGTGGTCCGTCAGGAAGGCGACACGCTACGGCGTTACAGCCACGTCGGCACGGGCAACTACCACCCCAAGACGGCCCGGCTCTACGAGGACCTCGGCCTGCTGACGGCAGATCCCCAAGTGGGCGCGGACCTCTCGGACTTGTTCAACCGTCTCTCGGGCTACTCGCGCCGCGAGACGTACCGCCGTCTCCTCGTCGCCCCCAAGTCCCTGCGCGACGGCCTGATCGCGCGGATCAACAAGGAGGCCCAGCACCACCGTGCGGGGCGTCCGGCCTTCATCCGCATCAAGGTCAACTCGATGGTCGACGAGGCCCTCATCGACGCGCTCTACCGAGCGTCCCAGGCCGGCGTGCCGGTCGACGTCTGGGTCCGCGGCATCTGCGCGATCCGCCCCGGCGTCACGGGCCTGTCGGAGAACATCCGGGTCCGCTCGATCCTTGGCCGCTTCCTCGAACACTCCCGGGTCTTCGCCTTCGGCAACGGCGGCGAACCGGAAGTGTGGATCGGCAGCGCCGACATGATGCACCGCAACCTCGACCGCCGTATCGAGGCCCTGGTCAGGGTTACCGACCCGGCCCACCGCGCAGCCCTGAACCGGCTGTTGGAGACCGGCATGTCCGACACCACCGCCTCCTGGCACCTCGGCCCGGACGGCGAGTGGGTGCGGCATGCCACCGACGCGGACGGCGGGCCCCTGCGAAACATCCAGGAGATGCTCATAGACGCCCGGAGGCGCCGGCGTGGCACAGCAACACCTTGACCCGACGGACCCCACGGCCGGGCCCGTGGCAGGCGAAGCCCTCGCGGGCTACCTGCGGGCCCAGGCCACGGAGTTCCTCCGCGCCCTGCGGCTGCACCGGGAAGCCGGCGGTGCGAGCGGCAACGGCACGGAGGATTCCGTCGACGCGGCCCGCGCCCTGCGCCGCTCGGTCCGCCGCATCAGCGGCAGCCTGCACACGTTCCGCCCCCTCCTGGAAACGGAATGGTCGGAGTCCCTCCAGCCCGAACTGGCCTGGCTGTCCGGCACATTGACGATGGAACACGCCTACGCGGCACGGCAGGAACGGCTGTTGCTGGCACTGCATCGGTTGTCGGGGGCAACGGTTTTCCCGGCCCAGGCGGCAGCCACGATCGGTGTTCCCGCCACCGCGGACGCAGCTACGGGCAGCCGTGCCGACGTAGCTGCGGGCAGTCGTGCCGCCGGGGCGGCACCCGTCCCACTGAAAGCGGCACCCGGCACCGCCGGCCCCCCGACCCCCACGCCCACAACAGACCGCGGAAACTTGACAGTCGGCGCGGCCAAAGCAGGCGCCCTGCTGGAGCGCCAGCTCACCCTCGCCCGCACCCGAGCCCACAGCACCGCCCTCCAGGCACTGGGTTCCTCCCGCTTCCACGCCGTCGCAGACAAAATCGCCGTACTGGCCAGCGAAGTCCCCCTCACCCCCACGGCCCCCACCACCGACCTCCGCCCCCTCGCCAAAGCCGCCGAGGAGCGCCTCACCGACGCCATCACCGCGCTCCCCCTCGTCACCGCGGGCAGCCCCTACAACGCGGAGGCCCTGATCCACGGCCTCTCCCCGGACCCGTCCCCGCACCCCCAGGACGCCCCCTGGCACCAGGTCCGCCTGCTGCTGCGCCTGCACCGCTACGCCCGCGAGGCCCTCCACGGCACCGGCGGCCCGATCGACCTGCGCCTGCTGACCGCGGGCCAGGCCCTGGACCGGCACCGCGACGCCTCGGAGGCGGCGGCGGCCGCGGCCTCGGCGGCCCGTACCCCCCGGATCGCCCCGGCGACGGCGTACGCACTCGGAGTGCTCCACGCCGACCAGCGCCACGAAGTGGAGGCGGCCCGCTTCGCCTTCCAGCAGTGCTGGCAGAAGCAGGCGGTGAGCACGCCCTGAGCCGGTCACCCCGGCGCCCCAAACCCCTGTCGAAGGAGGCGGTGACCCACCCGTGACCCACACCAACGACACCATCCAGGCAGCCGGCTGCGTCCTGTGGCGACGCTCACCGGTCGACGGCGAGCTGGAGGTCTGCCTCGTCCACCGGCCGAGGTACGACGACCCGTATGATCGTCAACCGTGAACAAATCCGCAGGTCAGAGGGCATCTGGAAGCAACACGGCAACGTAGGGGAAGCCATGGGACGTGCCTCTGTGGTCCATGCGGCGGGCTGCGTACTCTGGCGTCGTTCGCCCACGCATCAACTGGAACTGGCGTTGGTGTACAGGCCTAAGTGGGCTGATTGGTCCTGGCCCAAGGGCAAGCTCAAGAGGGGCGAGACCCACGAAGAGGCAGCCCATCGTGAGGTGCTGGAAGAAACGGGCCAGACGTGCCGTCTGGGGGCGGCGCTTCCGTCAGCTCTGTACGTCGATCACCAGGGCCGGCTCAAAGAAGTCCGCTACTGGGTGGCTGAGGCAACCGGCGGAGCCTTCACGCCCAACGACGAAATCAGTGACCTCGTCTGGCTCACGCCGGACGAGGCCCGTGAACGAGTCACACACCCCAGGGACCGAGACATGATCCCCCTTGCCCTGATCGCGATCGCCACGAACGAGGACGCGAGGGGGCTGTGATGAGTGAGCAGGAGGAGCGAGGTTGGGACGGCCCGTCGACTGTCAGCGTTGCTGACTGGGTGGCGGCACAGCCGGCAAAGGCTCCCGAGCCTGGCGAGGAGCAGCGCGGGGCGCTGACCATCGCGGCCAACATGCTCGAACTGGCTTGGAGGAACCGCCACGAAGAACCGGGAGTCGTACCGGATATGCGGGTGTCCTACAGGGCGAAGGATCCCGTATGACAGCGGTATGACGCAGGTCAGTCGGTATGGAGACGGCCCCCCTCTCGGAACCCCAGGTGAGAGGGGGGCCGTCTTGCTTTCAGCAAGAGGGCGTTTTCTCATGATGGTTCGTCCTGAGAGGCGGTTTTGACGAGGCATCAGGGGCCTCACCAGGTTGGAGTGGATTCTCTGGTGAGGCGGCGGGCCATCATCGCAAGGTAGATCACGGCGGTGGAGCGGGCCGGGAGGGTCTCGTGGTCACGGACAGGCGACGGTGACCGCCACGAACCAACGGGACGGTGGCCGCAGGCGGTTCGGCGAGCCTCGGGTTCGGCGGGGCGCCGGGGGGCGGGAGCGTACCGACGGTGACCTGCACGGCGACTTGAGCGGCGCGACCCGTACGGTGGCATGAGCGAGGGGGCGCCCCGCAGTCGGCCGGGCGCCCCCTCCGTGTCGTCCACGCGGCCGGGGCCGCCGGATCACAGCTGGTTCAAATCTTCGGTCGGGATGTTCTCCGGCGGCACGCTTTTCCGAAAAGATCACGCCAGGATCGCCAGCCTTCCGATCCTTGCCCAACCCCCCATGCTCTGAAGGATCTTCATGAGAAGAAGTACAGCCGTGCTGTGCGGTGCGACCGTCGTCCTCGCCGGCTCGCTCACCGCCGTCCCGGCCCAGGCCGACGCCCCGCAGTCCGCGCAGGCGTCGAGCCTCACCTGGAAGAAGTGCGGCACGGACGACTACCCGACCCTCCAGTGCGCTTCGGTGAAGGTGCCCCTGAACTACGCCAGGCCCCAGGGGCGGAAGATAACCATCGCCCTGTCCCGCGTGCCGCACACCGCGCAGCACTACCAGGGCCCGCTGCTGGTCAACCCCGGCGGCCCCGGCGGCAGCGGCCTGACCCTCGCCGGCTTCGTCGCGTCCGCGCTCCCCAAGCAGGTCGCGAGCCAGTACGACGTCATCGGCTTCGACCCGCGCGGCGTCGGCAAGAGCAAGCCCGCCCTGGACTGCGTGCCGGGCTACTTCAACCCGGTCCGCCCGGACTCCGTGCCCAGCACGGCCGCGATCGAGAAAGCCAACCTCGCGCGCGCCAAGTCCTTCGCCAAGGCCTGCGGCACCAAGTACAAGGACGTGTTGCCGTACATCAACACGATCAGCGCCGTGAAGGACATGGACTCGATCCGCAAGTCGCTCGGCGCGAAGAAGATCAACTACTTCGGCTACTCGTACGGCACCTACCTGGGCCAGGTCTACGGCAAGCTCTTCCCGAACCGGGTGCGCCGCCTGGTGCTGGACTCCATCGTCAACCCCGACGGAGTCTGGTACGACGACAACATCGGGCAGGACTACGCCTTCGACGCCCGGCACAAGGCGCTCATGGCGTGGATCGCCAAGTACAACTCCACGTACAAGCTCGGCACGAACCCGGCCAAGATCGAGGCCAAGTGGTACGCGATGCAGGCCGAGTTGGCGAAGACGCCCGCCGGCGGCAAGGTGGGCGCGGCCGAGCTGGAGGACACCTTCCTGCCCGGCGGGTACTACAACGGCTACTGGCCCATGCTGGCCAAGGCGTTCGCGTCCTACGTGAACGACAAGAAGACCGACCTGCTCATCAAGACATACGAGCGCATCGCCGCCATCGACGCCTCCGGTGACAACGGCTACAGCATCTACGCCGCCGTGCAGTGCCGCGACGTCTCCTGGCCGCACGACTGGAACCAGTGGCGCAAGGACAACTGGGCCGTGTACGAGAAGGCTCCGTTCAACACCTGGAACAACGCCTGGTACAACGCGCCGTGCGCGTTCTGGCCGACGAAGTCGCTGAAGCCGGTGAACGTCGCCAACAGCAAGCTGCCTCCGGTGCTGCTGTTCCAGGCGACGGACGACGCGGCCACCCCGTACCAGGGCGGCGTCACCGCGCACCGTCTGCTCAAGCACTCCAGCCTGGTGGTGGAACAGGGCGGCGGCAACCACGGCATCTCGCTGAGCGGCAACGCCTGCCTCGACAAGTACCTGGTGAAGTACCTCACCGACGGCACGGTGCCGCGCGGCAGCGGTGTGGCCGACGCCGTCTGCAAGAAGACCCCCGACCCCAAGCCGGAGGCCGCGGCCTCGGCGATGTCCGCGGTGACCGCCGGACAGCCGGCCACGGCGCCGAGCGGTGCCCGTCTGCACGATCTCCTCGGCTTCCGCGGCTGAGCCGACAAGCGCTGAAGCAGCACTGAAGCAGGACCGAACAAACAGGGCGCCCGGTGAACACCGGGCGCCCTGCTCGTCGTCGAAAAAAGCAGCTACGGCAAGCTGTGAGCGGACGCCACGCCTCAGGCCGCAAGCCCCGGCAGTTACGTGCTATCTCGTACACCCCAACCGCGCCCCACCTGGTCGGCTACCGGTGCGAAGCCCTCGCCGCACGATGGCTCCAAGGGCAGGCCGAACGACTCGCGCGGCGCCTCGACCCGGACCCGTTCGCCCCATGGCTGCATGACGCCCCAGTCGTCCTCACGGGTGACACACACTCCGCCGACGTCCTGTGGGTTGACCACGTGTCGCCGTGGAGTGAAGCGAACGAGGTTGCTCGCGAGGTGACCGGGGCGCCTGAGGAGCTGGGCCTCGATGTGCGGGTGGTGCGTGCGGTGGCGCATACGGGGCCGCACGGTGAGCCGGCGGTGTGGCTTTACCTGGACGGTGCGCGGCTGCTCGGTCCATCGCGGGTGCCCCGTCTCACTTTCCTTCTCATTCACCGTCGTTCGCGTCGGTTCAGGCGAGACCGATCCCCGAGTCGAGCCCGCAGGCCGACCGCCCGTGAACGCCCCTGCACCCGCTTCCTGACCCCACCACAGTTGGAAAGCGTGTGGACCGTAAGCAGGCGTCGGGCTACACCGTGCCCGGCTGGGTTCACCCGATGCCACTGCATGCCACCCGCGTACTGCCATCCTCGATTCGGCTCTCCCAGCTTGGGGGCGAGCGTCCGCAGCGTCGGTATGCCCTCCAACTCGCAAGATCCGCCCCTTCGGGAGGAACGAGATCGCCCTCCACGAGGCTGCCCACCCTCTTGAACACGCCAGGCATCCCGCACGAGATGAATAACTCAGCATATCGGTTCCACTTCAAAGCGTGAAGATGATCACCAAGAAACCGCTTGCACCTGTAAATACTGGGAAGAGAGGATGAGTAAACCCACAGGAGACACACAGAAGTATCTGCACCGAAAAGAGAAAACGTGCGCGCCACGCATTTCCGCAAGTCCACAGCGACGTTCATCGCGGCAGCAGGAGCAGCTGTCCTGCTCACCACGCCTACAGCTGCGAACGCATCCGACGAGATGCCCGCAGCCGTTACAGCTCACGTTTCGACCAATGCCGCGGCTGCCGTGGCGAGCGCATCAGATCCCTGCCAGAGGCAGCATTACTCAAAGGTCGCCTACACCTATTGGATCGGCCCGAGCAAGATGCCTCTGCGCTGCGGAACGAAGACTTGGGGCTACAACCACATAGTTGAGCGCGGGCGCTGGAGCACCAGCTTCAGCAACAAGATAAGCGACACCCTCTTCAACGGCTACGAGAAGACACCTGGGGTGTACTACCGGTACAAGGTAGGCAGCGGCTGCTCCTCGAAGCCGCCGACGAAGAACTTCAAGGTGGTTGTCAACAAGGGCCCCCTTGGAGGGAGGCCGGGCGGTCTGACACCGCAGGGAATCATCACGGCCACGGTAGAGTACACAACACCAGCCGTAGCGGCAGCTTCAGCGGGCGCAAAGTGCTGAGAGGACCTGAATGGCCACCCAGGAGCAAGTGAGGGAAGCGCTCACCCAAAAGCTTTCAGGGCTACAGAGCGAGGGAGGAGGAACCTCCCTTGAAGTCCTTGACGTAAAGGTGCCGTCTGTCTTCCCGAAATTGCTTCTGAAAATTCAGGTCAGTGTCTCAGGACAGCTCTGGGAAGTCTCACTCGACTACAAGGGTCATGAAGCGAGTCTGGTGAGCGGAGACCTCACCGAGGACACCCTGAACTACCTCGGGTTCCTTGTGCGCACCCACCTATTCGAGTGGTGGCACACGAAGGACACAGAGAAGTTTTCGGCGCGCATGGGGAAGAGACTGGACTGAGGCGTCTTACGCCTACCGCTCGGCGGGCTTCGTCGTCGCCGGTGGTAGGCGTTCGCTCCGGTGATGCCCGGAGTGAGGCGTCTGTGGGCCGTCCGACAGCAACCAGCGCTGACAGTCCACGACGGTCGCCGACCGCTCACGCTGTACCGGTGAGGAACGGGCAAGGCCCGGTCGGGCGAGCTGCGGAAGAGGTTTTCAGCAGCCGAACTTGATGCTGTCCGAGACGGAGGCACCGACCGGGGCACCGGAGACGGCCCAGCTGACCGACTCGATCGACGCGGGAGCCTCGCCGGCTGCAGCGGTGCCGTACTCGTCCGAGGTGGTGTAGGCGGCGTAACCCGCGATGAGCTTCTCGTCCCCACCTACACCGCTCATGTCCAGAACATCTGAACAGCCATCCTGGAGGTCTCCAGTGCAGATGGTGCGACGCGAAACGAGCGTCGGCAGTTCCCTGGTAAGCCAGTGATTTCGACCTCCCCTAAATTGATTGAATGTACAACACATGATTGATAGATTCCCCGATGTCGATCACTGACCAGGCGACATTTTTGGGGAGAGAATTGAAAATCGCAAAAAGAGTGTCAAGTCTAGCCCTTGCCGTGGCGGCCATGGCGACACTGACTGCTACCGCTTCCGCTGCGGAGCAATCTGCCGACACCTCTAAGCAGCCGCTCCGTACGACTGCGGTCACGGTGACCGAACGCACCGAAAGCCGAACCTTCACAGACGGAGATTCACGCCCGGTTGAAAAGTCAATCAAGTCAGGACCGACGCATACCTTTACGCCTCAGTCTCCTGATTACCGCGGCGACTCGCAATATGGGCACTTCACTGGGCAGGTTCGTTATAACGATGGCGATCATATGCACTTCGCCTGGGGCTTGAAACTGCACACGAACGTGGCAGCACAGGCAACCGGACCGATGACTGAGACCGCCACGGCAACCCGGAACGGCCGCGGTTTCGGCTATTCGGACAGTCACGGCCCCATTCCGGCAAGCTACTTGGTCCACTCCTCATTCCAGGTGAACACCAGCCACTACGTGCTGACGGTCCAAGAGGACTTCAAGATTGCTGGTGGCCGGAAGGAGATCACGACTGTCTTCGACTTTACGGTGACACTGATCTGACATAGCCTGGTTATCCCCTTGGGGCCCCTCAGGCGTAGTCACGCCTTCACAATCGAGGATTCGCCTGTGCCGAACCTGGAAGAGCTTGCCGGAAGAGTAGTAAGGGATCTATCTGCAGGGTTTGACAAAAAACCCTTCATCACGTATTCGAATCCAAACGAGGAAGGTTTTGCAGAAATCTTCCTCCGGGATGAATCGGGAATGACAGTGGGCTTCGGTGTAGACCCGCTGGCGCCCGAGGTGGAAATCCTCTACGAAATGGCCTATCGGATCCCAACCATCTATGTCGAGTTCTATTCCGTGGGGCTTCCTGTGGTGCCCGGGACAGAGCGACCTGCCGAACCGAAAATTATCGATGGCGCGGTTTTTTGGGAAGATCCGAGCGAACAGGGGACATGGTCGTGCCTGGTTGGTGAATACAGGTTGGACCGCGGGCACGAGAGCTCGTAATCGCGTGGGCGTCATCGCCGATTGTGGGCGTCGATCTTGTTGGAGCCAAAGGAATCGCAGCGCAGGTAGGCCGCAGTCTCGAAGTAGACTGCGGCCTCCGTCGTTCCTGGGGCTGCTGACTGTTCTACGGTGATTCCGATGGGCGCCGGCGCTACGCTGGCCGGCCGGCTTCGTCGGCGTGACGGGGAAGGTGAGCTGGCAGGTGGCGGCGGGCGCCTTCAGCTCTTCACACAGCAGAGGGCGGTCCTGGCCTGCGTCGGCGGTGATGCGGTAGGTGATCAGAAGGGGGCTGGCGTCCCTGAGTCCGAGTGCGGCGCTCGTCCGGGTACGGGGTGCGGGCGGTTACGTGCTCGGTGAACGAGAGACTGGGTGCGGCCTCGGCGAGCTGGCAGTACAGGTCGCTGACTTCGACGTCGGGCTGCTCGGCCACGGTGGGCACCTCGACGGCGGTGGCCATGGGGATCAGGACACGGTGAGCCGTGCGGGTACCGGTCACCCGGTCGTAGAGCATGCGGTCGACGCTGATGGCGTCCTGGTCCTGCTGGCCCAACAGGGGGCGCGGGGCGCCCGTCGAGTGCGGTCCTGCTGACAGCGGGCGGTTCCGCCTCGGCCGTCCCCGGAAGGCTCCAACTCCCCTTCGCTGTACGGTGGATAGTGCGGTCCACGCTGGTTGCGGGCATGCCTTGGCTGGAGGCAGGTACGACCGTTCCCCTGCCTTGCTGGGACTCGGCCAGTCCCATGTTCCGCAGCTCGGCGACGGCAGCGCGCGGTGGCCTTGCCGACGCTTCGTCGGCCATGCGTTCAACGACCTGCATGTACATGGCTGGACGACGCTCAAGGTGCTCTCGGGCTGCCATGGCGTGCCCCGCCGAGCTGTCCACCCTGCGCCACTTCGCGGGCGGCCGCCCCAAACAGATCCGTTACCGGGCGGCAGAGGCGGTCTCGGGCGGCTTCACTCCCACCACGGAGGTGGACCGCATCCTGTGGCTCTCCCCCGCCGCGGCCCGCAGCCGGCTGACCCAGTACCGCGACCGCACCCTGGTCGACGAACTGCTGACGACGTTGCGTCACGCCTGAAGGCTCACATGCCCTTCGGCGTCCGCCCGGGCCTGGCTGCGCGCTCTGCGGGCCGGCCCGCGCCAGCCACAACTGCACCGAGCAATACAGAACCGGCCCTGTTCGACCGTCGTCGTGCGATGTTCCTGCTGCGCCACGTGACAACGTTACCCACCCCGAGGCTGCATTCATCAGCCGCCTCCGGCAGCGGAGCCGGTATGCGCGTGACGACCCCACCCAGCCGTCGTTATCCGGAACGACAGGGGGCCCGTGACGGACGTACCGGCTGGGGGTAGGCAGGCGATGGCGGAGCGGCAGCGCAGGGGGACGGTCGTCACGGCAGGACTCATGGTGTGTGTCTGCATGGGGGCCGGCGGATGCTCCGGCACCGGGTCCGCCGCCGAGGACCCCCGCGCCTCCGACCCCGTCGAGACCCTGCACCGCGCCGCCGAAACCCTGGTGGCAGCGAGCAGTTCAAGGGCGACCACGTCGATGGAGATGGCCATCGGCGGCACCCGCGTCACCATCCGCGGCGAGGGCGACTACGACTACCGCCGGCAGCTCGGCCGGCTGAAGGTACAGCTCCCGCAGAGCCCGGCCGGCACCGACGACCACCGCCCGATCACCGAACTCCTCGCGCCCGGCGCCCTGTTCATGAAGAACCGGGGCGCGGGGGTGCCCGCCGACAAGTGGGTACGGGTGGACACGGCCACCCTCTCCGACGGCAACCTGGTGACCGGCGGCGCCACCGACCCTTATGCCGCGGCCGAGTTGCTGCGCGGGACGCGCAGGGCGACGTATCTCGGCCGGAGCGAGTTCGCCGGCGTCGAGGTGCGGCACTACCGCGGCACCGCCGACCTCACCCTGGCGGCGCGGCACGCCTCGAAGGGCGTGCGGGAGGCCCTCGCCGCGGCGGCGAAAGGGTTCGCCACGGCCGAGGTCCCGTTCGACGTCTACCTCGACGACCAGGGCCGCATCCGCAAGATCCGGCACCGGTTCAGCTTCGTCAACGGCCTCCAGAAGGGCACCGTCGCGGTCGCCTCGACGACGCTGCTGTACGACTTCGGGGCCCCCGTCGACGTACGGCTGCCGGCCTCGAAGGACATCTACGCAGGCAAGATCGCCGAGCAGTAGACCGTGCTGGAGGATGAGTGACGGGCGTCAAGAACTAGCCCGTCCGTGCCATGCGCGGTGTGTAGGCCGCTCCCTACTCTAGGAAGTCGGTAACGGCAGAGATGAGGTGATGCACGTGGCTCCGGTCGGCGGTACGGCAGTTCAGGACCACGTGGCCCTCGCCGAGATCGAGCTGTGCGGAGAGCTGATCATCGCGGCCTCGGCCGCGGAGGACCGGCTGAGCCTGGAGAGCATCGACGAGGTGCTGAAAGTGGCCGAAGAGCGCGACGCCTCCGGCGACTAGCCGGAGGCCCCGCACCGGCAGGTTCAGGTGCGCAGCAGCCGGGCGATCGCCTTCGTCGCCTCGTCCACCTTGGCGTCGATCTCGTCACCGCCCCTGACGGCAGCATCGGCGACGCAGTGCCGCAGGTGTTCCTCCAGGAGCTGCAGCGCGAAGGACTGCAGGGCCTTGGTGGAGGCGGACACCTGGGTGAGTATGTCGATGCAGTAGATGTCCTCGTCGACCATCCGCTGCAGTCCACGGATCTGGCCCTCGATCCGGCGCAGGCGCTTGAGGTGCTCGTCCTTCTGCTTGTGGTAGCCGTGCGTCGCGTTCGTCACGTTCTGCATGCTGTCGTCGGAGGGCGCCGTCGCGCCGGCCTCGGTGGTCGTCATCGCGTCCTCCCGTAAGACATGCGGACATATACCCCTGGTGGGTATATGGTATCGAACTTTGCTGGGTATACGGCCCTTGTCCCCTGCCGGGACCGGGTCTGCGTACCGCCCCCGTGCCGACCACTGTGCCCGATGGGCGACACTGGGGGACGGCCCATTAGCCGTGGCCGGATGATGCGCCTAGCATCAGCCTGACCGAAACCGAAGCATCCCGAGGACCCCACGTGCGCTTTCGTCTGACCCCCAGGGAGACGAGCTTCTATGACATGTTCGCCGCATCCGCGGACAACATCGTCACGGGCTCGAAGCTCCTCATGGAACTGCTCGGGGCGGACGGACCTGCCCGGGCCGAGATCGCAGAGCGTATGCGGGCCGCAGAACACGCGGGTGACGACGCCACACATGCGATCTTCCACCAGCTGAACTCCTCGTTCATCACGCCCTTCGACCGCGAGGACATCTACTCCCTCGCCTCGTCCCTCGACGACATCATGGACTTCATGGAGGAGGCCGTCGACCTGGTCGTCCTCTACAACATCGAGGAACTTCCGAAGGGCGTCGAGCAGCAGATCGAGGTCCTTGCCCGAGCTGCCGAGCTGACCGCGGAGGCCATGCCGAACCTTCGCACACTGGACAATCTGACCGAGTACTGGATCGAGGTCAACCGCCTCGAGAACCAGGCCGACCAGATCCACCGCAAGCTGCTCGCGCATCTCTTCAACGGCAAGTACGACGCGATCGAGGTGCTCAAGCTCAAGCAGATCGTGGACGTGCTGGAGGAAGCGGCGGACGCGTTCGAGCACGTGGCGAACACGGTGGAGACCATCGCCGTCAAGGAGTCCTGACCCCTTCATGGACACCTTCGCTCTGGTCGTGACCATCGCGGTCGCGCTCTTCTTCACCTATACGAACGGCTTCCACGACTCGGCGAACGCGATCGCGACGTCCGTCTCGACGCGGGCGCTCACGCCGCGGGCGGCGCTGGCGATGGCCGCGGCGATGAACATGCTGGGTGCGTTCCTCGGCAACGGCGTGGCCAAGACGGTCAGTGAAGGCCTGATCGAGACGCCCGAGGGCTCCCGGGGAATGGGCATCCTCTTCGCGGCGCTCACCGGCGCGATCGTGTGGAACCTGATCACCTGGTACTTCGGCCTGCCCTCCTCGTCCTCCCACGCACTGTTCGGCGGCCTGGTCGGCGCGGCGCTCGCGGGCGGGACCGAGGTGCTCTGGAGCGGCGTCCTCGACAAGGTCGTCATCCCGATGTTCGTGTCGCCGATGGTCGGCCTGGTCGCCGGCTATCTGGTGATGCTGGCGATCATGTGGATCTTCCGTCGGTCCAACCCGCACAAGGCCAAACGCGGTTTCCGCATCGCCCAGACCGTCTCGGCGGCGGGCATGGCGCTCGGCCACGGCCTTCAGGACGCGCAGAAGACGATGGGCGTGGTCGTGATGGCACTGGTCATTTCCGGCCACCAGACCTTCGCCGACCCGATTCCGGTCTGGGTGAAGATCGTCTGTGCCCTGATGCTGTCCCTCGGCACCTACGCCGGCGGCTGGCGCATCATGCGCACGCTGGGCCGCAAGATCATCGAGCTCGACCCCCCGCAGGGCTTCGCCGCCGAGACGACCGGTGCGTCGATCATGTTCACGACGGCGTATCTGTTCAAGGCCCCCATCTCGACGACCCACGTCATCACCTCGGCCATCATGGGCGTCGGCGCGACGAAGCGGGTGAACGCGGTGCGCTGGGGCGTCGCCAAGAACATCATCCTGGGCTGGTTCATCACCATGCCGGCGGCCGCACTGGTGGCGGCGGGCTCCTTCGGGATCGTGAACCTGGCGTTCCTGTAGGGGGTTCTTCGCCCCCGCCGCCCCTACCCGTCCCGTCCCGGGGGCCAGCCCCCGGACCCCCGCTCCTCAAACGCCGGAGGGGCTGATTTGTGCCGACCCGGGCCTGGTCTTTTCTTTGACCGGGGCCTGATCTCTTTCCTACGCCGGGCTTGATCTCTTTCCTACGCCGGGGCTTGATCTTTCAGCCGGGCGGGGCTGACCTTTCAGCCCGTCCATGGCTTCATCCTTCAGCCGGGCGGGGCCCGATCCTTCAGCCCGTCCATGGCTTCATCCTTCAGCCGGCTGGGGCCCGATCCTTCAGCCCGTCCGGCGTTTGAGGACGAGGCCCCTTAAGGGCCGGAAGCGGGGGTCTGGGGGCGGCAGCCCCCAGGTGGTACGACGACGGGCCCGCCCCCGGGAGCCAGGGGCGGGCCCTTCATCGTCCTCGCGGTGGCACCGCCATGCAGCACCGCGAGGGGTCTTGAGGGATCAGCCGAAGCGGCCGGAGATGTAGTCCTCCGTCGCCTGGACCGACGGGTTGGAGAAGATCCGCTCCGTGTCGTCGATCTCGATCAGCTTGCCGGGCTGCCCGACCGCCGCCAGGTTGAAGAACGCCGTACGGTCGGAGACACGTGCAGCCTGCTGCATGTTGTGCGTCACGATGACGATCGTGAACCGGTCCTTCAGCTCACCGATCAGGTCCTCGATGGCGAGCGTGGAGATCGGGTCGAGGGCCGAGCAGGGCTCGTCCATGAGCAGCACCTTCGGCTCGACCGCGATCGCCCGAGCGATGCACAGACGCTGCTGCTGACCACCGGACAGCCCCGAACCGGGCTTGTTCAGCCGGTCCTTGACCTCGTTCCAGAGGTTCGCGCCCTTGAGGGACTTCTCGACGACGTCCGCGAGCTCGCTCTTCTTGTACGAGCCGTTCAGACGCAGACCGGCCGCCACGTTGTCGAAGATCGACATCGTCGGGAACGGGTTCGGCCGCTGGAACACCATGCCGACCTCGCGCCGCACGGACACCGGGTCTATGCCCTGCCCGTACAGATCCTCGTCGTCCAGCAGCACCTTGCCCTCGACCCGGCCGCCGGGCGTGACCTCGTGCATACGGTTGAGCGTGCGCAGGAACGTCGACTTGCCGCAGCCGGAGGGACCGATGAACGCCGTCACCGAACGGGGCTCGACGGTCATCGAGATGTCTTCGATCGCCTTGTGGGCGCCGTAGTAAGCGGTGAGTCCGCTTACGTCGATTCGCTTGGCCATGATTACGTCACTTCCAGAATTCTCGGTCGCATATGGCCGCGTCAGCGACCGGTCTTCGGGGCCTTCCAGCGGGCGATCGCCCGGGCCACCAGGTTCAGGATCATCACGAAGGCGATCAGCGTGAGCGAGGCCGCCCAAGCCCTGTCGTACGACGTGTCCGCACCTGCCGCGTACTGCTGATAGATGTACAGCGGCAGCGACTGCTGCGCACCCTCGAAGGGGTTGTTGTTGATGAACCGGTTGCCGAACACCAACAGCAGCACCGGCGCCGTCTCACCGGTGATACGGGCGATCGACAGCATGATGCCGGTCATGATGCCGCCGATGGAGGTCGGCAGAACCACCTTGAGGATGGTGCGCCACTTCGGGACACCGAGCGCCAGGGAGGCTTCGCGCAGCTCGTTCGGGACGAGCTTGAGCATCTCCTCCGTGGAGCGCACGACCACCGGCATCATCAGGATGGCCAGGGCCAGCGAACCGGCGAAGCCGAAGGGCTCCATCTTGAAGATCAGCATGAGGCTGAGGATGAACAGACCCGCGACGATCGACGGGACACCCGTCATCACGTCGACGAAGAAGGTGACGGCCCGGGCGAGCCTGCCGCGGCCGTACTCGACCAGGTAGATGGCCGTGAGGATGCCGACCGGCGCGGCGATCAGCGTGGCGAGGCCGACCTGCTCCAGGCTGCCGATGATCGCGTGGTAGATGCCGCCGCCCGGCTGGGAGTCGGCGACGAGGCCCATCGAGTGGGTCAGGAAGTAGACGTTGAGGACCTTCACACCGCGCGAGATGGTCACCCACACCAGGGAGACCAGCGGGACGACGGCGATCAGGAAGGCGACCCAGACCAGGCCGGTCGCGATGCGGTCCTTGGCCTGACGGCGGCCCTCGACTCGCGCGGAGATGCCGTACGTGGCGACCAGGAAGACCAGCCCGGCGATCAGGCCCCACTGGACCTTGCTGTCGAGGCCGGCGGCGGCGCCGATACCGGCGGCCACGGCCACGGAGCCGGCGGCGATCGCCCAGGGCGACCACTTGGGCAGGCTGGCACCGCGCAGCGTGCTGGCGGGCTTTTCGGCGATGGCGGTGTGGCTCATGCGTTGGCCCCCGAGTACTCCGCACGGCGGGCGATGATCATGCGTGCCGCGCCGTTGACCAGCAGGGTGATGACGAACAGGATCAGACCGGAGGCGATCAGCGCGTCACGGCCGAACTCGTCCGCCTCGCCGAACTTGCTGGCGATGTTCTGTGCGAAGGTGCCGCCGCCCGGGTTGAGCAGGCTGCCGTGGATCAGGAAGTCCGGGGAGAGCACGGTCGCGACGGCCATCGTCTCGCCGAGCGCACGGCCGAGGCCGAGCATCGAGGCGGAGATCACACCGGAGCGGCCGAAGGGCAGGACGGCCATGCGGATGACCTCCCAGCGCGTGGCGCCGAGGGCCAGCGCGGCCTCCTCGTGCATCTGCGGGACCTGGCGGAAGACTTCGCGGCTCACGTTGGTGATGATCGGCAGGATCATGATCGCGAGCAGGATGCCGACGGTGAGCATCGAGCGCGGGGCACCCTCGTCCCAGGAGAGGACGCCGGTCCAGCCGAAGTAGTCGTTCAGCCAGCCGAAGAGGCCGTTCATGTGCGGAACGAGGATCAGCGCGCCCCAGAGGCCGTAGACGATCGACGGCACTGCGGCGAGCAGGTCGATCACGTAGGCGACCGGGCCGCTCAGCCGACGCGGGGCGTAGTGCGTGAGGAACAGCGCGATGGCCACCGCGATCGGGACCGCGAGGACCATGGCGATGATCGAGGAGATGATCGTGCCGTAGGCCAGGACCGCGATGCCGAAGGACGGCGGCTGGATGTTGGTGTTCCACTCGAAGGTGGTGAGGAAGTTCCCGTGGTCCTTGCTGATGGCGAGGGACGCACGGTAGGTGAGGAAGACCGCGATCGCGGCCATGATCACCAACAGGAAGATGCCCGACCCGCGGGAGAGACCGAGGAAGATCCGGTCACCGGGTCGGGTGGCGCCGCGAGCCGCGCGCTTCTGTTCGGCGGTGGGCTGCGGGGCGGGGGGTGGAGTGTCAGTTATCTCTGTAGAGGTATCCATCGGGTTCTCCGGTCTGCGGAACCGCACGCGGAGTGCGGTTCTGCGAAGCCGTACGCGACGTACGGCTCGTGGCGGCGGTGCACCGGACGATGTGGTCCGGTCCCGGGTTTTCAGGCCCGGGACCGGACCACACTCGGATTAGCTCAGGCCCTCGATGGTGGTGCGGACCTTGGCGATGATGTCGGCGGGGATGGGGGCGTACTTCAGGCCCGGCAGCAGGCCCTGGCCGTCCTCGGAGGCGATGTAGCGCAGGAACGCCTTGGTGGCGGGCAGGGTGTCCGCCTTGTTGCCCTTGTCGCACACGATCTCGTACGTGACCAGGGTGATCGGGTAGGCGCCGTCGGCCTTGGTGGTGTAGTTCAGCTTGAGCGACAGGTCCTTGCCCGTGCCCACGACCTTCGCGTCGGCGATGGCCTTGGTGGCGCTGTCGCTGCTGGGCGCGACCGGGGCGCTGGCACCGGTGTTGATGCTGGCGGCCTTGACGCCCTCGCCGACGTAGGACAGCTCGAAGTAGCCGATGGCGCCGTTGGTCTGCTTGACCTGGGCGGCCACACCGGAGGACTGCGCGGCGGACTGACCGCCCTTGGCCTGCCAGGCCTTACCGCCGGAGTACTTCCAGTTGTCGGGCGTCGCGGCGATGAGGTACTTGGTGAAGTTGTCCGTGGAGCCGGACTCGTCCGAGCGGTGGAACGCCTGGATCTTGAGGTCGGGCAGCTTGGCGGACGGGTTCAGCTTCTTGATCGCCGGGTCGTTCCACTTCGTGATCTTGCTGTCGAAGATCTTCGCAATGGTCGGAGCGTCCAGGACCAGGTTGTCCACGCCGGACAGGTTGTAGCCGAGCGCGAGCGGGCCGCCGACCATCGGCAGGTCGATGCCCTGGCCGCCGGAGCAGACCTTCTTCGAGGCGGCGACGGCGTCGGGCTTCAGCGCCGAGTCGGAACCCGCGAAGGCGAGCTGGCCCTGGGTGAAGGAGGTGACACCCGCACCGGAGCCGCCGGCCTTGTAGTTGATCTGCACGCCGCAGGCCTTGGAGAACTGCGCCACCCACGCGTCGATCGCGTTCTTCTGCGCGGACGAACCGTCGGACAGCAGCTGGCCCTTGGCGTTGTCGCACTTGATCGAGCTGGCGTTGCCCGTCGAGGACGCGCTTGCGCCGCCGCCGCTGCTGGTGTCGTCCGAGCCGCACGCCGTGAGGACCAGGGCGCTCGACGCGGCGATGGCACCGAGGGCGATGGCCCGCCGATTCATGCGCTGAAGCTTCACTTGAAAGAGTTCCTTCCAGGAGCCGCCGTCCTGAATTCGGCGGCGTGCGAGGTTGAAGTCCCGGCGACACGGGACGCACCTTCCCCGAGGCACGGCCCACATCGCGTAAGGCCGAAATTAGGCAGACCAGGTGAAGGCGCCTACGGCCGGAAATGAACGGAAGGTGAACCCCTGCCGACGGTGTGGTTAGGTCACGGAATGCTCACGGGGAGGGCACACATAGGTTCCGGCTCCGCGGATGTCAGACTCCCCAACTCCACGGTGACACAGGAGTGACAATCCCGCCGGAACCCGTGTGGTCGGCGAGCCGTCTCGTTCCCCGAGAGCGATCGGGAGGCAGAACATGGAACGTCGTACGTTCATAGGAGGCGGCGCGGCCGCGATGGCGGCGGTCGCCACGGCCGGGTGCAGGGCCGGGGTCGCCGACGCGGGCACCGGCGCCGCCTCGTCGTCCTCCTCCTCCGGTACGGCGATCAGGTCCCAGTCCGCGGCGGCCGCCCCGGCGAACTGGACCGCGCTCTCCCACGACCTCGACGGCGCCCTGATACGACCGGGCGAGGCGACCTGGTCCACGGCCCGCCAGCTCTACAACACCCGCTTCGACGGCCTGAAGCCGGCGGCCGTGGCCTACGTCGCCCACGCCGACGACATCCGGACGACCCTCGCCTACGCCCGCGCCCACAACATCCGGGTCGCGATCCGCAACGGCGGCCACTCCTACGCGGGTTGGTCCTCCGGCAACGGCAAGCTGATCGTGGATGTCTCGAAGCTGAAGCAGATCCGGGTGAGCGGCGGCCAGGCCGTCGTCGGCGCCGGTTCCAAGCTGATCGACGTCTACCGGGCGCTGGCCGCGAAGGGCGTGACGATACCCGCGGGCTCCTGCCCCTCGGTCGGCGTCTCCGGCCTGGTCCTGGGCGGCGGCCACGGCGTGGTCTCCCGGGCGTACGGCCTGACCTGCGACAGCCTCACGCAGGCCACCCTGATCACGGCGGACGGCAAGCAGCTCACCGCCGACGCGACGACCAACAAGGACCTGTTCTGGGCGCTGCGCGGCGCGGGCAACGGCAACTTCGGCGTCGTGACGGAACTGCACTTCAAGACCCACCCGGCACCGCAGGCCGTCTCCGCGTATCTGACCTGGCCCTGGTCGAAGGCCGCCGCCGTGGTGAAGGCCTGGCAGGAGTGGGGCCCCGACCAGCCCGACGAGATCTGGTCCTCCTGCCACCTGGAGAACGGCGGCTCGCCCACCGTGTCGGTCGCGGCGTTCTCCATCGGCACGTACGGCGAACTGCAGAACGCCCTCGACCGCCTGGTCTCGGCGGTCGGCGCGCCGACCCGCAGCGAAACGCTCAAGCGGCACACCTACGAGGGCGCGATGGAGGCGTACGCGGGCTGCTCGTCCTTCGCCACCGAACCCCAGTGCCACCTCCCGGGTTCCACCCCGAACCGCAACCCCCAGGGCTCCCTGAGCCGGGAGACCTACACGGCACGCTCGGACTTCTTCGACCGCTCGATCTCCTCGGCGGGCATCCAGACCCTGCTGCGGAACATCGGCTCGGTCCCGGGCGGCGCGGGCAGCATCGCGCTGACGGCCCTGGGCGGCGCGGTCAACCGCGTCTCCCCCACCGCGACGGCCTTCGTCCACCGCCGCTCCCGGATGCTGGCCCAGTACCTGGCCTCATGGCGCGCCGGCAACACGGGCTCGTCGGCCCAGACCTGGCTCACCAACACCCACGACGCCATGCGCCCGTACGCCTCCGGCGCGGCCTACCAGAACTACACGGACCCGACCCTGACGAACTGGCGCCAGGCGTACTACGGCGACGCGGCATCCCGCCTGACGACAGTGAAGAAGCAGTACGACCCGAACCGCTTCTTCACATACCCCCAGGCGCTGTAGCAGACCCGCGGAGCCTGCCGGCAGTCGTGCCGCTGGGGCGGCTCCCGACCCAAAGAGGGCGGCACCCCGCAAGCGCGGGCAAGCGACACCCCCGTACGTCAGCCCCGCCCCGCCGCAGCTATGCCGCCAGGTCCCGCTCCTCCGCCGCTTCCTTGCGGGCCCCGGGAATCAGCGAGCTCTGCCCTACAGCCGCCCGCCCCCGGGCCCGAACCAGCCACCCACCCCAAGCCGACCCCTCGACAGCCTTCACCAAGGGCGTCAGCAACAACATGGCAACCGGCGAAAGCAACAACGCCACAGCCGTCCCGAGCGCAAACCCCCCGACCACATCAGTCGGGTAGTGCACGCCCATATAAACCCGACAGAACCCCTCAAGCAGCGCCAGCCCGATCCCGATCATCCCGAACTTCCGGTTGGCGACAAACACCCCCACCGCCATGGCCATGGTGATCGTCGCGTGATCGCTCACAAACGAGAAGTCGGTCTTCCCGGACACCAGCACATCAAGCCCGTCGTGCGTCCGAAACGGCCGAGGCCGCTCGACGAACCCCCGTATCGGCACATTCACCAGCACCGCCAGCGCGCCGGCCACCGGCGCCCACACCAACGCGGCCACGGACGAAGCAGCGTCCTCGTCCCCCCGCCGCCGCACGGACCACCAGCACCACACCACCAGCAGCACCATGGCCAGCAGCAGCCCGTACTCCCCGACGAAGGAGACGACCCGGTCGAACCAGTGCGGCGCGTCCTTGGCCAGGCCATTGATGTCGTAGAGCAGGTCGACGTCGGGGTTCGACCCGGATTCGGCGAGTCCAGCCATGGTGCTGCGGCCCCTTCGTCGTCTGCGGCCGGACGTACTCGCGCACGCCCGCTTACCCACCCCCGTGGTTGTAGGTCACGTCGCGGACAGCCACCGGGATGACTGTCGGATGACTACGAGAACAGGAACGCACGGTCCCAGTTACTACGTTCCACACTCCACCGAATGATCACGCAGACGTTATCGAAGAGAGACTCATCTCCGCAGCTCAGGGGGTGGGTTCACGCTCGGTTCACACCGTGGTGGGCAGTGCTTTCGCGCCATCTTCGGTGACTCGCGTGGCGCCGAAGTACTCAGAGGTGTCAATCGGGTCGAACCGGATCACCGCACCGGTCCTCGGTGCGTCGATCATGTACCCGCCCCCCACATAGATCCCCACATGGTGGATGGCCCGGGAGTCGGTGGGGTCCTTGGAGAAGAAGACGAGATCGCCGGGCAGAAGCTCGTTCCTCTTCGGGTGCGGCCCGGCGTTGTACTGGTCGTTGGCGACTCGCGGCAGCGTGACCCCGACACTCTCGTACGCGGCCTTCGTCAGCCCCGAGCAGTCAAAACGCCCGTCGTCCGCGGCGGTCCCGTTCCCGCCCCACAGATAGGGCGTCCCGAGCTTCTTCTGCGCGTAGTAGATGGCCCCGGCCGCCTGCCTGCTGGGATCCACCCGGCTGACGGGCGCGGCGAAGCTCTCCTCGAGCGTCGTGATCGTCTTGACGTAGTTCTGGGTCTCCCTGTACGGCGGCACGCCACCGTACTTGATCACCGCGTACGACCCCGCGTTGTACGAGGCGAGCATGTTTTCAGTCAGATTCCCGGGTACGTCCTTGACGTACGAGGCCAGCTGGCAGTCGTAGGAGGCGGCGGACGGGATGGCATCCGCCGGGTCCCAGACGTTCTTGACCCCGTCCCCGTTGCCGTCGACGCCGTGCGTGGCCCAGGTGCCGGGGATGAACTGCGCTATCCCTTCCGCGGCCGCCGCGCTCCTGGCGTTCGGGTTGAACCCGCTCTCCTGGTAGAGCTGGGCGGCGAGCAGTGCGGGGTTGAGGGCGGGACAGAGGTTGCCCCACTTCTGCACGATGGCCGAGTACGCGGCGGGCACGGCCCCCTTGGCCAACGCCTTGGTACCGCCGCCCACCCCGTTGATGAGGTTCCCGGCGACGACGTACACCCCGACGACGAGCAGCATCACGAAGGACAGAGCAGAACCGACGGCAACGCCGGCCATGACCCACGCCTTACGCACCGTCAACCGCCCCTCGCCGCCCGGGAGTCCGATAGCCCAGGTCAGTCTAGGGGCGCGTCCCGTGTTCCGGGAGGTCAGAGATCAGCCGGTCGCATCCCGATACAACTCGGCCGCTTCCGCTCCGAACACGACGCTGTACGAGATGTCGTCCGTGAACCCGCCCTTCTCGTGCCCGCCCAGGATCCCGACGACCGCCTTGTCCCCGTTGACCCAAGGACTCCCGCTGGTTCCTCCGGAAAGGCGGGGGCAGTAGATCCGCTGCTGGGTACGGCTGTGCACGGTCGGCCGGTTGGTGCAGCTGACGGGCACTTCCCGGGTGTTGGGATACCCGGTGATGGTGACGGCGGTCGCCCCGGTCGCCATCCCGGCCACGAAGGGGTTGCCACCGACGGCGTCCTCGACGCCCTTCCCGCCCTTGTTCTCGACGACGGCAAAGGCGACGTCACTGTCCTCGCGCTGCCCCTTGGCCCATCCGTCGGGCAGGAACACCTTCCGCACCGTCCACACCCCGTACGGCGCCCGGCCGGCCCGGTACCCCGGCACGAAGACGAGGTCCCCGTCCCTGCTCCCGCCCAGGCAGTGGGCCGCGGTGACGATGAGATTGCGGCGCGGGCTGTACACGACGGACGCGGTGCAGAAGTGCCCGCCGGCCAGCGAGGATCTTCGGCCCGCGTCGAAGAGGGCTCCGACCTTCCTCGACTGCGCGTTGTCCCCCGCGACAACGGTCACACCGAGGGGACCCGGCCCGTCGTTCGCCTTGGCGAGGGAGGCGGACGTGAGCGCGGGCACGAGGAGCACGACGGCCGCGCACAAAGGACTGCTCATACGCCTGCTGATGCGTGAGATGCGCTTCATCGGCAGCCACTGTGTCCGATGAAGGTGAGAAAAAGGTCTGCCGTTCACTTGGATCTCTCCGTGAACGGCCCTTCTTCCGATTGCGGCCCCGGCTGCGGACGGCGCGGGGAAGCGCCGTACACCGGGAAACCGTCGGTGGCGACCTCACTGCCGATCGGCTGGGGCAACGGAAGGGCCCGCAGCACGACAGCCAAGTGCTTCGACACGGACATGGCTCGCTGCCTCCGTCTCTCCGCCGCTTCGGGGTCGCCTCCACCGTACGGTGCGGCCACCGACCCCGCCTTCCGTGTCATGCCCCACGGGCGCTCGCGCAGCGCTTCTGCGCCGCGATTCCACCTTCGCCACAAGACCCTCCCTTCACTCTCCGAACCCACACCATCACATTAGGCCACAGGAGTGACATCGGGCCCGCACAAGCTTCCGGGCACGTCTCATCCGGTTGCTCAGGAGTCCAACAGCGTCCCCGGCAGGTCGAACTCCTTCGTGGCGCCCGTGGTCGGGTTCACCCGGGTCACCGTCTTCTCGGTGTAGAGCAGCCAGCCCGCCGAAGTGGGGGTGAGCCCCAGGGCCGACGCCACGCCCTTGACGCGGGCTCGGTGGAGTTCCTTGCCGGTGGTGGCGTCGAGTTCGACGAGTTCGGTGTCGTTGCCGGTGGATGCGGCGATCACGATCGAGGAGCCCGTGGCGGCCACCGCATCGGCCCGGCCGCCCTCCACCGAGACAGTGGTGGCAGCCGCGTTACGGGTCACGGTCGTCCGGACGGCGCCGGAGCGGCCGGACGACGGGGAGCCGACGATCACCGGGCGGCCGCCGGGGCAGGCGAGGTTGTTGATGCCCACGCCCTTCGGCGAAGGTACGGGGGCCACCTTGCCGTCGGTCAGATCGGCGACGTAGAGCTTCGCGTCCCCGACCAGGCAGACCTTGTCCGAGGCCGGGTCGGAGGCAGCGAGGCCGATGGTGCCCGGGATCTTCAGCTCACGCTTGGTGGTCCAGTCGGACGGGTCCTTGACCAGCACGCTGGACGCGGCGCTGCTGCCCGCCGACTTGCTGTCCGGCAGCCCCGCCACCTCGGCGACCAGGGTCCTGCCGGGCAGGGTGCGGCGCAGCCGCTCGTCACCCGTCATACCGTCGAGACTGTGATCCTTGCGGTTGACCCTGCATCAGGACGGCTGCGCGGACGCGCCGGCGAACCCCGCTCAGCCGCTCACACCCGATTTGCCCCCGGACGGCGTGACCGCATACCACTGCCCCTCCTTCCCCTGCCCGTTCAGCTGCCCCACCCCGGTATCGCCCACATACCGATACAACGGCCACCCCCCGAGGGTGAGTTGTTTCCTGCCGTCGCGGTGGACCGTACCGAGAAGGCTCTTCTCGACGCCCACGGTCTGCACGGAGTCCGACACGATGACAGGGATCCACGTCTTCACGCACTCACCCGCACACGTCCACCTGGACGGGTTCGGTCGATCCCTGTCGTAGCGGTAGAGGGTCGCCCCCTTGCCGTCGGTGACCACGCTGCCCCCGCCCTTCACGGCCTCGGCCCGCACCAAGGCGGTCGTGCCGTCGTCGGCGGGTGCGGGGCTCGCGGGTGCCGAGCTCGCCGGAGCCGAGCTCGCCGGAGCCGACGCAACAGGCGCGACGCCGGCGGCGCTCGCGCCGGACGCGCTGCTGTCCGACGCATCGCACGCCGCCAGCAGGAAGGCACAGACGAGCCCTGCGGCCGAAGCGAGGACGATGCGGTGCTGGATCACTGGGTTGCCGTTCTTCGGGGTCGCCATCCACATGCCAACTACATACGTCGGGCAACTCCCGCCCTCTCAGGCACCCATCCCACATGACGCAGACTTGACCACCACCCCGGCCCGGACAGGACCGGCCACCCGTCGGACGCGACGCGCGTAAACCTGTCTCCCACCTGTCCGAATACTGTGCGCGAAGTCAAGCCACCCCCAACCCCCCTCCATCGCCGCGCCATTGAGCAGCAATCCCCCAAGCCCCTTCAGTAATGCGGAAGTCAGAATTCCGAAACTGCCTTGTTTGTCGCGTACTCAACAAGCGATGGTCTACGCGGGTCGCCGCCCCTGCCGAGAACGCCCGGCAGTCCCCCCACCGCAGGCCTCTGCCCACCACTTTCAGGAGGCTGTACGTTGCGTACGACCACCCCCAACTCCCCCCACAGATCCGGTAGATGGCGCCACATCGGTTCGGCCGCCGCGGCCACCGCGGCGCTGGTCCTCGCCGGATTCGGCACCGCGGTCCAGGCGAACGCCGCCACCACAGCCCCGGCCGCTCACAAGGTCAGCACCAAGGCGATCGCCGCACAGGTCGCCAAAGCGCACGTGCAGTACACGAAGGCCTGTGGCGCCACCCCGAAGAAGGGTTACGCCGCCTGCAACGCCCTGCGCGTCACCGGCGGCACCACCGCCTTCATGGAGAGGCAGGCCGCACTCAAGGGCGTCGCCCCCAAGACCATCCAGCCGAACGCCGCTCAGGACGACCCGACCGGGTACGGCCCGTCCGACATCCAGTCGGCCTACGGTCTGACGGACGCCGCCTCCTCCAACGGCTCCGGCGAGACCGTCGCCATCGTCGACGCCTACGACGACCCGAACGCCGAGGCCGACCTCGCCACCTACCGCGACCACTACGGCCTGAGCTCCTGCACCACGGACAACGGCTGCTTCTCCAAGGTCAGCCAGACCGGCTCCACGACCTCCCTCCCCTCCGCCGACAGCGGCTGGGCCGGTGAGATCTCCCTCGACCTCGACGTGGTCAGCGCGACCTGCCCGAACTGCAACATCCTCCTCGTCGAGGCGAAGTCGGCGTCCGACGCCAACCTGGGCACCGCGGTGAACGAGGCCGTCAAGCTCGGCGCCAAGTTCGTCTCCAACAGCTACGGCGGCTCCGAGTCCTCGTCCGACACGACGTACGACTCCTCGTACTACAACCACCCGGGCGTAGCCATCACCGCGAGCGCCGGCGACAGCGGCTACGGCGCCGAATACCCGGCGGCCTCGAAGTACGTCACGGCAGTCGGCGGCACCAAGCTGTCCACGTCCTCGGGCAGCCGCGGCTGGACCGAGAGCGTCTGGAACACCAGCAGCACGGAGGGCACCGGCTCCGGCTGCTCCTCGTACGACGCGAAGCCCTCCTGGCAGACCGACACCGGCTGCACCAAGCGCATGATCGGTGACGTCTCCGCCGTCGCCGACCCCGCCACCGGCGTCTCCGTCTACGACACCTACGGCTCCGACGGCACCGGCTGGAACACCTACGGCGGCACCAGCGCCTCGTCCCCGCTCATCGCGTCGGTCTACGCCCTCGCTGGCACCCCGGGCAGCAGCGACTACCCGGCGCAGTACCCCTACAACGCGGCCGGCACCTCCGCCCTCAACGACGTGACCAGCGGCAGCAACGGCTCCTGCTCCACCAGCTACTTCTGCACCGCGAAGTCGGGCTACGACGGCCCGACCGGCTGGGGCACCCCCGAAGGCCTCGGCGCCTTCACCGCGAGCTGACAGCAGCACGCGACAGGACCACCCCGTCGGGTCACGGGGAGCCGCCGGAACGAGGAGTACGTGGGGCCTCCTCGGCGGCACGGAAAGGGAAACGGGTCACGGCAGCCGGCCGCGGCCCGTTCTCCCGTCCGCCCCGACGTTCGTACATGACAGCGCATCGGGCACCATCTTCCGGAGAACGTCGCCGTCCCATCCACGACGCCCCGGGGGAAACCGCATGAAGCGCACGCTCGCAGCCCTGCTCACCGTCGCCGCACTCACCGCGCCACTGGCCGGTTGCAGCAGCTCGTCGAAGAACGTCACCGGCACCGTCGTCAGCAAGAACACGGACCACGAGTGCAAGACGAAGAAGAAGGGCACCAAGCGGACCCGCAGCTGCCACACCGAGTACGAGCTGATGGTCCGCCCGAAGGGCGGCGACGAGCAAGAGGTCGACGTCAGCTACAGCGCGTACAACAACTGCGTCGAGGGTTCGACCTACCCCAAGTGCACCACGCGCTAGCGGAGCAGCCACGGCCGACGCCTGATGCAACTCCCGGGAACCACCTGCGAGTTGTGCAAAGCCTCAGACGTTGTGTTCGGTAAGCCCGGAAGTCAGGGAGGCCGCACGATGCATCGCACTCCCCTCCGACAGACCGACCGGCCGCCGCGGCTGGCGTCGTATCACCACCGCGGCGGCCGCCACGCGACCCCCTGCGCGGCAAGGACGGGCGTCACCCCCAAGGCCACCGACGCCACCACCCCCTCCGACTACAGCCCTGTACGGCGGCCAGCGGCAGCTGCTCCACGACCTACCTGTGCACCGCCCGCTCGCGGTACGACGGCCCGACCGGCTGCGGCACCCCGGAGGGGTCTCGGCCTCCACGGGCTGACTGCCTGACTCTCCGTCACCGAGCGGGCCGCGGCCAGCACCGCGGCCCGTTCCCCGCACCGGATACTCTTCATCTGTTCGTCCGTCACCCGGAGAACATCGGCACGACCCCTCACCCGACCCACGGTCGGGAAGATGCAGGCCATAAGAGGGTTCAACGACGGAACCGCACCACAGGTTCCGCCCAGGTCCCACTCAGGCCTCATTGCCCGGCGTGACCTGCCGTGATACATAGAGTGACCTAACAGCTATTCGTACGAAACCCGCCAATCAATGACGCCAAGTCGACATACGACGGCGACATCGTCGGCGAGAATGGGCTTGACCTCTGCACCCGCAGAGGACTGCGGAACCGGAACAACCCACCAGGGGCGGTGACTTACATGTTCTTCGCAGCCGACAAGGGCGACATCAACACCATCATCGGCGGGATCGCTCCGGACTGGGGCCCCTTCGGCAGCCTGGGCAACGAGGCGAAGGTGATGATCGAGGTGGTGATGGCGGTCGCCATTCTCCTCTGCCTCGGCATCGCCGTCTGGGGCGCCGCGAAGCAGCGCATCGGCGCGACCGCGCTCCGCGACACGTTCAGCGCGGAACAAGGCAAGGGCCTCATCATCGCCGGTCTGACCGGGGTATTCATCATCGGTTCACTGGGCACGCTCTTCACCATCGTGTACGGCATGGCCGTCTAGCCCTCCCCTTTCACCCCACCCGCCCGTCGTGCTCACCGGCTGAGGTTGCGTTTCCCTGATGTCGAGTCACCACACCGCGCCCGCGCGGGAACCAGCACGGCTACCGTCGTATGTCTACGAGGTGGAGAGGGCGTACGCGGCATGAGTCTCGGAGACGAGCACGAGGCCTCCGGCGGTTACGGCGGCACGGGCCAGACCCGGACCCGGCTGCCCGACGGCGGCGGCGATGTGTACGGCGGCGCACGGCGCACCAGCCGCTCGCCGTCCCGGAGCCTGGTCACGGTGGTGGGCGTGGTGGTCCTGCTCATCGCAGCGATCGCCTTCGCGAATCGTGGAGGGGGCGATTCCTCTTCGGCCGGCGACTCGGGCAACAAGCCGGACGCTGCGTCCACGGCTGCCAGCGGGACGAAGCCGGTACAGGCAGGCTTCGCCCACGACCAGCAGGGGGCACAGAGCGCGGCGGCGAACTACTCGGTCGCGCTGGGCTCGACGGACATGTTCAACACCGCCGGTCGGCACGCGATCGTCAATACCGTCTATGCCCCGGATGTCGCCGCGGCTCGGCAGTCCGCCCTGGACAGCGCGTACTCCAGCGAGAAGTTCCTGACCAACATCGGCCTCGACAAGGACGGCAGGGCGCCGAGCGGGCAGACCTTCGTATCCCGGGTCGTTCCTGTGGGCACCAAGGTCACCTCCTCCACCGCAGGCGCTGCCACCGTCGAGGTCTGGTACACGTCGCTGTTCGGCCTGTCCGGTGAGAGCTCGACCAACCCGGTGTCCGAGAGCTGGTACACCACGACGTACCAGCTGAAGTGGGTCGACAACGACTGGAAGGTCACCGACTTCCAGCAGAAGGACGGACCCGTACCGGTCGGGCGCGACCAGAAGGCTTCCACCGCCGACGACATGACGAAGGCTGTCGAGGAGTTCGGAGGCTTCACCTATGCGCGCTAACCACCGCTTCCTCAAGGTCACGGCCGCTGTCGCCACCGTCCAGGCCACCACGGTGCTGCTGGCCACCCGCGCCTTTGCCGCACCAACGCCCAAACCGACAACGAGCAACGACCCCTGCGACCTCATCCGCGGCCCCGCCAAGGACTACTGCGAACGCGGCAACGGCGCCAAGGGCATCACCGGCACCGGTGGCGGTCTGGACCCCACCTCCACCCTCGACCCCCTCTCCTCCCTCGCCAAAGGCTGTGCAAAAGCCGCCTCCTGGACCGTCACCAAGCTCAGCGACGCCGTAAAAGAAACCGCGAACGTCGACTTCACCAACCCGAAGTTCCTTCAGCAGTACGCAGTCGTCTTCGCGGCGTCCGCAATCCTCACCCTCCTCCTCTGGCTGCTCGCGGTGGCCAAGCGAGCCGTCCGAGGTGTCCCCCTCACGACGGCCATCTCGGAGGCGGTCGGTTTCCTCTGGCTGACGGTCCTGGCCTCGGCGTTCACGCCCCTGATCCTCTACACCGTCGTATCGGCGACCGACGCCGTCACCGACGTCATCGCGAAAGGCACCGGCGACCAGACGGACACGTTCTTCGGCACGTTCTCCGCAGCCCTCAGCAAGGGCAACGACATCGGCGGCGGCCCGATCATGCTGATCATCGTGTCGCTGGTCTCCGTACTCGCCGCGGGCGTCCTCTACCTGGAGCTCTATCTGCGGGCCGTACTGCTGTACGTCGGCGCCCTGCTCGGCGTCGTGGTCTATGCGGGCCTCGTGGACAAGAACCTGTGGGGCCACGTCCGCCGCTGGGCCGGCATCATGATCGCGGTCATCCTGGTCAAACCCGTGATCGTCATCGTCCTCGGCCTCGCCGGCGCCCTCGCCTCGGGAGGAGGCCCCGACTCCCTCGCCGCCGTCGTCTCCGGCCTCGCCATCATCCTGCTCGCGATCTTCGCCTCCGGGATGATCTACCGCTTCGTCCCCGGCTTCGGCGACGAGATCGCGAGCGGCCGCAACAACCGCATCATGCAGGGCGCCGAAGGCAAGGCCGCCGCGGTCATCAGCTCCCCGGCGACCATGGTCGCGCAGGGCATCAAGACGCACAGCGCCCGCGCCAACGACAACGGAGGCGGCGGCCAGTCGTCCTCCGGCGGCGCCCGCCCGGCCAACCCGGTCTCCGGCGGCGTCGCAGCCCACAGCACCCGCCCCTCGAACGGTGGCGGCGGCGGAAGTGTCCCCTCCGCCGCACCCGCACCCCGTTCGTCGAGCCCGGTGAACACCCCGCACGCCAGCAACACCCGCAACAGCAGTACCAACCGCACGGGAGGTGAAGGGCGTTGACGACCGAGTCCCACCTGTCCCATCCGGTCACGCCCCGCCGTACATATCTCATCGGCCGCGCCCGGCCGAACGCGATCGTCGGCCGGAACCGCGAGTCCGGCGAGATCGCGCTGATCATCGCGGGCGCGTTCCTCGGCATGATGTGCGGGCTCCTCGTCCCCGTCCTGTCCCTGCGCATCGTGCTGCTGATGGGCTTCCCGCTGATCGCCCTGATGGCGGTCTACGTGCCGTACAAGCACCGCACGTTCTACAAGTGGTTCGAGATCAACCGCAGTTACAAGCGCACCCTGAAGCAGGGCACCCTGTACCGCAGCGGTGTCATCGAGGCCGGTACGCGGCTCGACGGACGCGAGGTCGAGATCGGCCCGCCCCCCGGGATCGGCCGCATCACCTGGCTGGCCGCCCCCTTCGGCCCGGACGAGATCGCCGTACTGCTCCATGCGGACCGCCGCACAGTGACAGCAGCCATCGAAATCGAAGGCCCCGGCGTCGGCCTGCGCGACTCGGAGGACCAGGAAGCCCTCGTCGACCGCTTCGGCACCCTCCTCAAGCACGTCGCCAACGGCGACGGCTTCGTCACCCGCCTCCAGATGCTCGCCCGCACCCTCCCCGCCGACCCGGACGCCCACGCCAAGGACGTCGCCATCCGCGGGGACGAGAAGTCGCTGGGCTGGCTGCAGCAGTCGTACGACCAACTGCAGTCGATGGTGTCGACGAGCAGCGAGCAGCACCGCGCCTACCTCGTCGCCTGCATGCACTTCACCCGCGAGCTCGCGGCCGAGGCCCACGCGATGGCCCGCGCGGCCCGCCCCCAGAACGGCCGCAAGGTCGACCGGGACGCCGGCCTCGCGGTCGTCATGGCCCGTGAGCTCACCGACATCTGCTCGCGCCTCCAGGAGGCCGACATCCGCGTGCGCCAGCCCCTCGGGCAGGGCCGTCTCGCCTCCCTCATCCACTCCATGTACGACCCCGACCACCCGATCGACCACATCCAGGCGATGACCAAGCGCAACGCCTGGCCGGCCGAACTCGACGCCATGGAGCCGACGTACCTCCAGGCCAAGACCCGGGAGTCGTCCACCCGCGCGCCCTGGTGCCACGCCACGGCCTGGGTGAAGGAGTGGCCGATGACTCCGGTGGGCGTCAACTTCCTGGCGCCCCTGCTGGTCCACACCCCGGACGTCATCCGGACGGTCGCCGTCACGATGGACCTCGAACCCACCGAGGTGGCCATCGAACGCATGCTGACCGAGAAGACCAACGACGAGGCCGAGGCCTCCCGGGCCGCCAAGATGAACCGCACGGTCGACCCCCGCGACGTCGCCGCCCACAACCGCCTGGACCAGCGCGGCGAGGACCTGGCGAGCGGCGCGGCCGGCGTGAACCTGGTCGGCTACATCACCGTCTCCTCCCGCTCCCCCGAGGCCCTCGCCCGCGACAAGCGGACCATCCGCGCCTCGGCCGGAAAGTCGTACCTCAAGCTGGAGTGGTGCGACCGGGAACACCATCGCGCCTTCGTGAACACGCTCCCGTTCGCCACCGGCATCCGAAGGTAGGGGCTGAGTTCTGATGCGGGATCCGCTGTCCGTCCTGACCGACGCCTTCACGTCCTTCCTCTTCGGGAAGGTCGAGACGACCCGCCTGCCGGTGCGCACGTCGACAGGCCAGGCCCAGGCGGTCTACCTCCCGACCGCCGCCCCCGGCCTCGGCGACTCGGGCGTGATCATCGGCCGCGAGGTCTACTCCGGCAAGGGCTACATCTACGACCCCTTCCAGCTGTACGGCCAGCAGCTCCCGGCCCCCCACTGGCTGGTCCTCGGCGAGTCCGGCAACGGCAAGTCGGCCCTGGAGAAGACCTACGTCCTACGGCAGCTGCGCTTCCGCGACCGCCAGGTCGTCGTCCTCGACGCCCAGGGCGAGGACGGCGTCGGCGAATGGAACCTGATCGCGCAGGAGCTGGGGATAACCCCCATCCGCCTGGACCCGACGGCCGCCCTGGACATGGGAATCCGCCTCAACCCACTCGACCCGGCGATCACGACGACCGGCCAGCTCGCCCTGCTCCGGACGATCATCGAGGTCGCGATGGGCCACGGCCTGGACGAACGCTCCGGCTTCGCCCTCAAGGTCGCGCACGCCTACGTCAACGAGACGATCGTCGAACGCCAGCCGGTCCTCACCGACATCGTCGAGCAGCTACGGCACCCCGAACCCGAGTCGGCCGAGGCCATGAACGTCGCCATAGAGGACGTACGGGCCTGGGGCCTGGACGTGGCGCTGGTCCTGGACCGCCTGGTCGACGGTGACCTCCGCGGCATGTTCGACGGCCCGACCACGGTCGGCATCGACCTCGACGCACCCCTCATCGTGTTCGATTTGTCCCACATCGACCGCAACTCCATCGCCATGCCGATCCTGATGGCGATCGTCGGCGTATGGCTGGAACACACCTGGATCCGCCCCGACCGGAAGAAGCGCATCTTCCTGGTCGAGGAGGCCTGGCACATCATCAACAGCCCCTTCGTGGCCCAGCTGTTCCAGCGACTGCTGAAGTTCGGCCGCCGGCTCGGTCTGTCCTTCGTGGCGGTGGTCCACCACCTCTCGGACGTCGTCGACGGCGCGGCGGCCAAGGAAGCCGCGGCCATCCTGAAGATGGCGTCGACGAGGACGATCTACGCCCAGAAAGCCGACGAGGCACGGGCGACAGGCCGCGTCCTGGGCCTCCCCCGCTGGGCGGTGGAGATCATCCCCACCCTCACCCCCGGTATCGCCGTGTGGGACGTCAACGGCAACGTCCAGGTCGTCAAACACCTGATCACCGAGACGGAACGCCCGCTGGTCTTCACCGACCGCGCCATGACGGAGTCGTCCGCCGACCGCCAACTGAACGACGACGCCCTGCGCGCCGCCGAGTTGGAGGCGGAGGAGCGCGCGGCGGCCTTCATGGAACAACACGTGAGCGACCTCGAGGGCCCGTCCGAGTCGACGGTGGCGTAGCTAGCGGGAGGCGGGACCGTGGTGAGACCGGACGAGCGGCGAAGAGAAACCCGGGACGGGCAGGGCGGCATCCCGGACGGACTCCTGCTCGGCATACTCGCCTTCCTCCTCGGCATGACCCTGCTGGTGTGGACGGCCACCGGCCTCGCCGGCCTGTTCGCCAAGGGCAGCTGGCCGAACGGCGTCACCTTCACCCGCACCCCCCTCGCCATGCGCCACCTCATCGGCCAACCCCACGACATCGCCGGCGCCTGGCCCGAGACCCCGGACACCCAGCTCTCCGGCTACGGCCTGTTCTGGGGCCTGTTCATCGGCCAGTTGATGGTGCTGTTCGTACTGACGGTGTTCGCGATGGGCACGTTCGCCCGCTGGCGCGCAGGCCGCCTGAAGCGCCGCGCGGAACAACCGACGCCACTGGAGCGCCCCACACCCGAGCCGACACCGGCGTACTACGAGGTCCCTACACCGAGGACGGCACCACCCGAACCACAGCCGACAGAACTCCTCCAGGAACCGGCACCCACGCCCGAGCCCTCCCCCTCCCTGTTCGCCGAGGACCAGCCGACGGCGGGCGGGGTGGCCGGAGTGGGGGGCAGTCGCGAAAAACTCGTCGTAGCCCCAAGAGAAAGCCGCCAGGCGACCGCGACCCAGGCCGTACGCGACGCGGAAGGCCCGGCCCTCGTCATCACCTCGAACCCGGCGGTCTGGTCGGACACCAAGGACGCCAGGGCAAAACTGGGCCCCGTCCTCCTCTACGACCCCGCCCACCTCTGCGACACCCCGGCCCGCCTGCACTGGTCCCCCACCACGGGCTGCGAGGACAAGCAGACGGCCGCGGCCAGAGCCATCGCCCTGCTCGCCCCCATCCGCCCCACGGCCAAACTCGACCAGGCCCTGGCAGCGACAGCCGAAACGCTCCTGCGCAGCTATGTGCACGCCGCCGCCGTCGACGGCCGCACCATCCGCCACGTCCACCGCTGGTCCCAGGGCACCCAGGTCCAGGACGCGGTCCGCATCCTCCGTACGAATCCCAAGGCGGCCCCCGGCTCCGCGGGCGAACTCGAGGCCGCGCTCACCGCGCACCCCGAACGCCGGGACATGGCCCAGGAGTTGACCAGCCGAGCCCTCTCCGCCCTCTTCACGGTCAACATCCGCGAGGCCTGCACTCCAAACCGAACAGATGCCCTCACCTTGGATTCCTTCGTCCATGAAGGGGGCACGCTTTATGTGGTGGGGGAATCCATCGAGGACCCCAGAAGCAACCCGGGCGCAATGCCCCTTCTGACGGCCCTCGTCTCAAGCGTGGTCGAGCGTGGCCGGCGCATGGCCGAACGGTCATCCTCCGGTCGCCTCGACCCACCACTCACGCTCGTCCTCGACGACGTCGCAGCGGTGGCTCCGCTTCCCCAGCTCCCGGAGCTACTGGCCACAGGAGCGGACCAGGGCCTGCCGACCCTGGCCCTGCTCCGCTCCCGTGAACAGGGCAGGGCCCGGTGGCCGCACGACGAACTGCCGGTGTAACCCTCCGGAGCCCCCTCTACGGCTGCTCGCGCTCGACGGCCATCTCCAGCTCACGCTCATCGGTGTCCTCACCCAGCGGCACGACGAGCCCGGTGGGCACGAACCCGGCCTTGCCGTAGAAGCGCCGGGCCCGCTCGTTGTCCTCGTGGACGATGAGCCGCACCCGCTCGACGTCACGCCCCCAGGCCCACTGCAGACCGGCGTCGAAGAGCACTTCGGTCAGCCCGATCCCCCGGTACTCGGGCCGCACGAACACACCGACGATGTGCCCCTGCCTCCGCTCGACCGTGAGCCCCGTCCAGTCCTGGGTGCCGGCCTCCTCGATCAGCACGGTCAGCGTTCCGACCCATTCCCCGCCGGGCCCCTCAACGATGATCTGCTGCGCCCCGGTCGCACCTTCGGCACCTCCGGCAGCCCGCTCCTGCCAGAAGGAATCGGGCAGGGCAGTGGCCTGGTCATAGGTCTCGAGGAACGCCAGATGCGCAACGGGATCCCGCAACGCCTCAAGCCGAAGCTCCTTGACCTCAGCCCACTCGTCGGCACGTATGGAACGGATCTTGTACGTCATGTCGGCCACCGTACCTGAAACGCAGAAAACCCCCGTACCGAATAAACGGTACGGGGGTTCCCTCAACAATTGTTCGGCGGCGTCCTACTCTCCCACAGGGTCCCCCCT